>NZ_JBCGCU010000007.1:0-171884 GCF_038739665.1 Pseudoalteromonas qingdaonensis | reverse complement strand
AACGGCGCTCCAACTGCCAAATTCTGTGGGTAAATCACGCCACGGAATTCCTGTTCTCAGCCGAAAGAGTATCCCTTCAAACGTCATTCTGTGTTCTGGTTTATTGTAAATGCGGCCTGTACTCTTCATTAGTTGAAGTAGCTTTTGCCACCGCTTATCAGTTAGCATTAGTCTCGGCATGGTATTGAGTTGTTTTTTTACTTTTGGCGAAGCAAATTATAACCCTTTACCATGCCGCTCAAAAACTAGTCACGAAAGATCAACACGCCTTAATTATTTAGAACTTTAGATACACTCAATGAAAACTTGACCTAGCGTCATTTTTCTTTGGAAACAGCAAGTGGGAACTGGCAAAACTAGAAAGCGAATCGGCCTTGGCTTTACTTGATTCTCTACTGTGTACAGTACCATCTAGGTCACTAAATACAGGCACCGCCAAACGCTGGCAAAATAATAAGAAACGATCATGAAAGTAACCATCAATGACGTTGCGAAACTGGCCGGGGTGTCAATGAAAACGGTTTCGCGGGTAATCAATAACGAGCCATCGGTGCGCAAAAAACCCATGATCAGGTCATGGCCGCGGTAAAAGAACTCAATTACCAGCCCAACCTGGCCGGTACTTCCTCCTATGCCATAGGGTTAGTGTATGACAACCCAACGCCTACTATGTAATCGACATGCAAAACGGTGTTTTGTCGCGCTGCCGTCAGGAAGGCTATGAGCTGGTGATCCATCCCTGCAGCTACGCCGACAGCGATATGAAAACCGAACTGAAAACCATGATCCGCCGCTCCCGTATTGCCGGACTGGTGCTCACCCCGCCTTTGTCGGAACAACAAGACCTTATCGATGAACTCGATGAAATGAATATGCATTAAGTGCGCATTCTCTCAGGTCGCGGCGATAACAAGGACAACAGCGCCTGTATTTATGTGAATGACTATGCGGCGGCCTACGAGATCACCTCTCACCTGTTGCAGCTTGGCCATAAAAACATCGCCTTTATTTGCGGTGATCAGGGACACAAGTCCACCACCGAGCGTTTGGCCGGCTATCAACAAGCTCTGGCAGACAATCAGATTCAGGCCAGCAAAGCCCTGCTCTACCACGGCGACTATTCTTTTGAGTCTGGCGTAAAAGGTGCTAAGGAACTGCTCAAAAACGACAATGCCCTTGGCATCACCGCCGTGATGGGCGGTAACGATGAAATCGCCGCCGGCGCCTTGTTTGCAGCCCGCCTGATGAATATTGCCATCCCTGGCGAACTGGCTATCACCGGCTTTGAGGACTCACCCTTCTCCAAGCAGACCTGGCCCAAGTTGACCACAGCTCATCAGAATAATGACGAGATCTCCCAGCATGCGGCGCGACTCTTGTTCAGTAAAACCCGAGGCGCACGCAATCAGGATAAAGACATCACTCGCATCTTCACCCCAAGCCTGGTGATCCGCGGCAGCTCCGACGCCAAAACCGCCTAAGCACGAACAGGGCGGTCTTGGCCGCCACTCTCTCGCGATTAACCATCGCAATGGTTGTGAAATGGCCGAGAAATAAGGATAATAGTTCGGTTCTTTTCAGCTTCTTGGGTGCCTATGACGGAATATCTTTTACTGCTTGTCAGTACCGTGTTGGTCAACAATTTCGTATTAGTACAATTTTTGGGTCTGTGCCCCTTTATGGGCGTGTCCAGCAAACTGGATACTGCCGTTGGTATGTCACTGGCCACCACCTTTGTACTGACTCTGGCGTCCGTCACTAGTTACCTGGTGAATCAATATATTCTGCTGCCTCTTGAGCTGACCTTTTTGCGTACCATGAGCTTTATCTTGGTGATCGCCGTGGTGGTGCAATTTACCGAAATGGTGGTGCAAAAAACCTCCCCCACACTTTACCGCTTGCTGGGTATCTTCTTGCCGCTCATCACCACCAACTGTGCGGTGCTAGGTGTGGCCTTGTTAAATATCAAAGAGCAGCACAGTTTTGTCGAGTCGGCCGTTTATGGCTTCGGTGCCGCGGTGGGCTTCTCCTTGGTCTTGGTGCTGTTTGCAGCCATGCGCGAGCGCTTAGCCGGTGCCGATGTGCCTGTGCCCTTTAAAGGCGCGGCCATTGCCATGGTCACCGCTGGGTTAATGTCTATGGCCTTTATGGGCTTTAGCGGATTAGTTAAGTTTTAATGATGATTTTATTTTACGCCCTCTGTGCCTTAGGGCTCCTAGCGTTAATCTTCGGCGTCATCCTAGGTTTTGCCGCGGTGCGTTTTCGCGTTGAAAGCGACCCCATAGTCGAACAAATTGATGCCATTTTGCCACAGACCCAGTGTGGTCAGTGCGGTTATCCAGGCTGTCGTCCCTATGCCGAAGCCATAGCCAATGGCGATGATGTCAACAAGTGCCCGCCCGGTGGTGAAGCCACGGTTAAAAAATTAGCCGACCTTATGGGCGTTGAAGCTACCCCGCTCGCAGGTGGCGAACAGGCCGAGCCGGAGAAAAAAGTAGCCTACATTCGCGAAGACGAGTGCATCGGCTGCACCAAATGTATTCAGGCTTGCCCAGTGGACGCCATAGTTGGCGCCACACGACAGATGCACACAATTTTGATCGACGAATGCACCGGCTGTGACCTATGTGTCGACCCCTGCCCGGTGGATTGCATCGACATGGTGCCGGTAGCGCAAACCAAACAGACGTGGAAATGGCAGTTGCAAGCCATCCCCGTGACACAAATTGATTAAGAGGTGCAGTGTTGGACTCTTTATTAGCTCGTATTAGTCGCGGACAACTATGGCCAAGCCCAGGTGGCATACACCCGGCACTAAATAAAAGCCAGTCAAATTCGTTGCCTATCCGCATTCCGCCACTGCCGCCGCGCCTGGTGTTACCGGTAAAACAGCATATAGGAGCGCAAGGACACCTGTTGGTGAATGTCCATGAGCAGGTGCTTAAAGGCCAGGCATTAACCAAGCCTCACGCCAACTGGTCGGTGCCCGTGCATGCACCAACCTCTGGGCGCATCGTCGATATTACTCCTATGCCCTCGGCACACCCGTCGGCATTGCCGGAGCTCAGCATTATTATTGAGCCCGATGGCGAAGACCGTTGGTGCGAGCTGGTGCCCCACCCTAATTACCGCGAGCTGACTGCCGAGCGTTTAATCGATATACTGCATTTTGCCGGTATTTCCGGCATGGGTGGCGCCGGTTTCCCAACCTATATTAAGGCTTCGACCAAGCAGCAAATAGAAGTGCTGATCATCAACGGCGCCGAGTGCGAACCCTATATCAGTGCCGATGATGTGCTGATGCAGGCGCACAGCGACGAAATCGTGCGCGGTATTGAAGTACTGCGCCACCTGTTACAGCCCAAGATCACCCTGATAGCTATCGAAGACGATAAGCCCAAGGCAATAGCGGCCATGGAGCAAGCCTGTGCCAGCATTGACGATATGCAGGTGCGCGCCATCCCCACCAAGTATCCGTCCGGCGGGGAAAAACAGCTGATCCAAATTCTAACGTCAAAAGAAGTGCCCGCCGGCGGCATTCCCGCCGACATTGGCGTGTTGGTGCAAAACATAGGTACCATGTACGCAGTGCAACAGGCGGTTGAGCTGGGTAAGCCACTGATTGAACGTGTGGTCACGGTTACCGGTGACACCCTGGCCGAGCAGCGCAATGTGTGGGCCTTGCTGGGAACCGAGGTCAAACACCTGTTGGCACAGCAAGACTTTAACCCGGAGCCGATGCAAAGGGTGATTATGGGCGGCCCCATGATGGGGTTTACCCTGCCCACGGTACGTATTCCCGTAGTGAAAACCACCAACTGTATCCTGGCGCCAAGTGAAGCCGAGATGCCATTCCCAGGTGAAGAGCGTGCCTGCATTCGCTGTAGCGCCTGCGCCGATGCCTGCCCGGCTTCTTTGTTGCCGCAACAGTTGCAATGGTTCGCCAAGACCAAGGAATACAAAAAGCTCGAAGAGCACAAGCTATTCGACTGTATCGAATGCGGTGCCTGCGCCTATGTCTGCCCCAGCGAAATCCCACTGGTGCAGTATTATCGCGTGGCCAAAGCGGAAATTCGCGAACAGCAGATTGAACAAATTAAATCGGACCGTGCCAAGGAGCGCTTTGAAGCCCGCAAGGAGCGCTTAGAACGCGAACAAGAAGAACGTCGCAATCGCCATAAGCGTCCTAGTCGCAGCAAAGAGCAAGACGCGCAAAGCAAAGAAAAGGTGGCCGAAGCCCTAGCTCGGGTTAAAAGCAAGCAAGCCGATAAAGGCGCTGACAAAGACAAGGTCGCCGCCGCCATTGCCCGTGCTAAAGCGAAAAAAGCAGGCGAACAACTTGAACCGGATAACAGCGAAGTAGCGCAGGAGCGCGCCGCCCGAAAAGAGCAGGCCCGCTTGTATAAAGAGCAAAAGCAACAGGCAGACACCGCCGAGCCGGTAGCAAAAGACGATAAGAAAGCCGCAGTTGCTGCAGCCATAGCTCGCGCTAAAGCGAAAAAAACGGCTCAGGCTGAAGAAACTGAAGCGCCAGCCCAAGACGATAAAAAAGCCGCGGTAGCCGCTGCCATAGCCCGCGCCAAAGCGAAAAAAGCGGCGCAAGCCGAAGATGCTGACGCACCGGCGCAGGACGATAAAAAAGCCGCGGTAGCCGCTGCCATAGCTCGCGCCAAAGCGAAAAAAGCAGCTCAGGCTGCAGAAGCCGATAAGGCCCAAACGCAAACAAGCGGCAATACAGACACTCCTGCAACAGAACAGTCCGAGGAAGATAAAAAGAAAGCCGCCGTCGCTGCTGCCATAGCTCGTGCCAAAGCGAAAAAGGCGGCGCAAGCTGAGGCAACAGTGAAGCCATCAAGCGAGTCATCGACCGAGCCTTGCGAAGAGAATAATACAGGCACTGATACTCAATCATCAGAGACGCAATCGCCTGAAGACAAGAAAAAAGCAGCGGTTGCGGCAGCAATAGCTCGTGCCAAGGCGAAAAAAGAGGCCAAGGCAGCGCAAAGCGATGAAGCTCAGGACGACGCTAGCGAAAACTCCAAGACGCCAGAAGCTGAACAGTCTCCAGAAGATAAAAAGAAAGCCGCAGTGGCCGCAGCCATAGCTCGTGCCAAAGCGAAAAAAGCGGCGCGCGACGCAGAAAATAAACCAGAACAAGAGGATCCATCATGAATCTCACTATGATGAGTTCACCTTTTAAGCACAGCCATAAATCGCTCACGAGTGTGATGATGTTGGTGGCCCTGGCAGCAGTGCCGGAATATTGGCACAGTGCTATTTTTTCGGCACTGGAGTGTTAGTCCAGCTGGCATTGGCCCTGGTGTGTGTCACCCTGTTTGAAGCCGCCATTCTCTTTATTCGTGGCCGCCAAGTTTGGCACACCTTGCAAGACGGCAGCGCCTGGCTGACAGGATTGTTATTGGCGATAAGTATTCCACCCTTGGCACCCTGGTGGGTGATAGTGATCGGCACTTTCTTCGCCATCGTTTTTGTTAAGCAGCTTTATGGTGGCTTGGGTGGCAACCTCTTTAACCCGGCTATGGCGGGCTATGTCTTGCTGCTGGTGTCTTTCCCGGTGCAAATGACCTCTTGGTTACCGCCAGCGGAATTAATGCATCATCAGGTCGGTTTGCTTGATGAGCTAAGCATGATTTTCAGCAACTATAGCCAATCTGGATACAGTTTGGAGCAGCTGCGCTCCAATGTTGATGGCATTACCATGGCCACGCCCTTGGATACTCTGCGCACCGATATAAGCCATGGCCTGACTGTGGCCGAGAGCATGGCAAAGCCGGTGTTTGGTGAAACCGCCGGCCTAGGCTGGCAATGGGTGAACCTGGCCTATCTGCTCGGTGGCTTATTTTTACTGCAACAGCGGGTGATCAATTGGCATATTCCCGTGGCCATGCTCGCAGCCCTGTCGCTATGTGCCAGCATCGGTTATATCTTTGATTCAGGCAATCAGCCCGGCTTAGCATTCCACTTACTCAGTGGCGCCACCATGCTGGGCGCCTTCTTTATCGCCACGGATCCGGTTTCGGCATCTACCACTAATCGTGGCCGCCTGATTTATGGCGCTGCCATTGGCGTGATCGTTTACCTGATCCGCAGTTTCGGTGGCTACCCGGATGCGGTGGCGTTTGCCGTATTATTGATGAATATGGCGGTGCCGCTGATTGACCATTACACCCAACCGCGCACCTATGGCCATGGAGCAAAATCATGATCCTCTCATCTATGGGCAAAAATGGCGCCATTTTAACCGCCTTTGCGCTGCTCACCACAGGTGCTGTGACCCTGGTGCAGCAATTCACCGCACCCAAAATTGCCCTGCAAGAAAAGAAGCAATTGCAAGGGCTGCTGCACCAGGTACTTCCCGAGTCTGCTTATGACAACGAATTGTATCTGGATTGCACTCAGATAAGCGCTCAGGAGCTAGGCCCACAGCCTAGCTATACCGTCTACCGTGCCCGCAAGCAAGGGGAGGTGGTGGCCTTGGTGATGCAAAGCACGGCTCCTAACGGCTACAGCGGCAATATCGAGCTACTTAGTGCCATCTACCCCGATGGTACAGTAGCGGGCGTGCGTGTTACTA
This sequence comes from Pseudoalteromonas qingdaonensis, assembly GCF_038739665.1. Taxonomy (NCBI): domain Bacteria; kingdom Pseudomonadati; phylum Pseudomonadota; class Gammaproteobacteria; order Alteromonadales; family Pseudoalteromonadaceae; genus Pseudoalteromonas; species Pseudoalteromonas qingdaonensis. The sequence goes on along the minus strand of NZ_JBCGCU010000007.1, from coordinate 165,289 downwards.
AGCACAACGAAACGCCCGGCCTTGGCGATAAGATAGAAGCCAAGCGCAGCGAGTGGATCAACAGCTTTAGCAGCCAACAGGTGCGCAGCCAGGACGACAAACGCTGGGCGGTGAAAAAAGACGGCGGCACCTTTGATCAGTTTACCGGGGCCACCATAACCCCGCGCGCCGTGGTCGGTGCAGTAAAAAATACCGTGCTTTATGCGCAGCGTAATTTCAACACCCTGGCTCAGGCAGACAACAGCTGCAACCCGGGAGAGTCATAATGAGCGATTTTAAAACCCTTTTTAAAGACGGTGTCTGGGCCAATAACCCGGCCCTGGTTCAGCTGCTAGGTTTGTGCCCCTTACTGGCGGTGAGCAGCACCATCACCAATGCCCTAGGTCTTGGCCTTGCCACCTTGCTGGTCTTGGTGGGCTCGAATGTCACCGTGTCCCTGGTACGTAACTGGGTGCCTAAAGACATACGTATTCCCGTGTTTGTGATGATCATTGCCGCCTTTGTAACCATTATTCAATTGCTGATGAATGCCTTTACCTTTGGCCTGTACCAATCACTGGGAATTTTCATTCCCTTGATAGTGACCAACTGCGCCATTATTGGTCGCGCCGAGGCATTTGCGTCAAAAAATAGCCCCCTGCTCAGTGCCTGGGATGGCTTGATGATGGGTTTTGGCTTTGCCCTTATTCTTTGTGTGCTGGGCGCCATGCGTGAATTGATTGGCCAAGGTACCTTGTTTGACGGTGCCGACTTGCTACTGGGCCCCTGGGCTCAAAGTCTGCGCCTGGACATCATTCATTTTGATAATCAATTATTGCTGGCTATTTTGCCGCCCGGTGCCTTTATCGGTTTAGGCTTATTAATTGCCGCTAAAAACCTGATTGACGCCCAGTTAAAGGCAAAACAACTGACGCCTGATGCTGAGCCGGTAAAAGGGCCTCGCGCTCGGGTTACCAGCTTAGACTAGCGTCCACGCGAAACTGTATAAGAATAACAAGGGCAGAAAATGAATAAAGAAAAACGACGCATGATTTTAGAGCGTTTACGTGAAGCCAATCCGCACCCAGAAACCGAGCTTGAATACAGCTCGCCGTTTGAGCTGCTGGTTGCCGTTACCTTGTCTGCTCAGGCTACGGATGTGGGCGTTAACAAGGCCACCCGCAAACTTTTTCCGCGTGCCAATACGCCTCAAGCCATTCTTGATTTAGGCCTCGAAGAGCTGCGTGAAGCCATTAAAACTATCGGCCTGTTTAACTCCAAAGCCAATAATGTCTACAAGATGTGCCAAATTCTAGTGGAGCAACATGGCGGCGAAGTACCGGAAAATCGCGAGGCCTTAGAAGCCCTCCCCGGCGTTGGCCGTAAAACCGCGAATGTGGTCCTAAACACAGCTTTCGGCTGGCCGACCATAGCGGTGGACACCCATATCTTTCGCGTTTCCAACCGTACCAAGTTTGCCATGGGTAAAGACGTAGTTGCGGTTGAGCAAAAGCTGGAAAAAGTGGTGCCCAAAGAGTTTAAGGTCGATGTGCATCACTGGCTTATTCTCCATGGCCGCTACACCTGCATCGCGCGTAAACCGCGCTGTGGCAGCTGTATTATTGAAGATTTATGTGAATTTAAAGACAAAACTGAGGTGGAATAATGCGCTTATTACACACCATGTTACGCGTGAGCAATTTAGAACGTTCAATTGAGTTTTGCACGCAAGTTTTAGGTATGACAGAACTGCGCTGAGCAGATAATGAAGAATATCGTTATACCCTGGCCTTCATAGGTTACGGTGAAGAGCAAGATCATACCGTGCTTGAGCTGACTTATAACTGGGATCAGGATAGCTATGAGCTGGGCACAGCTTATGGCCATATCGCCATCGAGTATGATGATATCTACAAGGCGAGCGACGATATTCGCGCCGCAGGTGGAATTATTAGCCGTGAGCCGGGTCCGGTAAAAGGCACCACCACGGAAATCGCTTTTGTGAAAGACGCAGATGGCTATGCTATCGAGCTAATTCAGAAAAAAGATAACAACATCTTTTAAGCTAAAAATCGGCGGTTAACTAGGGTCTGTTGACCTTTGTTGTTTGTTTCTGCAGCAGTTTGTAGTGTATTTGTACAAGGCGGCACATGTGTGGTGTAGTTATTCTACATAAACATGTAACAACACAGTAGAAATGCGCTACAAACGCTGCCCTACGGGTTCACCTAAACGCATCCTGCTCTGTGTTGCTCGCTATGAACATAGGCGAGCAAGTCCGAAGCAATGCTTCGCAGCTTAGCGAGGTGAGCGCATGGATGCGCGATGTAACCAAGCTTCATGGATGAATTTGACCACATAAATCAGTGATTATATTCATCAGAATGCGTTTAGATTGAACATAAAGTAAACCGCAAAAATAAACAGACCCTAGGTTGTGCCGCCTTACTTGCCAGCCATTTATGCAATAAGGCGAGCAAGGCCTGATACTCAATGGGCTTGGCCAGGTGATCTTGCATCCCTGCAGCCAAAGCCTTATCTATATCCTGACTCATGGCATTGGCGCTGACCGCGATGATGGGCGCATGATGCGGGTTTTGCGCACAAATAGCACGACTGGCGCTAAGTCCATCCATCACAGGCATTTGAATATCCATTAAAATCAAATCAAAATCCTGCTCCGCTTCGGCAGCAATGGCCTGCTCACCGTTCTCCACTAAGTGTACAGTTACACCAAGCTTCTCCAAAAACATGCTAATAACACGCTGATTTATGGGGTTATCTTCAGCCACCAAAGCCCGAAAACCATCAAACCGCTGCTGTGCGGGGCTGGTCTTATCAGGATCTACTTTTGTTATGGGTGCAGTTCGCTCCACCTCAAGACTGATACTAAAGGTACTGCCCACCCCTAGCTCACTGGTGAGACTAATTGTGCCCCCCATCAGTTCGAGTAACCGCTTGCAAATACTGAGCCCAAGCCCAGTACCGCCAAACTCACGGGTGGTGCTGGCCTGAGCTTGAACAAAAGGCTGAAATAATTGTGCCCTTTGCTCTTTTGCTATGCCAACCCCTGTGTCTTTCACATAAAAACCACATTGATAATTTGACTGGGTTTCGCTTACCCGCAAACCGATTTCGATTCCCCCTTGAGAGGTAAACTTTACGGCATTAGAAACCAGGTTGCTAAGCACTTGGCGCAATCGCATTTCATCACACAAGGCATACACTTGGCCTTGCTCTGGCAGCACTAAGGTGCAGGAGATCCCCTTCTGTGCGCAGCTGGGTGCAAAGAACGCATTAGCATCTTTGACCAGCTGCACTAGTTCGCAAGGACGGCTCTCAATCGCCACCTTATTTGCTTCAATTTTTGAAAAGTCGAGAATGTCGTTTATGACAGTGAGCAACATCTTGGTAGAGAGCTGAATTTGCTGCGTATACTGAGCCTGTTGTGACTCCAATTGAGTGCTTTGCAACAACTGCACAAAGCCAAAAATGCCATTTAACGGGGTACGAAGTTCATGGCTCATATTGGCCAAAAATAAGCTTTTGGCCCGCTCAGACGCCTGGGCTCGAAGTTTTTTTTCTTTTAACGAGGCAATTTGCGCTTCTATTGTTTTTGCCATGCTTTGCAAATTGGTGCTGATATTTTCAAATTCATGATAGCGAAAAGGGTGCACCTGAGATTCATACTGGCCTTGGGCATAATCTTGACTCAGCAAGGCAATATCCGTAAGCGGTTGATTAAACCTGCGTACTAGCCAGCGCGCCAACAGCAGTGCCAAAATACTCAGGCTCAATATCAGGATGGCGACAAATGCCAAACTACGTCGCAGAGCGCTTAAATGCAGCTCGTGAGGCTCGCTAAGCAACAAGCTCAATGGGCTGCTTTTACCCTTATGCAATACGGCAACAATATCACTTTGCGCCGTGAGCTGTGCCCTGGAGCTGAGTTTACCCAATTCAGCCAACTCATTATGCGCCAGCATCATGCGATAAGTATTATTTTGTTCCAGTTGCTCAACCTGCTCTATTTGTGCCAAAGAGCCAAGCAAGGATGATATTGGCTGCAAGGTGAGCAAAATTCCCGTGGTTTGATAAGGTGTGCTCAGAGATCCGCGCTCTAAGTTAAGTGGGGTGGCAATTGCCAAATAAGCCAGGGGTTGTGCTTGGCTGTCGTTAAGGTCGTCATATTCAATAACAAAATAACTAGAGCCGGATTGCATCATACTCTGCTGCACTAAGGGCGCCGTGGTTGCAATATCCATATTCAGCGCCTTTAGGGGAAATCCTTCAACGGTAAAGCCCGCCTTGTCGATCACCATGGCCGCATGGATATTGCTATTTTGGGTCACATATTCCTGCAGTTGCGTTAGCGCAAACTGCGAATAAAGAATACGAATGGGTAATTCAGCAATGGCTTTGGAGTTAGCCAGGCGCTCATTATCTATGGCGGTTTTAAACAATTGCTGACGCAATGCCAGAGCGTCATTATTGGCGCGCCAATTTAGAGTTTGCTGCGCTTGAGCCAAGGAGTTTTGATAGAACTGATAACCAAAAAAAGCACTACCAACAACATGGGAACCAGGCTGATCCAGACTATGCTGACAAACAAGGCGTGACTAAATTTGGCTGTACGCATTTATTCCTTCCTTGGTGCTATGGATCGCTCAGCAAGATGCTGCATAAACTCGCCAGCCTGCTGGGCATTCATGGCTTTGGCACCAAAGCGGGTGTAACCTTTTAACATCACTTCCCAAAGTATCATCATATTGGGGGAATTCGGCATCGGCTCACTTTGCGCTAAGGTTTCAAAGAACACTTGGCTGTCGGCATCGGCGTGAGCCAATATATTTTTCTGAACCTGCTTATGGACTGGGATCCCTACATAACGCTGCCAGAGCTGAGTTTGTACACCTGGGTGCTGTAAAAGCGCCGCTAATTGCTCTAACTGCGCACGTTTCTCACCGTGCAAAGACTGTTCGGGGAACGCCAGCACAAAGGCGGTTGAATATGGCTTCATGGTATTTCCTGCCAGCCTTGGTAAGGCTGCAACACCCAACTGATCCCCGAGACCGTGCCGATAATTATCATAGGCCCAAATACCGTTAATAGTGTAGGGCAACTTGGCACTCATAAAACGCTGCTCACTGCAGCTGTAGTCACACTTGGGATCAACCACCCCCTGCTCGGCCAAACTCCAAACATACTCCAGGGCTTGATGCATGGCCTTGGTATTTAGATTAGGTTGATCAGTAACGAGCGGAGGCTCTCCAAAGGCGGTAACAAAGGGCACAAACCAAAACATCTCCATAAAGCTCCAACCTATGGGAGCCTTACCATGCTGCTGATAATATTGAATTAATTGCTGCCAGCTGGTTGCCGGCTCTATTATTAACCCCTTGTTGTAATAAAGCACCAGGTGGTTACCAGCAACAATGGGAATACCTAGTTGGCGCCCTTGCATGCGGCCGCTGGCGGCAAATAAAGGAGACTGCTCAGGGCTGAGCATGGATTGTGGAATTTCGCTGAAATTTACGAATTCATCCATCCCTAAATGATCTGCAGGAACTAAAATGGCATCGGCACGCGCCCCGCTTTCAGCACTTTGAATCAATCTAACTTTTAACAGTTTTTGGTCGACCCATTGAGCATCTATTGCTAGGCCCTGAGTCGCGGCTGACTCTGTCAAAAAGGAAGCAAACTCACTGTTTTTAAGGGAGTATGCAAGGGTCAGCGTGGCCTGGCTCGGGCAGCTTAAGCCCACACCAAAAAGCAAGATAACAGCTTGAAGTAACCTAGCCAACACAATAGCTCCTTCAAGTCTTTATACATGCACAAATGGTATGATACCAATTCACTTAAATAGCTAATCATTCTAGCGGGCTAAATATAGTGCTAACTGTGTTGGTATGAAATCGACATGCAATAGTGCTCAATAAGTTAACTGAAAGTTACTGAACCGGCAAAAGAATTTGTCGTTTTTCTGATAAAGAGAAGGAGATAAAAATGTTGTTTTGAAAGGTGGAAATAACTAGATATAACAAAGAAGAAAGTGGCGTCCCCTAGGGGATTCGAACCCCTGTTACCGCCGTGAAAGGGCGGTGTCCTAGGCCTCTAGACGAAGGGGACAAAATTTGCGTATCGAAGCGCTGCTTCGATGAATTTTTGTAACCGCGGCAGCCGAGCCAGTGAGGCCAAGCAACCTAATTACAAAAACATTCACTTTTGTCACTAGGACTGGTTATTTAGACTCTTACCATACGAGTTATCGAGCAAAGGATTTGGTGGAGCTAGGCGGGATCGAACCGCCGACCTCTTGCATGCCATGCAAGCGCTCTCCCAGCTGAGCTATAGCCCCAAAACCTGATACTGAAAATCAGTAAAGTGGCGTCCCCTAGGGGATTCGAACCCCTGTTACCGCCGTGAAAGGGCGGTGTCCTAGGCCTCTAGACGAAGGGGACAAAAATTCGCGTATCGAAGCACTGCTTCGATGAATTTTTGTAAGCGCGTCAGCAAAGCCTGCGAGGCTAAGCAACCTAATTACAAAAACACATGCTTTTTGTCACTAGGACTGGTTATTTAGACTCTTACCATACGAGTAAATTGGCGTCCCCTAGGGGATTCGAACCCCTGTTACCGCCGTGAAAGGGCGGTGTCCTAGGCCTCTAGACGAAGGGGACAAAAATTTGCATATCGAAGCACTGCTTCGATGATTTTTGTCACTAGGACTGGTTATTTAGACTCTTACCATACGAGTAAAGTGGCGTCCCCTAGGGGATTCGAACCCCTGTTACCGCCGTGAAAGGGCGGTGTCCTAGGCCTCTAGACGAAGGGGACAAAAACTTGCATATCGAAGCACTGCTTCGATTAATTTTTATAAGCGCGGCAGCCGAGCCAGCGAGGCTAAGCAACCTAATTACAAAAACACATGCTTTTTGTCACTAGGACTGGTTATTTAGACTCTTACCATGCGAGTAAAGTGGCGTCCCCTAGGGGATTCGAACCCCTGTTACCGCCGTGAAAGGGCGGTGTCCTAGGCCTCTAGACGAAGGGGACAAAAATTTGCATATCGAAGCACTGCTTCGACGAATTTTTGTAAGTGCGGCAGCCGAGCCAGCGAGGCCAAGCAACCTAATTACAAAAACACATGCTTTTTGTCACTAGGACTGGTTATTTAGACTCTTACCATACGAGTAAAGTGGCGTCCCCTAGGGGATTCGAACCCCTGTTACCGCCGTGAAAGGGCGGTGTCCTAGGCCTCTAGACGAAGGGGACAAAAATTTGCATATCGAAGCACTGCTTCGACGAATTTTTGTAAGCGCGGCAGCCGAGCCAGCGAGGCCAAGCAACCTAATTACAAAAACACATGCTTTTTGTCACTAGGACTGGTTATTTAGACTCTTACCATACGAGTTAAACACCTAGACATTCGAAGTCCAGCCCAACAGGTGGGCAGCGTATACACTGCAGATCTTGGTGGAGCTAGGCGGGATCGAACCGCCGACCTCTTGCATGCCATGCAAGCGCTCTCCCAGCTGAGCTATAGCCCCAAACCTGAGTGCAAAAACAACCGACTTAACGTCGTCATCTCGCTTAGTGCGGGGCGCATTCTATGCAGCCACCAAAACAAAGTCAACATTTTTTAGGTAACTTTTTATCGACCGCGGCAATTTTAAACAATACGCATAAAGCTTGTGCAAGACACTGGTATTTGTGGTTTTTTATTGAACAAAAGACCCTATTTAGGCCATAGTCCAGAGCGCAAACGTTGCCTTCTTATGCAGCACAGAAACTTGTTTAAAAGCGATAGGCGTAGACTGAGCAGCACCATAAGCCACATGCAAAGGCATTAAATGCTCCTCAGTAGGATGACAATATCGCGCTCCAGGAGCACTTTGCCAGTTTATTAGGTGCTGCACCCTCTCCTGCTTAGATAATGGCGTATTTAAAACCTGCTCCAGCCAACTCTCGAACTCAAGGTTGTTCTTAATGGCTTCCTTATTATCGGCCAATCGAAATGCGGCCATATTATGAAAGGAAAATCCGGAGCCTAAAAGAAGGACATTATCTAATGATGCAATAGTCTTTGCTATATGCTCACCAATTTGTAGATGAAGCTCGGGGCTATAATCGCACTGAAGTGAAATTTGCACACAAGGAATATCTGCCTCTGGGGACATTATTGCCAAGGGCACAAAAACACCATGATCTAGACCTCGCTCGGTTTCCTCTATTACTGGCACACCTAGCCCTTGCAAACCTGACAGCAACTCTTTTGCCAACTGAGGAGCGCCCGAAACAGGATATTTAATATTGTAGGCCGGTTCTGGGAATCCATAATAGTCATACAATAAGTGTGGCTGAGCCTGGGTGTTCACTTTAATCTCCGTCGTATCCCAATGGGCACTGATCACCACAATTGCATCAGGTTTGGGAATTAAGGACGCAAACTCTTCTAAGATTTCAACCATCTCTTTATGCCCTTCATGACCCAAAAGAGGGAGCGGCCCACCACCGTGAGAAATAAACGCACTATAGTTCATAGATAATTTTCCATCTTGTGTATACAGAATATGAGCATTGTCGTTAGATGCAGAGTCGAATGCTAGGCCCTAGGCGCACAACTAATGTTCAACAACGCACTAATAACCTCTTTGATATATGTAAAATTGATTAAATAGCCCACGCATTGGCTATAAATACCTCACCTAAAACAAAATGTATCATTCAAGTGTTGACAGTCTTTTCTCTCTATCTATAATAGCGCCCCACAACAACGCGGCTAATTCGTTTAGCAAGCAATGTTGTTACCAGATGTGGGTTGTTAGCTCAGTTGGGAGAGCATCGCCCTTACAAGGCGAGGGTCACTGGTTCAAGTCCAGTACAACCCACCACTCTAAAGTGACACATCTGAAAATTCTATATGGGTTGTTAGCTCAGTTGGGAGAGCATCGCCCTTACAAGGCGAGGGTCACTGGTTCAAGTCCAGTACAACCCACCATCATTTTGATGGCATTAAGGAGAATACGATGCTCTGCATCGCACTATTATCCTTAGCAAAGCGAGGTTTATTGGCTTAAGTCCAGTACAACCCACCATCATTTTGATGGCGTTAAGGAGAATACGATGCTCTGCATCGCACTATTATCCTTAGCAAAGCGAGGTTTATTGGCTTAAGTCCAGTACAACCCACCATATAGAATTTAAAAAGACCCGGGTTGTTAGCTCAGTTGGGAGAGCATCGCCCTTACAAGGCGAGGGTCACTGGTTCAAGTCCAGTACAACCCACCATCTTCTAGATGGAGTTAAGGAGAATACGATGCTCTGCATCGCACTATTACCCTTAGCAAGGCGAGGTTTATTGGTTTAATCCAGTACTACCCACCATCATTTTAAAGTGACACATCTGATATTTCTATATGGGTTGTTAGCTCAGTTGGGAGAGCATCGCCCTTACAAGGCGAGGGTCACTGGTTCAAGTCCAGTACAACCCACCATCTACTGATGGAGTTAAGGAGAATACGATGCTCTGCATCGCACTATTATCCTTAGCAAGGAGAGGTTTATTGGTTAAATCCAGTACAACCCACCATCTACTGATGGAGTTAAGGAGAATACGATGCTCTGCATCGCACTATTATCCTTAGCAAGGCGAGGTTTATTGGTTAAATCCAGTACTACCCATCATCTTCTAGATGGAGTTAAGGAGAATACGATGCTCTGCATCGCACTATTATCCTTAGCAAGGCGAGGTTTATTGGTTAATTCCAGTACAACCCACCATATAGAAATCGCAAAAAATTACGTTTTGGGTTGTTAGCTCAGTTGGGAGAGCATCGCCCTTACAAGGCGAGGGTCACTGGTTCAAGTCCAGTACAACCCACCATCTTCTAGATGGAGTTAAGGAGAATACGATGCTCTGCATCGCACTACTATCCTTAGCAACGCTAGGTTTATTGGTTAAACCCAGTACAACCCACCATCTACTAAAACGTAATCCTACTGCGGGTTGTTAGCTCAGTTGGGAGAGCATCGCCCTTACAAGGCGAGGGTCACTGGTTCAAGTCCAGTACAACCCACCATCATCTAGATGGAGTTCAGGAAGATACGATGCTCTGCATCGCGCTATTCCCCTTAGCAAGGCGAGGTTTATTGGTTAAATCCAGTACAACCCACCATTCTTTGGTTCCTTTGTATCTTAAATCGATGACTCACATCGCGCTATTCCCATTAGCATGGCTTTTACACGCCATAACACCACCAAAATCCATACTGAAATCCTAGATACTGACTAAGCAACGGCTTGTCACCAATGCAATTTAAGGCTTTATTCCCGATTTACTTGTCAGTCGCGAGTCTAGTTTATATAGTCAATATAAAGTATCTTGAACTACTCATGGCATGTCTCAGCAAGTAACCAGTTCAGCCCATATTCTCATCATTGAAGAACAGCCTCTGGCTCTGAGCTATATGAAGCAGTCTCTGGAGCGGCTCGGCTATCGCTCCCTGCGTTTTGCTGAAAATGCGGTTATTGCCAAAGAGTTATGCAAAGAGCAGCGCTTCGATTTGCTCATTTGCGCTTTCAATCTCAGCAAGTATCAGGATGGCTACCAGCTCTATGAAGAACTCAAGGTCAAAAAGCTGATTAAAGGCGCTACCGGTTTTATCTTTATTTCTGCGGAAACTTCAGGAGCCCTAGTACATAGTGTATTGGAGCTGCATCCCGACGACTTTTTAGTGAAACCCTTTAACACCCTGGAGCTGCAAAGCCGCATCGAACGTATCGTTAAACGCAAACAGGCCCTTAAAGACGTTTATCAGCTTATTGACGACGAAAACTACTCCAAGGCACTTAAAGTAATTGATACTAAACTGGTCGCCAACCAGGGTTATGCAGCTGTGTTACTGCGCCTCAAGGGTGAGGTATTACTGCTGCAAAAGCAGTTCGAACAAGCCAAAAGCTTTTTTAAATCCGTACTGGATATTCAAAAGTTTACCTGGGCGCGCATCGGCATGGTCGAGGCACTAATTGGCAATGACGAACATAACCTCGCTCACCGCATGTTAAAAACCATGCTGGAACGCGATGAAACCCGCTTGGTTGCCTACGACCTGCTTAGCCAGTTGGAAATTAAGCTGAACCAGTATGAACAGGCACAAAACTACCTAAGTGCCGCGACCACCATGGCGCCTAGAAACTTGGCGCGTCAGGCCAGCCTGTCCCAAGTAGCGCAAATCAACCATGATTACGAACAAAATTATCAAACCTGTCGCGATATCGCCAAGTTTGCGCCGCACTCGATCCATGACAGCCCGGATGTCTATCTTAACGCCGCTCGAGCCGGTATCGACTATGCACTCACCACAGATCAGAGCGAACATATAGCCCGGGTTACACGCCAAACCACCAAGTACCTCAATGATCTTAAAAAGCAATTTCCCGATGCCCTGCAACAGATACAAGTAGATGTACTTAATGCTCGGCTTTACTACCTTAAGGATGAGCATCACAAGGCGAAAATGCTGCTAGAGCAGCTGGCCATGGATGAAAGCCCTATTCGCTCCATCGACGGCGCCTTAGATCAGGCCAAGGCCTACCATGAACTCGGCTTTCATGCCCAGGCACAAACCCTGTATAACAAGATTATCGACCACTGTGAGCGCTACCCAGAGCGACGCTCAGCGCTGCAATTAAAAACCGCTATACAGCAGCAAAACGAACGTCGTGACCTCACCATGGGACCGCGAGAACTGAATAATCACGCGGTAGAGAAGTTTAAACAGGGCAACTACCTGCTGGCACTTGAGGCCTTTAGCCAAGCTTTTCGGGTGATGCCGAAAAACCGCAGTATCGCCTTAAACCTGCTGCAATGCCTGTACGAAGGCAGCATTCGCCAGGGCACTAGCTTTAACCAACTGCTGGCCGATAAATGCTGTGCCCTGCTTGATAACAGCAAACTCGATGATGAGCTAAGCAGCCGCTACGAAAAAATTAAGCAGAAATATCTTCACGCCCACCCAGTAGTGCAATAACCCCCTTCACCCTAAGCGCTGACGGCCGGCGCTCGCGACTAGCAATGTGTATCAAAGCCTGTATATTGATGCCATAAATCAATAACAAACGAGCTCAAAATGAATAAACTAACAGCCCTGGCTCTTGGTGTATCACTGGCTTTGGCCGGTTGCCAAGATGCCCCTACCCCACAACAAGAAAATCAAACACAGGCGGCTCCTGCTGCGCCAAGCTCACAGCAAATCGCCAAGGCGGTAGATGCCTATACCCAAAGCTTTATCGATCATCAAAGCGCACTGGCGACATCCTTAAAATTGCCGAGCGAGCAATATGGTCCTTACGCCAGCAAGTTACCGGATTATTCGGTGGCCGGTATGCAACGCTTGCAACAAGATATGCGCCATGCCGCCGAGCAGTTGGCTGCTTTGCAACACCCGGCATTGGCCCCAAAAGATGCCTTACATCTTAAGGTCAATCAGGTGATCGCCAACTACTATGCTGGCGATGTCGATTTTGCCGCCGGCTATATCGACACCTGGGGCGGTCATCTCCCCTATGTGGTTAATCAGCTTTCCGGGCCCTTAATCGACCTGCCAAATCTGTTAAAAGACCAGCATGAGATAAACTCAGAGCAAGACGCCAAAGACTATCTTGCCCGCCTTAATGCCTTTAATGACGTAGTCAAACAAGTGCAGGAAAAGGTCAATGCCGATGCCAAGCTAGGCGTCATTTTACCTAAGGCTTTATTCCCCAATACCTTGGGTTATTTGGAAAACTTCACCTCAGAAGCGCCAGGCAAACATTCCCTGGTCAGTTCAATGAAAACCAAGTTGGATCAGCTTGAAGGTCTAAGCAAGCAGCAAGTTACTGAGTATGTGCAACAAGCCGAGGAAATAGTTCGCAGCAAGATTTACCCCGCTTTTGCAAGCATCTACAAAGACATGCAGCGCCTACAAGAGCAAGCACCTGAGCAGGTAGGTATCTGGGCTCAACCCAATGGTGAGGCCTTCTACCAACATGAAATCACTTATTTGGGCGACTCCGACCTCAGTGCCGAACAAATCCACCAGCTGGGCTTGGATGAAGTTAAACGCATTAGCGAGCGTATGGACGAGATTTTAAAGGCAAATGGCTATAGCGAAGGCAGCGTCAACGAGCGCATGCAGCAGCTTAACGCCGAGCCGCGCTTCTTGTATGAAGACAGTGATGCAGGTCGCGCCGAGCTATTGGCCTTCCTGCGCGAAGAAATAGTTACCATAAATCAAAAAGCACCGGACTACTTCTCAACCCTGCCGCCGCAAAAGGTCGAGGTGCGTCGTATTCCCGTGGCTGTGGAAGCGGGATCGGCCGGTGGTTACTACAATGGTCCGTCGCTTGATGGCTCACGCCCCGGAGTCTTCTATATCAATCTTAAAGATATGGCTGCGGTACCCAGCTTTGGCATGAAGACCCTGACCTATCATGAAGCCGTGCCTGGGCATCACTTCCAAATCGCTCTGAACATGTTGCAGCAAGACATAGGCCTAATGCGCCAAAATGCATCTTTCAATGCCTATGTTGAAGGCTGGGCTCTGTATTCCGAGCTGGTTGCCTATGAAATAGGTATGTATGAGAACGACCCTTTTGGCGATCTTGGTCGTTTGCAGGCGGAAGTTTATCGCGCCGCGCGCTTGGTGGTAGATACAGGTTTGCATTACAAGAAATGGTCCCGTCAGCAAGCCATAGATTACTTTGCTGCGGCCACCGGCAGCCCCATGAGTGATGTGGTGCCCGCCATTGACCGCTATATCGCCTGGCCGGGCCAAGCCCTGGGTTATAAACTGGGTATGTTAAAACTGGTTGAACTTCGCGAGCGCGCACAGCAGGCGCTTGGTGACAAGTTTAATATCAAGGCCTTTCATGATGTTATCTTACTCTCTGGCGCCCGCCCCATGACTATCGTCGAGCAGGATGTCGATGCCTGGATAGCAACACAGAAATAACACCAAGGGCCCAACAGGGCCCTTGGCTTATCTTCGCCCTTAACCTTTAATTAAGGCAACGGCATTAATACAATAGCGCAGATGCGATGGCGGCGGACCATCGGGAAAGACATGCCCTAAATGCGCGTCGCACACATTGCATAGGGTTTCTACTCTGCTCATTCCGTGGCTCACATCGGCAATATAGGCAATAGCATTAGGTGTTGCTGGTTGCGTAAACGAAGGCCAGCCGCTGCCGCTGTCGAACTTCTCGGCCGCATCAAACAAAAGGTTATCGCAACACACACAGTGATAGCGTCCAGGCTCAAACAAGGTGCATGAATCACTGCTAAAAGGGCGTTCAGTGCCTTTTTTACGGGTCACGTAAAAGGCCTCTTCGCTTAACTGTTCACGCCACTGCTGCTCGGTTTTTTCCACGCGATAAGGGGGCTCAGGATTGCCCTTGGCGCTCATCATAAGAATATTTTGCCAGTTCAGCATAGTTACTCCAATATTTGGCTAGTCGGCAAGGCAACTTTGACACACCTGCGCGCCCTAGGTCTAGCTCTTAGTGCCTAAACGGGCTTAATACTTAGACCCAGGTTCCATGTTAAAACTGACACCAGCGCCAAGGGCATCGGCAAGCACCGAGCTCATATAGGCGTGCAGGCTATCTGCGGAGCCAACAACACTAAGGCGATATTCCCTCTCCTCGGCTTTAATCTCAATGCCGTGCGGCCACACATGTACCGACGAAATCCTCTCTATGGGCAGATAATGCCAAGGACCATGGAAGTCAAAAAAGCCCGCCAGTGAACAAACCTTTAAGTGCCCCTGCTCGCGTTGCACAAAACGGCTTAGAGGGTTGCGGGCGATAAACCAGGGTGTCAGGCGATACAGGCAGGATGCCAGCGCAACAGAATAGGCCAGCATCAAGGTCAGGCGTACAAGTGGCCAAGGGGCAGCCAACAAGAGCAAAATAGCCACAAATGGCAAAGCCACCAAGGTGAACTTGGCTAGAGTTTTATCTACGGGACGCACAGAGCTGGCGCTGAACACCCTAGTTGTCCTTCCCTTTTGCATCGCTTTTCTTGCTCTCCAGCTCATCCGGCCAATCGGCAAAAAACACCCGTAAATAGCGGCTGCGCATTAAATACAGCAGGATCCAGGCCACCGCCACCGCTTGCACGGCAATATACAAGGAAAATTTATAGTACTGTTGTGAGGCCTGTAAAATAAGCCAGGCCAAATCCAGCATAGCACAGAGCACTAAGGGCCAGCGCATATGCCGCCACAGGGATTTTAACCTCAAACTGCTGCCGGGACGACGCAGGGAGTACACAGTGGCTGGCACAATGGCGATAGCAGCTATGGCCAAGGCGACAAAAAAATCCTGCTTTTGCCGATACACCAGGGCCACCAAATCAAGCTCAGGGCGTCGCGATATAGCGGCAAAGGCCCAGATAAGATAAGGGCGCAGCAAGATGATAAGCGCCAGGGTAAAGCCTATCGGGGTACGATAGGCGCCATACTTATCCCAATATTCAGGACCATAGAGCTTCACAGCTGAGACTTCCTGTCCGCTAAAATCCCTACCAGGATAAAGGCGACAAACACGGTTAGCGGCAAATAGGTGCTGCCGAAAAACATCAGGGCCTTGGCCATAAAGGGGCTCACCCACAGGGTTAACACTCCTAAACCAAAGGCGCTCACCAGCACAAAGGCTAAGGTGCGCAGTAAAAAGTGCTTACCGGCCACCAGCTTTTTAACGCTTTTGATCACATCCCCGGCATACAGGCCGATAATGCAGACCACAAACACCAGGGCGATATCACCCAGATAAGGTGACAGCCACTGGCCAAAACGCGCTAAGCCCGACTCCAGCCAGGCGATAAAATCACTCATGGCTTAGGCACCGTGCTCGGCAAACAAGGCTATTAAGTCGTCTTCACTAAGTACCTCTATACCCAGCTCCTGCGCCTTGGTGAGTTTAGAGCCGGCCTTTTCTCCGGCCACCAGGGCATGAGTTTTTGCCGACACACTGCCCGCCACCTTGGCACCTAAGGCCTGCAAGCGTGCCTTGGCGTCATTGCGGTTCAGCGTATGCAAAGTACCGGTAAGCACATAGGTCAAGCCCGTAAGTGGCTGCTCACTTTCATTTTTAACTTCCAGTGCCGGCCAGTTTACGCCTTCATCAAGCAACGCCTGAACCCCCCCTTGATTCGACTCCTCACTAAAGAAGCTATGAATATGCTTGGCAACTATCTCACCCACATCACTGACTTCCTGAAGCTGCTCTATACTCGCCTGCATAATGGCATCCAGGCTCAGGTAATGATTGGCCAGGTTTTGCGCCGTCGCCTCACCTACCTCGCGGATACCCAGAGAATAGATAAACTTGGCCAGGGTTGTGGTCTTGGCCGCTTCTAAGGCATTGACCAGGTTAGCAGCCGACTTAGGCCCCATACGCTCTAGGCTTTCAAAATGCCCCTGACGCAACTGGAATAGCTCAGCCGGAGTATGGATAAGCTCGCGCTCAACCAGCTGCTCGACAATTTTATCGCCCAGACCATCTATATCCATGGCCTTGCGTGAGGCGAAATGTTTAATCGCTTCTTTACGCTGCGCCGCACATACAAGACCGCCGCTACAACGGGCCACCGCCTCCCCTTCGATTCGCTCGACATGGGAATGGCACACGGGGCACTCGCTTGGGAAAAGAATGTCTTTTGCATCTGCCGGGCGCTGCTCCAGCACCACTTGAGTGATCTGCGGGATCACATCACCGGCGCGGCGCACCACAACGGTATCGCCAATTTTCACCCCGAGACGGGCAATTTCATCGCCATTGTGCAAGGTGGCATTGGACACCGTCACCCCACCTACGTACACAGGTGCCAAGCGTGCCACAGGGGTAATAGCTCCGGTACGGCCAACCTGGAATTCCACATCCAGCAACTGGGTGATCTCTTCTTGCGCTGGGAACTTAAAAGCAATGGCCCAACGCGGCGCGCGGGCAACAAAGCCCAGCTGCTCTTGGGCGTCTTTATCGTTAACCTTGATCACCACGCCATCGATTTCATATTTCAACTCGCCGCGGCGCGTAAGAATATCTTGGTAATAGGCGATGGCCTCATCGGCGCCATTGACCAACTTGGTCTCCGGACAAAGAGGCAAACCCCAGTCTTTCAACTGATGCAACTGCTCGAAATGACCCCCTGCCAATTCGGCGCCGGTTACCTGGCCCATGGAATAGGCGTAAAACATCAGTGGGCGTTTGGCGGTGATCTTAGAGTCGAGCTGACGCAAACTTCCGGCGGCGGCATTACGCGGGTTAGCAAACACCTTACCCTCGTTTGCCTTGGCTTCCTCGTTAAGACGGTGGAAACCGACCAAGTCCATAAATACTTCGCCGCGCACTTCTAACTCTTCGGGGAAATCACCGCGCAGCTTCAGGGGAATATTGCGAATGGTTTTAACATTTTCGGTGATGTTTTCACCTACCTGACCATCACCTCGGGTCGCCGCCTGCACCAGCACGCCGTCACGATACAAAATAGACACCGCCAGACCATCAAGCTTGGGCTCACAACAAAACATCGGCTGAGTGTTTGAGGCCAACCGGTCGTTAATACGCTTATTAAAGGCATTAAACTCGTCTTCATCAAAAGCATTGTCCAGAGACAACATGGGCACCTGGTGGGTCACCTGAGAGAATTTGCTCAGCGCCGCACCGCCCACCTTCTGGCTTGGCGAGTCAGGGCTTTGTAAATGCGGGTGCTCGGCTTCCAAAGCCTGTAACTGGCGCATCAGGCGGTCATATTCAGAGTCGGGAATGCTGGGGTTGTCCAACACATAATAATTATAATTGTGCTCCTCCAGCTTGGAGCTAAGCTCGGCAATCTGTTGCTCAGGGGTGAGACTCATATCTACCTCGATAAAAAAGCCACCGGGAGGTGGCTTAGTGTCAATGTGTTTCCCTGAGGTGTCGGCCTTGGCACTTCAAGGCCGACACCTCAGGATTAAGCGTACTCGCGGACTTTTTCCACGTACTCGCGTATGCCGTTTACACTCAGCGGCTGACGCTGATGATCCAATAGCTCGGCACCGAATTCTTCGGCCAGCTTTTTCGCGGCACTGTGCAGCATATTGAAGGTGGTCATGGCTTCGCCTTCGTTCGGCAAGGTCATATACAAGCTGATACCTGCGGTGCTGAATTGCTCCATATTGTCGATATCAAAGGTACCCGGGTTGTACATGTTCACCATGCTGAAAAGTACCGGCCCTTGGCCGCTGCTTTGTTCGTGGCGATGGAAAAAGCCATCGTCGGCATATTTGAAGCCCAGAGTTAAAGCCAAAGGCAATAACTTGGCGCCCTGCATTTGCAAGCCCTCAGGCATATGCACATGGATAATTACAAAATCTTCTGGCAGCTCTTCGGCACTTGGCTGTGGCTCGGTCTCAATATCCGTTTGCTCTTCGGCTTCAATGCTAAAGTCGCCCATCTTAGGCTCATCATCGTCTAAGGCATTAAAGCTAGGCTCTTCACACACTTCTGAAGCCACTTCAGGAGTCAGAGCTGGTTCATCGATTTGACCCACTGCGCTTTTTTGGTCGTTCGCTGCAACCTCGGTCGCCGCTGTAGGGATAGGCTCACTGGCTGCTTTTTGCTGCGGAGCTGATTTGGCTTTTGTCGCCGCGCTGCTATCAACCGCCTGCGAGCGTTTGCGCACCGACCAAAGGCCGTGAATTAGCAATCCGCCAATAACTACCGCACTGATTAGAATTAATACCCATCTGAGATCTTCGGCCATCCCCTCACCTTTATTCTTAGTTTGTTCAATTAACTGGCTTGAGCCATTTCCATTGCTTGCTCAATATCCACCGCCACCATACGTGACACTCCAGGTTCCGCCATAGTCACGCCGGTCAGGCGCCCAGCCATTTCCATGGCTATTTTATTATGGCTTATGTATACAAATTGCACGGTTTGCGACATTTCTTCAACCAAACGGCAAAAACGACCAACATTGGCATCATCTAACGGCGCATCAACCTCGTCAAGCATACAAAATGGTGCTGGATTGAGCCTGAATATCGAAAACACCAATGATAATGCGGTCAGCGCTTTTTCTCCACCACTTAACAAATGGATTGTGGAATTTTTCTTACCTGGGGGCCTTGCCATAATCGCAACCCCACTTTCAAGCAGGTCGTCGCTGGTCAATTCCAAATACGCCGAGCCGCCACCAAAGACCTTGGGAAACAGCTCTTGCAAGTCCTTATTGATCTGCTCGAAGGTGGCCTTAAACTGGGCCTTGGTCTGGCGGTCGATTTTGGCTATGGCCGCTTCCAGGGTGTCCATCGCCTTGGTGAGATCGTCTAATTGCTCATCCAAATACTGCTTGCGCTCCTTGGCACTGGCAAACTCATCGATGGCCGCCAGGTTCACTGCACCCAAATCGCTGATTTGCTTATCCAGGGTCGTAAGCTGCGCCTGCCAGCGCCCGGCTTGCGCATCTTGTGGCAAGGTTTCGAGCACGGTTTTTAAGCTGGTATTGAGCTCTTCTAGGGGAGCCAGAGCCTGTTGTGCCTTTAAGGCCAGAGTTTGCTCTGCCAACAGAGCCTGCTGGATCTGCTCTTGCAATTGCTCTCTTTGCTGCTCGCCCTGCGCCAATTTGTCTTTATTTTGCTGCAATTCGCTTTGTGCCTGCTCAAGGCGCTGTTGCAAGGCCAATTGCTCCTCACTCAGCTGCTCTTTTTGCTCCAGCAAGTGGGCGATTTGCTCTTCCTGCATGGCGAGGGGCTCGGCCACTTCCTGCTGCTCGGCTTCAGCCTCGGCCAATTGCTCACGGGATTGCTCCAACGAGCGGTCAATATTTTGCAGCTTGCTACGACTTAACATCAGCTCGCTTTGCTGCCGCTCTGTGCTAATTTGTGCCTCGTTTACTTGAGCGTGCAGCTCTTGAACACGCAACTGAGCCTGCTTCAATGCCTGCTGAGCTTGCTCAAACTGGCGGCGCTCCTGGAGTGAATTGTGCTCGGCCTGCTCTAAGCTTTCCTCGGCTTGCTCAATACGCGCCTGCTGTTGTTCAAGCGTCATTTGTGCCGTTTCAATTTGCTCGTTCAGGGTTTGCTCTTGAGATTGCAAACGCTCAAGTTCCTGTTGCCATACCTGAGCCTGCTCTTTGAGGAGCTCTTGGCGGGTTTGCATACTGGCGTAAGATTTAGAATGCTCGTGAACTTCTTGCTTGGTCTGTTCCAGCGATACTTTAAGCGTTTGTCGCTCGCCGTTGAGCTGCTGCAACTCTTTTTCTATGGCCGGTAATTTATCCCGGCGCTGCTCTAAGGCTGTCTCTAATTCATTGAGCTGCTGGCGCTGGGCAAGCACTGAGACTTGCTCGCTGTTAGCCTGCAAACACCAGTGGCGGCCATGCAGGTGGGCGTTTTCATCAACCACAGCCAACCAGCTGGGGTCGTCCAACAGCCGAATATCGCCCTTGGCGTCAAAGGCGATGCGATGTAACAGATCCGGGTAGTGGCCGGATTGAATAAACTGGGCGACCGAGTGCTCGGGCGCTTTATTGGTTTGCGGCGCCAACCAGCTGCCACTTTTATCAACCATAAGCTGCAAATGGCGCAGTTGCATCAAAGCAGCTTCAATTATCTGCTCATAACCCTTTTGCACCTCAAGCTGGAATAAGATGCCCTTGCCCTGCTCAGCCTCTTCATCCTGTAACAGGGAGGCAATGGCCTCACGTTTGGCGCCGAGCTCCTGCATTTGTCGCACTATGTCTTGATGCTCTTCACTGGCGTGATTTAACTCTTCGCCATTGGCGTGCAAGGCCTGCTCAAGCTTTAGCTGCGCACTTTGTGCCTTGGCCAGGCGCTCGGTCAAGGCCTTGCTTTGTTGCTCGCTGTCGTTAACTTGCTGTGCAACCGAGGAATCCTGATGCCTACTTAGAGCGGCGCTGTTGTCTTGTGCCTGCTGCTGCAAGGCCTGCAGTTTGACGGCAGCGCCTTGGTGCTCGTGGCGGCATTGCTGCAACTGCTGCTGACTTTGAAATAAAAGCTCGCGCTGTTGATGCTGCTGCTCTTGCAGCTGGGCAAAGCCTTCATCGGCCTCATCACGCACCGCCTGGCATTCGAGCATGGTTTCTTGCAGTTGCTCACTCACCTGCAGCTGCTGCTCACACCGCTCCTGATGCTGGGCCACAAACTCATTTTGCTGGCGCTGGGCCTCAAGCAGCTGCGCCTGTTGCTGCTGATTTTGCGCTATGCTGGTTTGCAACTGGTGGGCCCGTTGCTTGGCGTGAATTTGTTGCTGCTCTAAACGTGCCAGCTGATTATCGGTTTTAAATATTTGCTGCTGGTTATGATTGAGCGCTGCGCTGGTGTCATCCAGTTGCTGCTGATAGGCGCTCAGCACGTCCTGCTCACCACGGTGAGCATCCTTAAAAAACGCCAGCTGCTCTTTTAGCTCGGTAAGTTGTTCAGACTGTTGCAATTGTTGTTGATGCAGTTTTTGCCATTTAAGTACCGCCAGCTCGCCCTTATAGCGGCGCTGCTGGGCTTTGAGTTCACGATAACTGCTGGCTTGCTGGGCCTGATGCTCTAGCTTATCGAGCTGACTTTGCAGCTCGGCGCGCACATCAAGCAGACGCTCAAGGTTTTCCTTGGTGCTGCGAATACGAGTTTGTGTCTCGCGGCGACGCTCCTTGTATTTGGACACGCCGGCGGCTTCTTCAATAAAGACCCTAAGTTCCAGTGGCTTACTTTCGATCAGCCGGGAGATCATGCCCTGTTCGATAATGGCATAGCTACGCGGCCCAAGGCCGGTGCCTAAGAAGATATCGGTAATATCGCGTTTGCGGCACTTACTGCCATTGAGGTAATAAAGGGACTGGCCGTCGCGGGTCACCACGCGCTTAATAGCCACCTGATTTCGCGCCGCCATAGTGCCGGGTAAGCGCCCAAGTGTGTTATCAAACACCAGCTCCACCGAGGCTTGGGAAACCGGTTTGCGGGTCGCGGCACCGTTAAAAATAACATCCGTCATGGCATCGCCACGAAGGTTTTTTGCCGAGCTTTCACCGAGTACCCAGCGCACCGCATCAATAACGTTAGATTTGCCACAGCCGTTTGGCCCCACCACACAGGTCATGGGGTC
The DNA here is from genome assembly GCF_038739665.1 of Pseudoalteromonas qingdaonensis. Classification (NCBI taxonomy): domain Bacteria; kingdom Pseudomonadati; phylum Pseudomonadota; class Gammaproteobacteria; order Alteromonadales; family Pseudoalteromonadaceae; genus Pseudoalteromonas; species Pseudoalteromonas qingdaonensis. The sequence goes on along the minus strand of NZ_JBCGCU010000007.1, from coordinate 143,166 downwards.
GGGAAATGGGATCTTGGTGGCATCAACGAAGGACTTAAAACCCGCCAGTTTTATGCTGCTTAAGCGCATTACGCCTCATTATTCTTATTGTTAGTGGCAACATCTGCTTAAGCGCTAGGCGCTTAACCGTGACAACGCTTTATATTATCTAAAATAATGCCACTGGCAATAGCCACATTCAGGGATTCGGCGCCACCGTAGCCCACTATGGTGATACGCTCGCTGACATGCGCCGCCACCGCATCACTGATGCCGTGGGATTCACTGCCCATCACCAGGATACCTTGTCCGCCAAAGTTGGTGTGATGGAGGTTTTTGCCGCCTAAGAAGGCGCCGTAAACCGGTTTATCACAGCTTTGCAAATAGGCTGGCAAATCGACTTGATGGCAGGACACCCGGGTAAAGGAGCCCATGGTGGCACTGATCACCTTAGGGTTATAAGGGTCGGCGCAATTGGCCGACAACAAGACCTGTTTAAAACCGTACCAGTCCGCCAGACGAATAATGGTGCCGAGATTGCCCGGATCGCTGACGCCGTCCAGGGCTATTTGCCAAGGGGTATGCTCAATTTCCACCTGAGCCATGGGCGCCACGGCAATAGCATCGTTATTGGTGACTAGGGTACTGACCTTAGACAAGGCCGCTTCATCACAGCTATGTACATCCTTGCCACTTAAGCGACTTTCAATCAACTGCTTATGGGCCGCACAGAACTCGTCGCTGGCAAAAAGCTCAAGCACGTCATGCTCGCTTTGCAACAGCTCAAGTACATTTTTAGTGCCCTGCACTAAAAACTCTTGCCGCTGTTTACGGTATTTTTTTTGACCTAATTGACGCAGGTGCTTTTGCTGATTTTTTGAAAGCATATGACATGGCCTTGGCTAATAACTAAGGGGTTCGCTCTATTATACACATGCTTTACCCCGTTGCAGAGAGTAAAAGCGAGTTAAGCCCTTGCATCTGTTGCATTATTTGAAACTTAACGCTAAATTAATGGGCTGCGTTTTAACCGCCAAAAAGACTAAAAAATGGATTTATCACAAACAGATAGCACAACTAGCCCGACACCTCAGTTTCAACCTTATAGCCGTCGCGTCGAATTTAGTGGCTCAGGGAAAGAGTTTTTCTCAATTTGGATCGTTAATATCGTTTTGACCTTGTTAACCCTGGGGATTTATTCCGCCTGGGCCAAGGTGCGCACCTATCGTTACTTTTACGGCCACACCCAACTCGATGGTCATAGATTTGATTATTTGGCAACGCCGATACAGATACTTAAAGGCCGTATTCTAGCCTTTATCTTCTTTGTTATTTATATGTTCTGCACCCAGTTTGTGCCTGTGCTGGGCATATTGGCGATTTTTATCCTGCTGTTTTTAACGCCCTGGATCATTAATCAGGGTATGCGCTTTAATATGCGCATGAGCCGTTATCGCAATGTACGCTTTAACTTTAAGGGCAACTATGGCGAGGCCTTTATGGTGTTTATACTGCTGCCTTTCCTAAGCGTATTCACCCTTTATTTGCTATTGCCTTACGTGTTTAAACGCATTGATCAGTACTTACACAGCAATATCGAGTTTTCCGATACTCCTATTAGCGTCAACACCCGTGGCGGCGAGTATTATTTAGCGGCGCTGATGGCCTATGTAGCCGCCGCTATTGTCGCGGTACTTATGCTGGCCGTGGCCGGTGTCTTCGGTTTTGGTCTAGAGGCCATGATCCAGGACCCAGAAATGATGAACGACCAAGCCAGTGCCCTTGCCGGTGTAATCCTCATGGTGATGATGATGATCGTTTACTTTGTTGCCTTTGCGGTAGCCACGGGCATTTATCAGACTCATATTCGCAATCACCTGCTTAACAGCAGTGAGCTGCATGGCATCGCCGACTTTAAGTCGGATTTAAAGATGATCGACTACACCCTGCTGGTCTTTACCAATACCCTGGCCATCGTCTTTAGCCTGGGTTTGGCTTACCCCTGGGCCAAGGTGCGCAGCGCCCGTATGCTCAGTAACGCCACCGAAGTAACCTTTTTGTGCGACCCGCAAACCCTGCACGACCAGCTCGGCGAGCAGCAATCGGCGTTCGGTGAAGAAGCCGCTGACATGTTCGATATCGACTTATCTTTGGGCTAAGACATGCAAGTCACCGGCTATTATTACCTGCGCAATCAAAGCCACAGCACGGAAGTAACCCTGTGGCTAACGCAGGATAACAGGTGCGAGCAAGTGCGCATTTACAATGGCGATGAATTGCTGGTGCAGTTTGACGAGTATCGTCAAGGCCAGCAACTCAGCGGTCTGCCGGTAGAGCTGGTGTTTATTGACGGCAGTCGTTTTGTACCTCATAGCGCCAGCCATCGCTGGCCTTCAGAGTCCACTTGGGATCGCCTGTTGGAGCGCATCGAGAAACATAAAACGGCGGTACTCGGCTGTGTAATTGCCAGCGCCGTGCTCGCCTGGCTGTTGTTCTTTAAAGTCATACCCGCCAGCGCCGCCGTGGTCGCACGCTCATTGCCTGACTCAGTGGTGCATGCGGCATCAGAGCAAACCTTGGCAGCACTGGAATACGTGTATCTGGAACCCACAAATCTGGACGCTGCGCAGCAAACCCATATTCGCACCCTGTGGCAACGCCATATTGCACAAATTGACGATGCCCCAGAGCATTTGGTTTTGCACTTTTACAGTGCCCCTGAGATAGGCGCCAATGCCTTTGCCCTGCCCGATGGTCAGGTGGTCTTAACCGATGAGCTTGCGCTTATCCTCAAGGATAATGACACCGCTTTATTGGCTGTTTTATTGCATGAGATTGGTCATGTTCACCATCAGCATGGCCTGACTTTAGCGGCTCAATCCGCCGGCTCTTCGGTCACTTTGGCGCTGATGTTTGGCGACCTCGAAGGCTTTGCCGAGATCATTATGGGAACGGGCTCGGCCTTGATACAACAGCAGTTTTCTCGCGATATGGAACGTCAGGCCGATACCTTTGCACTAGAGCAGCTTAGCCAATTAGGTTATCATCGCTCGGCCTTTGCCGAGGCCATGCAAGCCCTGGCTCAGGCGCACGGGATGGATGAAAAAGAGCAAGGCTCTTTGTGGGATTATCTCTCATCACACCCGGCAATTTCCGAGCGCATAGAAAATGCGCATAAAACGGATTAAAGAATTCTATTAACTCCAAGGAATCATCATGGCTTATGATTTTGGCTCGAAAGGGCTAGGCATTTCTAACCCATTTAAAATTGAAGGGGCGATACGTACCGCAGGTGGTGCCATTATCACCCTGATAGGTTTATTTAGCCTTTTTAAAGTCACCTCGTTAACACAAACCGATATGATCTCCGCCTGGGCCTATGCAGCAGTAGGCTTAGTGCTGATGATCTTAGGCTTAAAACGCTGTGGTAGCGGCCTTTTCCAACTGTTTAAATTCTTCGTTGGCCGCTCGGTACCCAGTTCATTGGCACCCAACTTAAGCAAAAGCGAGCAGGAAAATGCGGCGCTGGAGCAAAAGAAAGGCTCCCTGGCCTATACGGCAAAAACCTTGGAGTCCATGTTGATGGGGCGCAAAAACGCCACCTTCACCGAGCCCAAAGGCTGGGTGGGTCGTTTTGCTCACTCGGTATTACCAAAACTTATCTTCTTGCCCTATCCCATGCGTAACGTGGCGCAGGAAGTCATTGGCGTTATTCTGCAAACCATTTTGGCCTTTGTTGCCTTCGGCCTGACCTATTTTGTCTCATCTTCAGGCCTGGCCGGTGAAGCGGGTCATATTATCGTACCGGTTTTCTCAGCGCTGATTTTGGTTTACCTACTGCTATGCTGGCGCAGTGCCGCCAATGCGGTAAGCCTAAACCGAGTAAAGCGTCTTAAAGACGTAGGCGCCGCCTCTTTGGCGAAAATCATCGCCTTTTCGGTGATCTTCCCCGTTGTTATTGGCCTGATTTATAACCAGTTCTTCGCCCCACATAAGGGTGAGCTGGAGCAATGGGCACAGCTGACAGAAAAGGTAAGCCTGTTCTCGGCCTGGCCTAGCCTCTTTACTTTATTATTCCTAGGTGCGCTTTGCTGTGCGGCAGTTTTCTACCTAATTAATGCCCGTAGCAAGCAAAACGAAGTGGCTACCGAGGTCAGCGAATACCGTGCTAACTTGCAAGAAGAAGTGCATCCGAACGAGATCTTTATCAATATCGAAAGCATAGTTCTTGCCAACCGTCGTTATAAGGAAATCCCGAACCGTACCTATATCGACTTCGATCCGGTATTGAACGAGCAAAGCAGCAGCAAGGGTGACTTCCGCGGCGAATTGCTAATTGAAACCCAGCCTGAGTTTAATCCGCGTCCTGGCAACAAGGGCTTTAATATTACCCGTTTGGTAAGCACCACAGCGGCTCAGCTTTGTTTGGTGATCGGTGCCTTGTTGTTCTTCTCTCTGGCCGGTGAAGCCATTGGCCTGTATCACTTTATCAGCCAGCAAAGCGGCCTGTTACCTGAGTTCACCCGTGCCGCAAACCGTGGCAATATCGAGCTGCTACAAAACTGGTTAGGCGAGCTTTCTTCTCTTATCGTGGCCGTACTTGGCACCTTCTTTATGTGGCAGATCTTCAGCACCATAGGCCGTATGTTGGAAAACTTCAGCCATGTGTTCTGGGCGGAAATGCAATTTAACTCCTTGCTACTGTATTTGAAAACCGAAGGTACCTTCACCGAGTCGAAGATCTCTACCGGTATGTCTATTCATGACTCAACGCGCAGTGAAAACGTGGTGATCAAGTCATCGATCACGCCTTGGATCATCAGCTCACGCATCAGCTCTAGCACCTTCGCCACCAGCGGTGCCGATAATGTTGAGATGCCGCGTTACGTGATGGCAATGAAGAAGAATGAGCAAGAGCTCAATACCATAGTCGATGAAATCCACAGCTTCTTGAAAGCGCGCGAGAACATCGCAGGTTTCAGCAATACCTCAGATCTGCAACACGCAGAAAACATCTTAAAGATGAATCAGGTATCACGCGCTCAACAGGAAACGCCGACGCTAATCGAAGAGCAAGGCGGAGCCTACCGCGAACGTCAGCAACAAGAAGCTGATATGCTCGAAGATAAGAACTAATAAAACGCCCTGCCTCGCAGGGCTTTTTATTGCCTGTTTTTTAAAACCCTAGCCCGCTGTTTTTGCAACAATTGTTTACCACTTTGCGCTGTAAATTCGCAGCACCTTAGATATACTGCAAACCATACCCTGTAACACTTTGAGGTAAAGCATGCAGTTAGGTCGCGGATTTGAATACTTTTTTAGTGGTTTCCCTATGATCACCGAAAAAGGCCTAAAGCGCTTTGTACTGATCCCTCTATTGATCAACCTAGTGATTTTCGGCACATCCCTGTTTTTTATTTATGGTTGGCTAACCGATGCCTTCGCCTGGATTAATGCCCAGCTACCCGAGTGGCTGTCCTGGCTTGAGTGGCTATTGTGGCCTTTAGCTTTTTTGGTGGTGCTCTTTAGCTATTCGATGATCTTTACGGTGATCACTAATTTTATCGCCGCCCCCTTTAACGGCCTCCTCGCCGAGAAAGTGGAATTACATTTAACCGGGCAGCGCGTCAACGACGATGGTCTGCTCGATACCATGCGCGATGTACCACGTATGCTTGGCCGGGAATGGACCAAGCTATGTTACTACCTGCCCCGCGCCATCGGCTTTTTTATCCTGATGTGGTTCCTACCGATAATTGGACAGATCATCTGGGCGCTCTTTACCTGCTGGATGTTCGCCATTCAATATAAGGATTATGCCTTCGATAACCATAAGGTGAGCTTTGCTGATATGAAGCGCGATTTAAATGCACATAGAGGACTGTCCTACGGCTTTGGCGCCGGGGTGATGATCTGTGCCATGATCCCCATTCTCAACATGATAGTCATGCCAGTGGCCGTGTGTGGCGCCACCAAGTTGTGGGTGGAGAATTACCGTAACAATTATCGCGGGCAATAACGATGAAAAGCAGTTGGCAATGGATGCTGATGTTATTGGCGCTTGGCTTTTTTGCGTTTTTGGGCTGGATCATCTATCTCGCTAATACAGGCCAGCCAAGCATCTTTTTTGACTTGGTCAGAGCCCTGCCCTATGGCGATAAGCTGGGCCACTTTGTGCTCTTTGGCGCTGCTACCTTGTTGCTGAGCCTAGCACTTAAAGCCGCCTTCTGGCGCCTTGGCAGGGTAAAACTCTACTGGGGTGCCTTAATCGTTTTTCTCTTTGCTCTAAGCGAGGAAATAAGCCAGGCCTTTGTTGCCAGCCGCACCTTTGATCTGGTGGATTTAAGCGCCGACGTTTTCGGCATAGCCGCGGCCAGTTATCTGGTTAGCCTTTTGGTCAAGCAATACAAAAAAAGCCAGAGTTAGTCTCTGGCTTTTTTCATCATCTCAAACGAGATTAGCTAAAAACGTTTTGCGGTACACGCAGCACTTGCAGATGTACCGTAACCTCTTCACGATCATGATAGAGATGCTTGGCCTGCAGGTTGTATTTAACGCCGTACTCATGCAGTTCATCGCGAATGCGCTGAAGGTTCTCATACACGGTATCAAAGCGCTTTTTCATTGGCAGTTTAAGGTTGAAAATCAACTCTTTCGCAAAACCGTTCACCGCCCAATCTATCATTAGCTCGGTCACGCGGCTTGGCTTTTCCACCATGTCGCACACCAACCAGCTGATATTACGACGCTCAGGGCGGAACTTAAAGCCGTCTTCGCGGTAGTGCTTCACCTGACCACTGTCCATCAAAGCCTGATCCATAGGGCCATTGTCTATGGCCTGTACAAACATGCCACGGCGCACCAACTGATAGGTCCAACCGCCAGGGCAAGCACCCAGGTCCACCGCTTTCATACCTGAGGCTACACGCTCTTCGCGCTCATCTTCTGGCACAAACATCATAAAGGCTTCATCCAGCTTCAGGGTTGAGCGGCTCGGTGCATCCTTAGGATAACGCAGGCGCGGGATACCCATATACAAAGGCGAGTTGTTAAAGCTAAACGAATAACCCACATAAACGGTATCGCTGGCGATAAACAGCACATGCAAGGTCGGACGGTTTTTCACCTGTTGACGCAGCAGGGTTTCTTGACCCTCTAATGCCTTGGCCAGTGGATTGCTGATTTTTTTACATAACTTGGAAAGCTCTTTGCCTTCATTGGTATCACAGGTTTCCACACGCAATTCACCGCACAGGGGGAATGACTTGGCCACCTCACAAATGCTACCAACACGGTCGTCGATAGGCATTTTTGCCACTTGCGTGCCGATAAACCACTGGCGGGCAAAGATCATGTCCTTAAACGGGATCTTCTTGATCAGGTATTCAGCTTCATCATGGCTATAGCAATGATATGCCACTAAGGCCGAATTCGGCTTCGTCTTAACATAACCGCCCACACCCAGGTTACTGGCGTGATGAGTGATCTCTGCGGCAGCGTCGTTTTCGAAACCAGCGCGACAATAAATAACGATACAGGACATGGTAATGACTTATTTCATTTGTAAAAGTTTAATAACCATCGCCGCCCAGGCGACAATAAAGCACAGGCCACCTAAAGGAGTAATAGGGCCAAACCACTTAATGCCGGTAAGGGCCAAAGCGTACAGACTGCCACTAAATAATAGGATGCCGGCGAGCATAAAGTAGCCGCTGACATTAAATTGCATCCCGAGTTTCCCCAGCACGCCGATTAAAATGAGCCCAAGTGCATGATACATCTGGTATTCAACCCCGGTTTGAAAGACGCCGATAGCGTGCTCCGAGAGTCGACTTTTTAGGCCATGAGCGGCAAAGGCGCCGAGTATAACACCGAGCCCGGCGAAAATCGCGCCCAGCACCAAAAATAACTGACTCATAGCTGCTCCTTAATAAAGTTTACAGCAATATCTGCTGCCTGCCGCCAATTACCCTGCTGGGTATAACCGCTTTTTTTACGTGGCACCAGGGAGTGATCGCCATCGCTCAGCCAATGGATTTGTGCCGGGCGGGTGTCGGCAAGCTGGCTTAATTCGTCTTGCTTGCCAAAGGTGTCCCGCTCCCCCTGAATAACGCAAAACGGCACCTTGATATCACTAAAATGGCCAACCCTGAGTTTGTCTTTTTTCCCCGGAGGATGAAACGGATAGCCAAAGGCTACTACTCCACGCACCTCTGCACTTATTCCTTCGGGCTGCGCCACCAGCATACTGGCCATACGACCACCCATGGATTTACCACCGATAAACAGGGGCAAGTCATCTTGTTGTTGTGTCAGTTGCTCATTAAAACTTACCAGCAACTTATCGGCACGTTCCGGCGGGCGGCGCTTACCTTCCGCCTTAGCTTTTTCCATATAGGGAAAATCAAACAAGCCCACACTAATGCCCTGCGCCGCCATTAAGCGCGCCAGCTCTTGCATAAACTCGCTGTCCATACCGGCACCGGCACCATGGGCAAAAATAAATTGAGCAATCGGCTGCTCTGCATTAAACCACTGCATTTAAAGTTGCTCCTGCTCTTTTTCTACCAGGCCTAACATCCATTCTTTGAAGGACACGATTTTACCCAGCTCGGATTGTGACTCGCGAAATACCAGATAATAAGCATTTTTACTTTCCAAGCTGTGATTAAAGGGCACTATCAAACGTCCGGCGTCGATTTCAGGTTTTGCCAATACCAGGTTCCCTAAAGCCACCCCCTGACCATGGGTTGCGGCCTGCATGGCCATGGACGAGTGGGAGAAAATCGGTCCCTGATTAACCTGAACATTACGCACCCCAGCGGTTTTCATCCACACCTTCCAAGGACGTCGGGTGGTGTCGTGCAACAGGGTGTGATTTTGCAGATCCTGTGGCTCGTTCAAAGGCTTGGGCCCGGTGAGCAGCATGGGGCTACACAAGGGCACCAGATATTCCGTATGCAGCTTATGGGTTTCCACCCCACTCCAATGGCCACGACCATAATAAATGGCTACATCCACATCATCTTGCAGCGAGTTGTCGTCCTGATCCTGTGCCTTAATTCGCACATCGATATCCGGATGCTGTTCGTTAAACAGGCTTAAACGTGGCACCAGCCATTGAATGGCGAAACTTGGCGTCAGGCTGACGGTTAAGGAGCCCTTGGCACCGCGAGCAAGGAGCCTTTCGGTGGCATCGTCCAGCTGAGTGAAGATCTCTTTAATATCGAGAAAATAACCCTGACCTTCTTCGGTCAGCAATAAAGAGCGGTTCTTACGTAAAAATAATTTTAAGCCAAGATGCTCTTCTAATGTTTTGATCTGATGGCTCACCGCGGCCTGAGTAACATAAAGCTCTTCTGCAGCCTTGGTAAAGCTTAAGTGCCTTGCCGCAGCTTCAAAAGCCTTGAGTGAATTAAGAGGGGGAAGTCGCCGAGCCATAGCAATAGATTAGTTTTTTTAATTTGAGCTGATTATATACAAAGGCCTTCAAGATGCCAATTTAGTGCGCAGCACTGGCTCAAACATAAAAAAGCCAGCAACTAGTGCTGGCTCTAAAGCGGTAAAATAAATCTAGGCTACTTACAGATCGCTGGCGCTGGTATCTAGTGGTTCAAAGCTTTTTACCAGATCATCAATGGCCTTCATTTGCGTCAAATACCCTTCTAACTTAGCCAATGGTAAGGCACAAGGACCGTCACATTTGGCTTCATTGGGATTTGGATGCGCTTCAATAAACAAACCAGCGATACCCAGTGCCATACCACTGCGTGCCAGCTCTGCGGCCTGTGCACGACGGCCATCGGCGCTGTCGCTGCGTCCGCCTGGGCGCTGCAAGGCATGAGTGGCGTCAAAGATAACTGGAGCCATGGCTTTCATATCGTCCATACCCAGCATATCAACCACTAGATTGTTATAACCAAAGCTGGTACCACGCTCACACAGGGCTACCTGCTCATTACCGGCTTCGGCAAATTTCTTGATGATATGACGCATTTCGTGCGGCGCTAAAAACTGCGGCTTTTTCACATTGATCACATTGCCGGTTTGCGCCATGGCCATCACCAGGTCGGTTTGACGTGCCAAAAAGGCAGGCAACTGAATAACATCAACCACTTCGGCCACAGGCGCTGCTTGATATGGTTCATGCACATCGGTGATCAAAGGCACATTAAAGGTGTTTTTGATTTCCTCAAAAATCTTTAAACCTTCTTCCAGACCTGGGCCACGATAAGAATTAATCGACGAGCGATTGGCCTTATCAAAAGAGGCTTTAAACACGTAAGGAATGTTTAACTTGCTGGTCACTTCCACATAGTGCTCAGCGATGCGCATGGCCAGATCGCGAGACTCCAACACATTCATGCCACCGAACAGAACAAAGGGTTTGTCGTTGGCCAGTTCAATGGCGCCAATATTAATTTGTTTAATGGTCATTTTTAATTCCTTAAGGGGCGACCGACTGCATGATCAAGCCGCAAATATAAGCCATATACGTACCTACGCCGTAACCCAGTACAGCCAACAATACACCCACAGGGGCTAGCGAGGGGTGAAAAGCCGAGGCTACTACCGGAGCCGAAGCCGCACCGCCAACATTGGCCTGCGAGCCCACCGCCATATAAAACAGTGGCGCCTTAATGGCCTTAGCAACAATCAACATCAAGGCCGCGTGAGTCAGCATCCAGATAGCACCCAAGACAAAGTACCATGGGGTATCGAAGATGGCGGTGACATTCATATGCAAACCGATAGAGGCCACCAGAATATACAAGAAGCTAGATGCCACTTTTGAGGCGCCAAAGGCTTCGATATGGCGCACTCGGGTAAATGACAGGGCAATACCTAAAGTGGTTGAAATCACGATTAGCCAGAAGAACTTGCTGTTTAAGCTGTATTCTTGCGCCCAGGCAAACTGGTCGAAATAAGGCGCCAGTATATCGCCACAGAAATGAGCCAAACCGGTAATACCAAAAGCGATGGCGATTATGGTCATATAATCATTCAAGGTCGGCAGGCGTGCATGCTCGGCATGATAGGCTTCGACGCGTTTTTTAAGATCTTCGATGGCGCTGGTGTCGGCGCCGGTTTTCGCATCTATGGCTTTATGGTTACCAGCCATCAAGAGCAATACCGCCATCCAGAGGTTGGCAACAATGACATCCACGGTCACCATGGCGGAGAAGATATCTCCCCCAACGTCAAACATTTCCTTCATCGAGGCCTGGTTAGCCCCGCCGCCTATCCAGCTGCCGGCTATGGTGGTCATGCCACGCCACACGGCATCAGGGCCATGACCGCCAACTACCTCGGGGTTTACCGCACTCATCACCAGAATGGCCAAGGGGCCGCCTATGACTATGCCGACTGTACCGGTCAGGAACATGATCAGCGCCTTAGGGCCAAGGTTAATAATGGCCTTTAAGTCGATACTGATGGTCAGCAAAATCAAACAGGCTGGCAGTAAATAGCGCGAAGCCACGTGATACACGCTGCCTGCGCTTTGCTCAGAGACAACGCCAAAGGTATTAAGTAAAGAAGGCAGGAAGTAACACAGCAATAGCGCCGGTACATACTTATAAAAGGTCCTTAGCCAGTGGTTTTGACTGTGGGCAGTTTTAAAAATCACGCCGAGAATAACGGCGAGCAGGCCCATCACCACGGCTGGATTGCTGATCATGGCCTCAGCAGGTTGATCCATAATGATTCCTTATTAGTGTAGTGTGTTGTTATTATTGTCGAGCTCATCAATTTGATGGCGCACTATCTCAATGCCTGGGTCGTCCGGGCATTCTTCAACAAAGAAACGCAAGTCTTCTTTGGCCAGCTCCGGGCGATTAATCTGATTGAGCAAATAACCACGGTCGCGACGCTCGTAAGGGTCGTCACCTATCAGCTCTAACAACAGCTCAGCGCAGGCCAAGGCGCTGCCAAAACGCTCGGCGGCAATAAAAGCCCATTTTTGATGAGCCAGATACAGCTTATAGATTTCTTCGTCTATAAGCAGCTCAGGGCTTTGCTCTGGCTCGGCGTTTTCCGGCTGCAGATGCCACATTTGCTGGCCCGAAGTCGGCTCGATCAGGTAATGCTCCTGATCGCTAAAATGCACCTGCACCATCACGCTTTGATCCACCAGCACCAGATCCGCATTAAAACCTGCGTCCTCTAAGATACCATGCAAAATAATGCCCAGCGCCAGGCTGTTTCCGGTGCGATAAAGCAAGGCAAAGTACACGCTGTTCAGGCGATACTCGGGCAGCTCCTGATGGGTGCCACTAAAGCCCCATTCGCTGTAGAAATTATCGACCACAGCATCCAGTGCCTGGTGTTTATCATCTTCATAACGCGCAACTATTTCATGCGCTTGCTGCTCTAACTGCTGCAATTGCGTATAGGCTTGCTCGGCCTGAGCCTGGGCCTGCCAGCGTGATTCGGCGGCAATACAACGGTTTATGGCGCTAACACTGTAGCTGTGCTCTAAATCAAATTGGTCATCTAACCAAACATCAGACATAGATAGGGATATCTCACAGGCAATAAAATGGCCACTAGTTTACCTAGGATCGCCCTAAGATACCAATTTCACTGCGTTAGCGCCGTATTCACGGCTAGAAAAACGCAGATTTAGTACCCGCCAAATAGCCAATTGCCAACAACACCAAGGTGTTAACTCCCAGCCATAGCCATTTTTTCCCTTTACTTTGCGCTTTAAGTAGCTTAAAGCCAATAACAATATAGGCCACAACTAGGATGATTTTTTGCCATAACCAGGGCATGGTCAACGGATTCATGCTGGCCACAATGAGTAGCGCCACCGCGCTCACTAGTAATAGGGTGTCGATTACATGACTGCTGATAAATACGACCTTGTTGGCGGCAATTTTGCCACTGCCAAGGCGCGAAAAGGCGCGGACATAAAAAAGCACTACACTGAGTAGCACAAATAACACATGCGTGTGTTTGATAGCGATATAATCCATGTTCTTCCTTAAGGGTCTTATTATTTTATCTTTATTCTATGCACACCCGGGCACCAAGTCGGCCAGAGTAATGCGGTCATTGTCACCTAAATCGCGCTCGGTGCGGGCATTAATGTAACCATGCTCGGTGAACAATTGACGCACCGCAGCCCCTTGCTCGTAACCATGTTCAAACATCAGCACACCGGGGCGCGCTAAAAACGCTTTGGCATGAATAATAATATGCTCTATATCGGCTAGCCCCTGCTGCGCGGCAACCAGGGCGCTAAGCGGCTCAAAGCGCACATCACCCTGCTGCAAATGGGGGTCCGCCGCATCGATATAAGGCGGATTGCTGACGATTAAATCATATGTAACATCATTAAGGGCGCTAAACCAGTCGCTGTGTATAATTTGCACATTGCTAAGCCCTAGATTTTGTTTATTTTTTAGTGCTAATGCCACGGCATCCGCGCTGGCATCAAGGGCATCGATGTGCCAGTTGGGGCACTCAGAGGCCAGCGCCAGGGCTATGGCTCCGGTGCCTGTGCCAAGATCTAGCATTCTGGCGTTATCCGGCAAGGCTAATGCTAGGGCTTGCTCAACCAGAGTTTCGGTATCGGGGCGAGGAATAAGGGTGCTGTTATTAACCATGATGGGCAGCGACCAGAACTCCCGCACTCCGGTGAGGTGAGCAACGGGATGACCGGCGCAGCGCTTTCCCAGTAGCTGCGTAAAGTCATGGTATTCCTGTTCGCTAAGTGGGCGGTCGCCCCAGGCAAAAAGGTAACTGCGGGGGCGTTGCAAGACATGCAACATCAGCACCTGAGCGTCAAGTTTTGGCGAGTCGCTCAGGGCTTGCAGGCGCTTTGTGGCCGCTGACAAGGCATCATCTATGGATGGCAGTGCCAACTTATTCCTCTCCCATCGCCGCCAGTAGGTCGGCCTGATGCTCAAGTAAAAGTGGGTCGATAACCGCGCCCAGTTCGCCGGCAACGATTTCGTTAAGGCGATATAAGGTTAAATTGATACGGTGGTCGGTAATACGACCTTGCGGGTAGTTATAGGTGCGAATACGCTCAGAGCGATCACCGCTACCTACCAGGTTACGGCGTTGCGTTGCTTCTGCGGCCTGACGCTTTTCTGTTTCTGCCTGCTCTAGGCGAGCGGCAAGTACAGACATGGCCTTAGCGCGGTTCTTATGCTGTGAACGCTCGTCCTGACACTCAACCACCACACCGGTTGGTAAGTGAGTAATACGAATTGCCGAGTCGGTTTTGTTAACGTGCTGACCACCGGCGCCGGAGGCGCGGAAGGTATCAACCTTGATATCCGCCGGATTGATTTCAATGGCTTCTGCCTCTGGAATTTCAGGCATCACGGCCACGGTACAGGCAGAGGTATGCACTCGGCCCTGAGATTCGGTTTCTGGTACACGCTGTACACGGTGGGCGCCGGATTCAAACTTAAGTTTGCCGTAAACGCCATCCCCCTTGATATTAGCAATCACTTCTTTATAACCGCCGTGCTCGCCTTCGTTGGCGCTAACTACTTCCACCTGCCACTTTTGTGACTCGGCGTAGCGACTGTACATGCGGAACAGATCACCGGCAAAAATCGCCGCTTCGTCACCACCGGTACCGGCACGTACTTCAAGGAAGACGTTGTTGTTGTCTTTTGGATCTTTAGGCAGCATCAGCACTTGTAGCTCGTCTTCAAGAGACTCAATTTGGCCTTTGGCTTCTTTGAACTCTTCCTGCGCCATTTCACGCATATCCGGATCTGAGTCTTTGAGCATTTCTTCTGCTGCGGCGACATCATCCTGCGCCCGCTGGTATGCGGTAAAAGTTTTTGCTACTTCTTCGAGCTCCGAATACTCTTTAGATAAAGCGCGGAAACGATCCTGATTGCCGATCACCTCGGGATCACTGAGCAACGCCTGCACTTCTTCATAGCGTTCCACTAAGGATTCTAACTTATGGTATACGGACTCTTTCATCTGTTTGTTATTCCTGGTTAATTCCTAACATCTTCTTCATTTGTGCCAACTGCCCCAGCTCGCCTTTTTCAGCGGCGTCTTTAATCGCCTTGGTAGGAGCGTGCATCAAACGATTGGTCAATTTATTGGCCAGCTCGACCATCACCTTGTCCGGTTCTTTGCCGCTGGCAAGCTGGCTTAGCGCCCGCTCTAACAATTGTTCTTTGGTTTGCGTTACCTCGTTGCGGTAATCGCGGATCATATCGAGCGAGTCAAGGGACTTCAGCCAACTCGCAAACTCTTCCACCTTGGCGGCAATAATGCTCTGTGCCTGCTGTGCTGCCAGCTCTCGCGTCGCCATATTTTCACTCACTATGGCCTGCAGATCGTCCACCGAATAAAGGTAGGCATCGTCAAGTTCCGCTACCTGGCTTTCGATATCCCGCGGCACGGCGATATCGATAAACAGCATAGGCTTGTTTTTACGAGTGCGCAGCGCCTGCTCAACCACACCCTTACCGATAATGGGCAAGGTACTGGCGGTGGAGCTGATCACTATATCCGCATTGGCCAGTTGCTCGGGCAATTGCGCTAAAGAGATCACCCCGGCGGCAAATTCATCGGCGAGATTACGGGCCCTATCCAGAGTACGGTTTGCCACCGTCATGGACTTGGGTGAATGCTGATGAATATGGCGCGCTACCAGCTCTATGGTTTCGCCGGCCCCGATAAGTAAAACGCTGGTGTTATTAAGTTGACCGTAAATATGCTTGGCCAGATTCACCGCTGCATAGGCAACAGAAACCGCGCTGGCACCTATATTGGTCTCGGTACGTACTTGCTTGGCCACCGAGAAGGTACGCTGGAATAAGCGCTCGAACAGTACGCCAACACCGCCGTTTTTCTTGGCGCTGGCATAAGCCTGTTTAATTTGCCCAAGAATTTGCGGCTCGCCCAAGACTAAGGAGTCCAGGCCACATGCCACCTTCATCAAGTGAGCTATGGCATCATTATGGTCGTAACTGTAAACATTATCGGCCAGCTCTTCGATATCCAGACAATGGAATTCGGCCAGCCACTGTAATACCTGCTCAGGTGTGCCGCTCTCTAGCGAGCAATAAATTTCGGTGCGGTTACAGGTCGAAACAATCACGGACTCAGCGAATTCATCCTGCATGGTGAGTTGCTGTAGTGCACGATCAAGCTGCTCCGCCGAAAAGGCGACTTTTTCTCGTAAATCAACGGAGGCCGTTTTGTGATTAATACCCAGTGCGACTATGGTCATGGTGACAACTATTGCTTAACAACCAATTTGATTAAATACCTACTCATTGATAAATTAGCGCACACAAGCACCTTACCGGCAAATGAATTTTTACGATGTCGGTAAACGCTTTAATCGACGCTAAATACAAATCGCTTGCAATTAATATTGGTCAAAACCTGCTACAAGCGAATAATTTTACGAAAATCAAGCGAATAAGAAAAGGCAGGAAAGACATTTGATTAACTTTCGATTGATTTTGCTGGTGTTTTTTTTGTTTATCACTGGCTGTGCTCAACAAATCCCAAAATCCACCACCCCAGATGACAACTGGCGCCAGCAACTTGCGACCATCTCTCATTTTAGTGCCGAGGGAAAAATGGCCTTTATTTCGCCACAAAAGCGCCAATCGGCTAACTTTGTGTGGCAACAGCAAAATAAAGACTATGAACTGGATCTCAACACCTTTATCGGCACCAATGTACTGCGCCTGCAAAAGCAAGGTGAGCAGGTACTCCTGGAAGTGGATGATGAGCATTATCAAGACAGTAACGCGCAGCAACTGGTTTACCGCTTAAGCGGCTGGTTGCTACCTTTGACTGAGCCACAAAGCTGGCTGCTCGGGCAACTTGAAAGCGATGCCCAGATGGATGAGCTAAAACGCGTGCGCAGCGCCCACTGGCTAAGCCCGGATCAGCGCCGCTGGCAAATTCGCTATGAGCAATTCGAGGCCATAAACGGCGTCTGGTTGCCTACCCGCATCACCCTGGTTCATGAGTCACTGCGGGTAAAACTTTTAATTAATCAATGGCAAGTGCAATGAGTAGTGCAATGAATTTGGAAACTTTGAGCGCTATTGCCCCAGCAAAGCTCAACCTCTTTTTACATATTACCGGGCGTCGCGATGACGGTTACCATGAACTGGAAACCCTGTTTACTTTTCTCAATTACGGCGACACCTTGCATTTTAAAGAGCGCCCTGATCAGGAAATAGTTGTCGCTCCCATGCCCGGCGTAGCCAATAGCGATAACCTTATCTATCGCGCCGCGCGCATGCTGCAGCAGCGTTATGAAGAATTAGGCTATGCCCATAAAGGCGTCGACATCAGTATAGACAAGGTGCTGCCCATGGGCGGCGGCGTTGGCGGCGGCTCATCCGATGCGGCCACCACACTGCTGGCTTTAAATAAAATGTGGCAACAGCGCCTAAGCCTGGCACAACTGGCTGAACTTGGGGTGTCACTGGGCGCCGATGTACCGGTTTTTATTCACGGCTACAGCGCTTTGGCGCGCGGCATAGGTGAGCAATTACACACCGTGGAGCTGCCTGAACGCTGGTATTTGGTGGTGCATCCTCAGGTGCATATTAGTACCGCCGCGGTATTCACTCACCCCGACTTAATACGTGATAGTGAGAAACTTCCAGAGCAGTGGCAAGTGGCCGAGCAGCGTAACGACTGTGAGCCGCTGGTCAAAAAGCTGTACAGCGAGGTTGAAAAAACACTGATGTGGTTGTTAAAATACGCCCCGTCGAGAATGACTGGCACTGGGGCATGTTGCTTCGCTGAGTTCGAAAACGAACAAGCCGCACGCAATGCTCTAGAAAAGCTGCCTGAAAAATGGCATGGCTTTATTGCCAAAAACCTGAACAAGTCGCCCGCTCATACGGCACTTGGTTTAGAGAAGTAAAGTGTTTAAGTTAGCCTGTAACCAGGCATAATCCTGCACTATTGCAAACCTTGGTTTGCCATCGCAGTCAATATGCTTAACTTACAAGTTAGTCCCAAATTTCAGTGCCCGAGGACCCCTACCGTGCCAGACATGAAGCTCTTTGCTGGTAATGCAACGCCTGAACTTGCTCAAAAAGTTGCAAAACGTTTATATATCGAACTAGGCGATGCCGAGGTTGGTCGTTTTAGCGACGGTGAAATCAGTGTGTCTATTAATGAGAACGTCCGTGGATCGGACGTTTTTATTATCCAGTCTACCTGTGCGCCAACTAACGACAACTTGATGGAATTGATCGTTATGGTTGATGCACTACGTCGTGCATCAGCAGGGCGTATCACCGCCGTAATTCCTTACTTTGGTTATGCTCGCCAAGACCGCCGCGTGCGTTCTGCTCGTGTACCTATCACGGCCAAGGTTGTTGCCGACTTCCTATCTAGCGTAGGTGTTGACCGCGTACTAACCGTTGACCTACACGCAGAGCAAATCCAAGGCTTCTTCGATGTGCCAGTAGATAACGTATTCGGTAGCCCGGTACTAATCGAAGACATGAAGCAGCGTAACTTTGAAGATGTTGTTGTTGTGTCTCCTGATATCGGCGGTGTAGTACGTGCCCGTGCTATCGCTAAGTTGCTAGACGACAAAGATTTAGCAATTATCGACAAGCGTCGTCCGCAAGCCAACGTATCACAAGTAATGCACATTATTGGTGATGTTAAAGGCCGTGACTGTATTATCGTTGACGATATGATCGACACCGGTGGTACTTTATGTAAGGCAGCTGAAGCGCTGAAAGAGCATGGCGCCAAGCGCGTTTTTGCTTACGCCACGCACCCAGTGCTTTCTGGTAAAGCAGCCGAGAACCTGCGCAACTCAGTAATCGATGAAGTGATTGTAACTGATTCAATCCCACTATCTGATGAACTAAAAGCGCTTGACAACATCAAGGTATTGACCCTTGCCGATATGATGGCCGAAACCATTCGCCGCATCAGCAACGAAGAATCAATCTCAGCGATGTTCGAGCACTAAGCTCAACATCTTATCAAGGGCTTGGGTTCTCCCAGCCTTTTGAAAAACACCGCAATCGCTTAGCCATTAGCTCTGAGCAATTGCGGTGTTTTTTTATATCTCTTGTTTATTTTATAAGGGCGCGGTGGTACTATAGCGCGCCTTTTTTGATTGGTGATTGTTTAAACTGTCATCAATCGGCTAAGACTTTTGGTCGCGAAGGTCTTAAAACTTAAATCATTTACTTATTTTTGGAGACGTTATGTCTAACATTTCTTACACATTTGATGCAGAAGTACGTGCTGAGCTAGGTACTGGTGCGAGCCGCCGCCTACGTCGTGCAGACAAAGTTCCTGCGATCCTTTACGGTGCAGACAAAGAAGCTGTATCACTTACGCTTGATCACAACAAGATCATCCAAGCCCAAGCACACGAAGGTTTCTACACTCACATCCTTACGCTAAACATCGGCGGTGAGTCAGTTGAAGCGATCCTTAAAGACGTTCAACGTCACCCGTACAAGCCTAAGATCACTCACTTAGACTTCCAACGTGTTGACGCTAACTCTAAGATCCACACCAGCATCCCTGTACACTTCATCAACGAAGAAGTAGTAGCTAAGACAGGTGCAACTATTGTTCACCAGCTAACTGAGATCGAAATCACGTGTCTTCCTAAAGCACTTCCTGAGTTCATCGAAGTAGACGTAGCTGCACTAGCTGCAGGTGATTCACTACACCTATCTGACGTTAAACTTCCTTCAGGTGTTACTTCAGTTGAGCTTGCTAAAGGTGCTGATCACGACCAAGCAGTTGTAACTGTTGTTGCTCCTAAAGGCGCTGCAGCTGAAGACGCTGAAGACGCAGAAACTGAAGCAGCAGAATAAGGTTTAAGGTGTTAGCACCTTGAATACTATTCAAATGCTAGTGGGCCTGGCTAATCCAGGCCCCGAATATAAAGATACTCGCCATAATGCAGGGGCATGGTTTATCGAAGAACTGGCCGCCCGTTACAACTGCACCCTCAAGCCCGATAGCAAACACCACGGCCTAACCGGCAAGGTGCTTATTGCTGGCACAGAATATAAGTTATTGATCCCCACCACCTATATGAACCTCAGTGGTAAAGCCGTCTCAAGCCTGGCAAACTTTTATAAGATCCCAGTTGAGAGTATTCTTGTCGCTCATGACGAGATGGACTTAGAGCCTGGCACAGCCAAATTAAAAAAAGGTGGCGGTCATGGTGGTCATAACGGCCTTAAAGACATCATTGCCAAAATGGCCAATAATAAAGAGTTCATGCGCTTACGCATTGGCATTGGTCACCCCGGGCACAGAGATAAAGTAACTGGCTGGGTACTTGGCAAGGCACCGGCGGCAGATCAAGAAAAGATCGATGCAGCGGTAGATGAAGCGGTGCGTTGTATGGAAATTTTGGCGAAAGATGGCGTGCTTAAAGCACAAAACAGACTCCATTCATTTAAGCCTTAGGCTTAAAGATTAAATAGGTATTAAGAATATGGGTTTTAAATGTGGCATCGTTGGCTTGCCTAACGTAGGTAAATCAACTCTATTTAACGCACTTACTAAAGCTGGTATTGAAGCGCAAAACTTCCCGTTTTGTACCATTGAACCAAACACGGGTGTAGTTCCTGTTCCAGATACGCGCCTAAATCAATTGGCCGAAATCGTAAAACCACAGCGTATTCTACCTACGACCATGGAGTTTGTGGATATTGCCGGTCTGGTAAAAGGCGCCTCTAAGGGTGAAGGCCTAGGTAACCAGTTCCTTGCCAACATTCGTGAAACAGATGCCATCGGCCACGTGGTTCGCTGCTTTGAGAACGAAAATATCGTTCACGTAGCAGGCACAATCGACCCAGCTGACGATATCGATGTTATCAATACCGAGCTTGTACTAGCCGATATGGATACCGCCGATCGCGCCATGCAGCGTCAAGCGAAAAAAGCCAAAGGTGGCGACAAAGACGCTAAATTTGAAATTCAGGTACTTGAGAAAGTAAAAGCCCACCTTGATGAAGGCCTAACGCTACGCTCATTAAGCCTGGAGAAAGAAGAAAAGGCGGCTATCGATTACCTTAACTTCTTAACCATCAAACCAACCATGTACATTGCCAACGTCAATGAAGATGGCTTTGAAAATAACCCACACCTGGACAAGGTACGTGAAATCGCCGCTGCAGAAGATGCTGTTGTGATCCCAGTTTGTGCCGCCATCGAAGCGGAGCTTTCTGAGCTTGATGATGAAGATCGCGAAGAATTTATGGCCGACTTGGGCCTTGAAGAGCCGGGTCTTAACCGCGTAATCCGTGGTGGTTATGAGCTGTTAAAACTGCAAACCTACTTCACCGCCGGTGTGAAAGAGGTTCGTGCCTGGACTATTCCAGTGGGTGCAACGGCGCCACAAGCCGCAGGTAAGATCCACACCGACTTTGAACGTGGCTTTATTCGCGCCCAAACTATTGCTTTTGCTGACTACATCGAATTCAAAGGTGAAAGTGGTGCCAAAGAAGCGGGTAAGATGCGCCAAGAAGGTAAAGAATACATAGTTAAAGACGGCGATGTGATGAACTTCTTGTTCAACGTATAAAAACTTTTGACCTTAAGAAGCCCGCTGTTAGCGGGCTTTTTTGTAGGCTTTTTAAGCAAGGTAAGTCGATTTTTATTCGCTTCGTTTGTTTTTCAGGCAAACGATTCATCCTGAATATGTTTTTCGCAAAAAGGTGTTGACGCGCTTTCACCATATCAGCATAATACGCCCCGCATCAGCGATGATGACAAACAAAAGTTGGCTACGTAGCTCAGTTGGTTAGAGCACATCACTCATAATGATGGGGTCCCCTGTTCAAATCAGGGCGTAGCCACCATTTTCCACTACCAAGGAGAATGGAAAACTAGTTTGTATGCAAAAGTATTAGAATTGGCCGATGTCTTGAATTAGACGCTGGATTAAGGTTCCATAAAAATACTTAAGCGAAATGCGGGAGTGGCGGAATTGGTAGACGCGCTGGATTTAGGTTCCAGTATCTTCGGATGTGTGAGTTCAAGTCTCACCTTCCGCACCATGTTCTTAAAGTTAGAACTAAAATAACTTTGTTTCGTTGGAGTATCGCCAAGCGGTAAGGGCAGAAGGAGAGAGGTTTTGATCCCTCACTCGTCCACCCCCAGATTCAAATCCTGGACCAATAAAGATTTGAGATTTCGTTGGAGTATCGCCAAGCGGTAAGGCAGCGGGTTTTGATCCCGCCATTCCCAGGTTCAAATCCTGGTACTCCAGCCAACCTTGCGGGAGTGGCGGAATTGGTAGACGCGCTGGATTTAGGTTCCAGTATCTTCGGATGTGTGAGTTCAAGTCTCACCTTCCGCACCATGTTCTTAAAGTTAGAACTAAAATAACTTTGTTTCGTTGGAGTATCGCCAAGCGGTAAGGCAGCGGGTTTTGATCCCGCCATTCCCAGGTTCAAATCCTGGTACTCCAGCCAACCTTGCGGGAGTGGCGGAATTGGTAGACGCGCTGGATTTAGGTTCCAGTATCTTCGGATGTGTGAGTTCAAGTCTCACCTTCCGCACCATGTTCTTGATAAGAACTAAAACATATCAACCCTTTAGTTGGAGTATCGCCAAGCGGTAAGGCAGCGGGTTTTGATCCCGCCATTCCCAGGTTCAAATCCTGGTACTCCAGCCATGGCTACGTAGCTCAGTTGGTTAGAGCACATCACTCATAATGATGGGGTCCCCTGTTCAAATCAGGGCGTAGCCACCATTTTCTTGCTACCAATAAGAAAATGGTATAAAACACAAAATATGAATGCGGGTGTGACGGAATTGGCCGATGTCTTGAATTAGACGCTGGATTTAGCTTCCCTCTCAGAACGCGAAAAAATGCGGGAGTGGCGGAATTGGTAGACGCGCTGGATTTAGGTTCCAGTATCTTCGGATGTGTGAGTTCAAGTCTCACCTTCCGCACCATGTTCTTGATAAGAACTAAAATTATCATCTTAATACATGCAAATGAGACGTTGGACTTAGCTTCCATAATCAATTTGGATGTAAATAATACATTGCGGGAGTGGCGGAATTGGTAGACGCGCTGGATTTAGGTTCCAGTATCTTCGGATGTGTGAGTTCAAGTCTCACCTTCCGCACCATGTATTAACCTTCATAGTTATCCTTCAAAAATATCAATCCTGATTCTTAATCATTTAAACACCCTTAAACTTCTTTCTATCCGTTCGTTATATACCTGATTTGTTATGACATAAAAAAGCCGCCCTATTGAGCAGCTTAGAAATACTTTCAGTCGCTTTACCTTAAACGTTTTTCTTTAAGTAATGCCACCCATGGCGTGTTTCAATACCTGCTTTTTAATGGGGCCAGCCTTATTCGCCGCCGTCAGAGCCAAATTACGCAAGTGTTTAAGTGGCGATAGGCTGTTCGAGAAACCAAAGTAACAGGCATCCATCATACTCATCATCAGCAGATTGTCCGTACGTCGCGTGCGTTGGTAATGCACCAGTGCGCCCGCTAAGTTCGCGCTGGTATCAGCTAGCGCCTTGGCAAGTGCATCCACATCTTTAAAGCCAAGGTTAACCCCCTGCCCCGCCAAAGGGTTAATGGTGTGGGCAGCATCACCAATTAGTGTAACGCGTCGGCCGATATAGGTATTTGCATGCTGACGAGCTAAGGGGAACACGGCGGCGGTTTCTATCTCAAAGTCACCAGGCAGAGTAAAAAAGTGCGCTTCGATCTGTTTCTTTAACGCCGCTTTATCCAGCTGTTGCAGTTGCTTAAGCTTAGCGCCTTCGTCATACCAAATAAGATTGGCATAGGGATATTGCATGGGTAGAAACGCAATAGGACCACTGGGTTTAAATTGTTGCCAGGTTTTCGTTTGTTGTGGGGCGTCCAGCTTTATCAGTATGCCCATACAATGTTGCTGATACTGCCAACCGGTTACACCAATGCCCGCCAATTGACGAATACGAGAGCGGCCACCGTCAGCGGCAATGATCAAATCGCACTCAAATTGCTCGTGTTCATAGATAAGAGTTGCCCCTTGAGACGTCTGCAGCAATTGCAGAGCGGGTCCCTCGGGTGAGCAAACCTTGATGTCGTATTGCTCGAACTGGGCCCACAATGCTGCTTGTAGAAGCTTGTTCTCAACCAGGTGCCCTAAATGACTGGCGCCGAGTTCCTGGCAGTCGAAAAGTAGCTGCTCAGGCTTATCTTCATACGCTTCCAACTGGGTGTATGGTGCAATACGGTTTTGACGCAAAGCCGGCATAGCTCCCAATTCATCTAACAGCTGTTCAGAAAAACGGTTAATAGCGGATACGCGAATATCAACCTGCTCGCTTTGTAGAACCGCCTGCGGGTCTATTACCTGCTGCTCGATAACGCATACCTGCATGCCCTGCTTGGCAAGCTTGATGGCACAGGCTGCGCCCACCATACCGCCACCGACAATCAGCACCTGTTTTACACTCATTGGCCTTGTCTCTTATTCTTGTTTCGCTGGCGCAATTGTAACCCAGTTCTTTAGGCAAATGGCAGTTGTTGACATCAAGATGTCAAGCATCTTTGATTTACTGCACCCCAGCGCGGCAAATATCAAAACTATACTTGGCTCATAGCGCGATAGCATATAAAATACGCGTCCTTTAGGCTAAGCTAAGTCAATGACTACAGGTTCAGAGTATTAATTTGGCCTAGTCGTGCATAGTCAGTACCGGATTGAAAACGAGGCAATATTTCAATGAGCAAAAAGCTGCATATTAAAACCTGGGGTTGTCAGATGAATGAATATGACTCCCAGAAAATGGCGGATCTTCTAGATGATACCAATGGCTATCAACTAACCGAAGAGGCCGAAGATGCGGACGTGATTTTGCTTAACACCTGCTCTATCCGTGAGAAAGCACAAGAGAAAGTATTCCACCAGTTAGGCCGCTGGAAGCCATTAAAAGATAAAAACCCGGATCTGGTTATCGGTGTGGGTGGCTGTGTGGCCTCACAAGAAGGCGACACAATTCGCCAACGCGCGCCTTTCGTTGATATCGTATTTGGCCCGCAAACCTTGCACCGCCTGCCGGAAATGATCCAGCAAGTACAAGCCAAAGAAGGCTCGGTCGTCGATATTACCTTCCCAGAAATCGAGAAGTTCGACCGTTTGCCAGAACCTAAAGCAGAAGGCCCAAGTGCATTCGTTTCAATTATGGAAGGCTGCTCTAAGTATTGTACTTTCTGCGTGGTGCCTTACACCCGTGGCGAAGAAGTAAGCCGCCCTCTTGATGATGTTTTGCTTGAAGTGGCTCAGTTGGCTGAGCAAGGCGTGCGTGAAGTGAACCTGCTAGGTCAAAACGTAAATGCCTACCGTGGTGCCACCCATGATGGCGAGATCTGTTATTTCTCAGATCTACTGCGCTATGTTGCCGCCATTGATGGCATCGACCGTATTCGTTACACCACATCGCACCCGGTTGAATTTACGCAAGACATAGTCGATGCCTATGCCGATGTGCCTGAGCTAGTTGACCACTTACACTTGCCAGTACAAAGTGGCTCAGACCGTATCTTAAACCTGATGAAGCGCGGCCATATGGCGATGGAATACAAGTCGACAATTCGTGCCCTGCGCAAGGTGCGCCCTAACATCAGCATGAGCTCAGACTTTATTATCGGCTTCCCAGGTGAAACCACCGAAGACTTTGAAGCCACCATGAAGCTTATCAATGACATCGGCTTCGATATGAGCTTTAGCTTTATCTACAGCGCTCGCCCTGGTACGCCGGCGGCCGATTTACCGGATGATGTAAGCGAAGACGAGAAAAAGCAACGCCTATACATTTTACAAGATCGCATCAACCAAATGGCGCAGAAGATCAGCCGTGATATGTTTGGTACCGAGCAACGTATTTTGGTTGAAGGTCCTTCGAAGAAGAACCCAATGGAACTGCGTGGCCGTACCGAAAACAACCGTGTGGTAAACTTTGAAGGTCCACACTCGGTGATCGGTCAATTTGTGGATGTACGTATTACCGAAGCACTGCCAAACTCACTGCGTGGTGAACTTATCCGTACCGAAGCAGATATGAACCTGCGTCGTGACGTAGCCCCAAGCGATATTCTCGCCAAGGCACCAAGCGAAGAGCAAACCAACGAGATTGGTGTGGGTACCTTTACTCCTAATTAATGAAAAATAATGCGCTGTGGCCAAGGCTACGGCGCCAATCAACAGGAAGCAACTTTGAATAACCAGCTGAAGAACATCGATATTTATTTAGAACCGTCCGACAATGCCCGTCTTTCTTCTTTATGCGGCCCTTTTGACGAGAACATAAAACACATCGAGCGTCGCCTGGGAGTTGAAATTGCGCACCGCGAAAACCTCTTTAAAATAACCGGCAAACCGCATACAGCAAAAGCTGCAAGCGAGATCATCAAAAGCTTGTACCTTGAAACTGCGCCGGTCAAAGGCAAGCAAAAAGAAATTGAGCCCGAGCATGTGCATCTGGCCATCATAGAAGCCGATGTGCTGGAGCAAGAAGCTCCCAGCGTCTGGGGTAAAGAAGTCTTTATTAAAACCCGCCGCGGCGTAATAAAGCCTCGTAACCCAAATCAAAGCCAGTATGTAGCCAACATTCTCAACCATGACATTTGTTTTGGTATTGGTCCTGCCGGTACGGGTAAAACCTATCTTGCCGTTGCCGCCGCCGTAGATGCCTTGGAGCGCCAAGAAATTCGCCGTATTTTGCTTACCCGCCCTGCGGTAGAAGCCGGTGAAAAACTGGGTTTCTTACCGGGTGATTTAACCCAGAAAATCGACCCTTATCTACGTCCCCTTTACGATGCCTTGTTTGAGATGCTGGGCTTTGAAAAGGTTGAGCGCTTAATTGAGAAAAACGTTATTGAGGTTGCTCCACTGGCTTATATGCGTGGCCGTACCTTGAACGACGCCTTTATTATTCTCGATGAAAGCCAGAACACCACGGTGGAACAAATGAAGATGTTCCTAACCCGTATCGGCTTTAATTCCAAGGCGGTGATCACAGGTGATATCACTCAGGTCGACCTACCTCGTGGTGCCCGCTCCGGCCTGCGCCATGCCATTGAAGTGCTAGGTGAGGTTGATGAAATAAGCATGAACTTCTTCCAATCTCATGATGTTGTTCGCCACCCAGTGGTAGCGCGCATCGTTGAAGCCTATGAGCATCACGAAGAAACAGAGCGTGTTAAGCGCCAGCAAAAAGAACAAGCCAAAAAAGAGTCTGATCAATGAGCACCACTGTCGATCTGCAAATAGCCTGTGAGTTTGATAACTTACCGAGCGAGGCCCAGTTTCAGCGCTGGGCGGCACTAGTGCTTGATGAGCTCAAGCCGGACTCAGAGGTCACTATTCGCATTGCCGATGAGCAGGAAAGCCAAAGTCTGAATCACAGCTACCGCGGCAAAGACAAGCCGACCAATGTCTTATCCTTTGAATTTGACGCCCCGGCCGGAATCGAATTACCCTTGGTGGGTGATTTGATTATTTGCCCGCAAGTGGTATATGGTGAAGCCTTAGAACAACACAAGGCATTTCATGACCACTTTGCCCACATGGTGGTACACGGGTGCTTGCATTTACTTGGCTATGACCATATAAATGAGGCCGATGCCGAGATTATGGAAGCGTTGGAAAAACGTTTGCTGGCCAGCATCAATATTAGCGACCCATACAGGGATGATGAGTGTTAATCCCAATAGTGAGCTAGGTCTCATTATCGGAATTAATTCAACTTGGAGCGCATAAAGCTAATGAGCGACGAAAACTCGCATAGTAGAGAGGGTTCTTCTGGAAAATCCTGGTTAGATCGTATCAGCCAGATGTTTCAAGGAGAGCCCCAAAATAAGGAACAGCTGGCAGAAGTGATCTCAGACGCCCAAGAGCGTGATCTGATCGATCCTGAAACCAAGGAAATGATTGAAGGTGTTTTGGGTGTCTCTGAACTCAAAGTACGAGATATCATGATCCCTCGCTCGCAAATGATCACCCTGGATGTCGATAAACCCCTGTTCGACCAATTACCGCAGATGATCGAGTCGGCGCACTCGCGTTTTCCTGTGGTCTGTGAGGACAAAGATCATATTGAAGGGATCTTGCTGGCGAAGGATTTACTTCCTCTATTGATGGATAAGGAAGCCGATCTTCCTTCCCTACGCGAATTATTACGCCCGATTGTGATTGTTCCCGAAAGCAAGCGTGTTGACACCCTGCTTAACGAGTTCCGTCAGCAACGCTACCATATGGCCATAGTCATTGATGAATATGGTGGTGTATCCGGTCTGGTAACCATTGAAGACATTTTGGAAATTATCGTCGGCGAAATCGAAGATGAGCACGATGATGAGGAAGAAAATCTGCAAATTAAGCAGATTTCCAAGCATGTGTTTTCAGTGCAAGCGCTCACACCTATCGATGAATTTAACGATAAATTCAACACCGATTTCAATACCAACGAAGCCGATACCATAGGTGGTATTGTTCTTCATGCCTTTGGCCATATGCCTGGGCGCGGTGAAATCATTGATATCCCTCCCTTGCAGTTTAAGGTAACAAGCTCCGACAATCGTCGAATTTTGCAGCTGCAGGTCACTTTGCCAAAATCGAATGATGGCGAAGACTCTGACGTGGCTTAAGGGCGCACTAAGGGATAGTAAAACCTGGCTGGCCTTAGTGGCCGGCCTTGTTTTAACCCTGGCCTATGCCCCATTTTCACTTTGGCCCATCGCCTTTGTCAGCATCGCAGTGCTGAGCTGGTGCAGCTATCAACAAACTCCCAAAAAAGCAGCCTGGTATGGTTTTGCCTTTGGCCTTGGCTGGTTTGGAGCCGGAGTTAGCTGGGTTCATGTTTCCATTGCCGAGTTCGGCGGCTTACCCATTATCGCCTCCTTGGCGGTTATGGCGTTATTGGTATGCTATCTGGCCCTGTTTCCGGCGCTAGCGCTGGCGATAACCGGCTGGTGTTACCGTCGCAGCGGCAGCTGGTTTGCACCTCTCATTCTTAGTTTTACGTTCGCTGAGTGGCTACGTGGCACCCTGTTAACCGGTTTTCCCTGGCTCTCCCTGGGTTATACGCAGACCGACTCACCGCTTAATATTCTTGCGCCCCTGGTGGGCGAATTTGGGCTCGCCTGTGTCGTATTGGCACTGGGTTATGGCCTGTTCCGCTTAGTCCTGAACCGTGCCTGGCAACCCCTAGTTGGCACTTGTGCCCTAGTGGCTGTGATAGCGCTGAGTGCATACTTTGCCCCGGCTAATCAGTATGCCAACAAGCATATTTCCGTGGCTCTGGTGCAGGGTAATATTAAACAAAGCATGCGCTGGGAGCCGGAAAACTTCTGGCCAACCATGCTCAAATACCAGGATATGACCCGCACTCACTGGCAGGCGGATCTGGTGGTCTGGCCCGAGGCGGCCGTGCCCGAGCTGGAGTCCCTGGCCGGCGACTTCCTGCGCTCTTTGGATAAAGCCGCAGTCTTTAACGACAGTGCGCTTATCACCGGCATAGTGGACTACCAGTATGACACCCGCAAGGCCTACAACACGCTTGTGGTGGTGGGTAAACAAGAGGCCGACAGCAGTGAAGGTCACTATACTTACCTGCATAGAAATCGCTATCGCAAGCACCAGCTTTTGCCCATAGGTGAGTTTGTGCCTTTTGAGGATTTATTGCGCCCCATAGCGCCGCTGTTCGACTTGCCCATGTCGAGCTTTAGCCGCGGCGAGCGAGTGCAGAATAATCTGCTTGCCAACGGCTATCATATTTTACCGGCAATCTGCTATGAAATCGTCTTTCCCGATTTAGTGCGCGCCAACTATCGCAGTGACTCGGATATTCTCTTTACCGTCAGCAACGACGCCTGGTTTGGCGACTCTCACGGCCCCCATCAGCATATGCAAATATCACGTATGCGCGCATTGGAGCTAATGCGTCCTTTGGTTCGCGTTACCAACACAGGGGTCACTGGGGTCTATGATCCGCTGTCACAAAAGCAACAGAGCCTGCCTCAGTTTGTTGATGATGTATTACTTACCGATATACAGCTTATCGCCGGCGACAGCTTCTACGCCCGCCAAGGTACATGGCCGGTGTGGCTGCTGTTGATTGCCTTTGCCCTCCTTAGTATGGGCATTACTTACCGACGTAAAAAAGGCGCTTAATCGCGCCTTTTTACTTTCTTATGCAGTATCACTTATCTAAGTAACTAATCAGCCGAGGCGCAGTAGCTCAACCTCAAAAATCAACGGGCTGGCGGGCTCAATAATTCCCACACGGCGGTCGCCATAGGCGAGGTGGGCGGGGATATACAAGGTTGCCTTATCACCCACACGCATTTGTTGCAGCCCTAGCTGCCAGCCCTTGATCACCTGATTCAATTTAAAATCTAAGGGCTTGTCGCGCTTATAGGAGCTGTCAAACTCACGACCATCTAAGAGAGTGCCACGATAGTGCACACAAACCTTGGATGTTGGCTCTGGCTGTTGCCCCTCATCGCTGCGGGTATGCCACAGGATTTGCACCCCGCTTGGCAGCTCTTCCAGCCCTTCCTGCTCTTTGTTTTTGGCAAAGAAGTCCGCAGCCTTTTGCTTGTTAATCTCTGCGACCTTGCGGTTGCGCAGGTGCCCACGTATGGTCAAGACCAGTAAGACAAGGATAATGGCCGAAAGAATAAGATTAAGCATCGTCTTCATCCTCCCCACCGACTATGGCGGCAATTTCGCGCAGTCGAGTCATGGCTAGGTCGTGAATGCTGCCCTTGGTATAGGCGCCATCTTTTAGCTCGCCGCACTCCATGCCTGTAAGTAAGCTTAGCGCTTCATCGACATTGGCGACCGGGTAAATATGAAAACGCCCCTGCTCCACCGCATCGATCACGTCCTGATTTAATACCAGATTTAAGCAGTTCGATTTAGGAATAATTACCCCCTGCTCACCACTTAAGCCACGCATCTGACAGAGTTTAAAGAAGCCTTCAATTTTCTCATTCACACCGCCTATGGCCTGCACCTCACCGCGTTGGTTAATCGAGCCTGTCATAGCGATACCTTGGTCGATAGGCACTCGGGTAATACTTGATACCAAGGCGCACAATTCCGCCAAAGACGCGCTGTCACCATCGATATAGCCGTAGCTTTGCTCGATGGCAATATTAGCGCTCAGGGTCAGGCTGAAATCCTGGGCATACTTGCTGCCCAGATAACCGGTAAGCAGCATCACCCCTTTGGAGTGAATCGCCTTGCCCAGCTCGGCTTCACGTTCGATATCGATAACACCATCGCTACCGGCATAAACAGAGGCACTGATGCGCGCCGGGGTACCAAAGGAGGTATCGCCCACATGCAATACGGTAAGACCATTGACCATGCCCACCGCCTTACCCTCGGTGGCAATCAAAATATGACCTTCGCGGATATCGCTGAGCATGTGTTCGCTCATTTGTCCGGTGCGATACTCCTTGCCGGCCAAGGCTTCATTTACATGAGTGGCGTGGATCTGCTCGCTGCGATCCTGACGGGCGTAATAGCTGGCCTCTGCCACCAATTCCATCACATCGGCAAAACGCGCCGAGAGCTTTTGCTGATGCTCGGCCTGACGATGGCTAAAACGCAGCAAAAGTGACATGGCATCGCAGTTGACCTCGGTTTTTAAGGTCTCGCGGCAATATTCCTGCACCTTGGTAATAAACTGATACTGGTATTTGTCCGTGCCCGGCAGGTAGAAATCAAAGTCCGCCAGCACCCTAAAGTGCTCGGCAAACTCTTCATCATATTCGTTAAGTGCGTAGTAGAGTTCGCGAGAGCCCAACAAAAGCACTTTTACATCCAAGGGAATAAGCTGGGGGCGCAGGGTAAAGCTGCTGCCCACTGAGCTGTCCTGATAGGGCAAATCATTTTTTATCTGGTGAGTTTTTAAACTCAGCTTTAAGCCATCCCACACCTGGGCATTGGCCATCACCTTCTCGGCATCCATAATCAGATAGCCGCCGTTGGCACGGTGTAAGGCGCCGGGCTGAATACTGCGGTAACTGGTCACCAAAGAGCCTTGCGAGGTAGAGTATTCAATCTTACCAAAGAGATTACCAAAGGTTGGATTGGGCTCGTAAATGACCGGTGCGGCATCGTGCTCCTTGTAGGGCACCAAAAGGTTTGGGGCAAAGAATTCGGTAAGCATTTCCTTGCGGTCATACTCTTCCTCGCTCTTGTCATTGCTCTGCTCTTCGTCCAGCCATTCCAGTACCGTATCAACCAGCTCGGAGCGCAGGTCTTTTAAATAGCGTAATACGCCAATATGGGTGGCGTATTTGTGCTCCAATTCACGTAGTAACGGCTTAATAGCCGCCTCAGCGGTGGCCTTTTTCAGCTTACGCAGCGCTTCGCTCGACTCACGCTTCCATTTCGGCAGCTCAATGAGGGCATCAATTAAGGCATCTTCGAGCTCAGTAATGGCGTTGATAAAGCGCTCCTGGGTCTGCTCGTCCAAGGCGCTGAATTGCTCATCACTTAAACGTTGATTGTTCACTATGGGCACAAAGCCAACGTTGTTTTGATCTTCAATCAGCTCCACGCTGTGCTCATTGGCCAGCTCTTCGACATGAGCCAGGGCATCTTCGTATTTGTCTTCAAATTCGCGGTCGATGGACTTTTTCTTGCGCTGATAGCCAGGGTTATCAAAGGCAGCAGGAAAGGTATCGAGAATTTCCTCAAGCACAGCATCAATATCGTCCACCAAGACCTGCCCTTCACCCGGGTTCATCAAGATAGCAATAGGCTCACGGTGATCATGATAGTTGTTTACATACAACCATTCTCTGGGAGTTTCCCTGTCCTTGGCATACTGTTGCAGCTTGTGTTGCACTAGGGTGTAACGACCCAGTGCCGGCTCGCCCATCACATAGGCGTTATAGCCAGGCAAGTACATACCCAAGGCGAAATCAAGGGCACTGTCGGCACGCTTTTGACCGATAAAAGGTAGCTCTTCAGGGTAAGGATGAGTGAGGCAAGTACGAATATGATTTTCGGAAATTTGCGGCGCAAGAGCGCAAGCACTTAAGGTGCTGACCACACCTGATGTTTTATGTTTCATACAACACGTCTTTTACTGGGCCCATAGCCGGGCCCTTGTTATTTTTAACGCCGCTAAAATTGGCTATGGCTGCAGCGCCTGACGATTAAAGTGAATGCCGCCGCACTCGGTGCAGGGCAGAATTTCACTGGGGTGGTACACATCTACCTTAGAATGACAATTTTGGCACACTAAGGTGCCCATGGCTATCCATTCTCCGCTATGATAAACCCCTTTATGTTTAAAGTCTTGGCTCAACGCCTGCCACTCCAACTGGGACTTGTCTTCGATATGGGATAACTCATACCAGAGGCTCTCCTTAAGCTCCTGCCAGGCCAATGAGTTGTAATAGCTCTCGTGCTCGATAAAGTGGTCTATATCCCGCGCCAAATAACGCTTATATTCTCCGTACTTATCCTTGCTTAAATCCTTTATCGCCTGCTTAGACTCCAAAAAGGAGGCCACCATATCTTTGACTTCATGGTCATTTACATCCTTTAGCCAATCGCTAAATTCGGATAACCATTGTCGATAATCTGCCATACTGACTCCTTGCATAATTTTTACCCCTACTAGTTAACTATAGCCTGCCTGCCCACAATTCAATAATGGCGACAAAAAAGCCTGTACCTTGCTGTGATTAGCCATAGATTTGGGGTATGCTATCAGGCAAGTTTGTCATCATTTTGCAAGAAGTCTGGAAGAGTAGATGCAAGAGCAATATAACCCGCAGGAAATTGAAGCGAATGCCCAGTCATACTGGGAAGAAAACAAGGTCTTTAAAGCAACAGAAGACGACTCGAAAGAGAAGTTTTACTGTCTCTCCATGTTCCCCTACCCCAGTGGTCGACTGCACATGGGTCACGTGCGCAACTACACCATAGGTGATGTAGTTTCTCGCTTCCAGCGCCTGCAAGGTAAAAACGTCATGCAGCCTATGGGCTGGGATGCTTTTGGTCTGCCTGCTGAAAACGCCGCCATTAAAAACAACACGGCGCCGGCTAACTGGACTTATGAAAACATCGATTACATGCGCAGCCAGCTAAAACTACTTGGTTTTGGTTATGACTGGGATCGTGAAATCGCCACTTGTCACCCTGGCTACTATAAGTGGGAACAGTGGTTCTTCACTAAGCTTTACGAAAAAGGCTTGGTTTACAAGAAGATGTCAACGGTTAACTGGGATCCGGTAGACCAAACCGTACTTGCCAACGAGCAGGTTATCGACGGTAAAGGTTGGCGTTCAGGCGCTGTGGTTGAGCAAAAAGAAATTCCGCAGTGGTTTATTAAGATCACCGACTATGCACAAGAGTTGCTGGATGACTTAGACAAGCTAGAGCACTGGCCTGAGCAGGTACGCACCATGCAGCGTAACTGGATTGGCCGCTCAGAAGGCGTAGATATCACCTTTAAACGTGCCGATGGCCAAGGTGAATTCAGTGTCTACACTACCCGTCCGGATACCTTTATGGGCGTCAGCTATGTGGCCGTGGCTGCAGCGCACCCGATTGCCCAAGAAGCGGCGGCAAGCAATGCCGAGGTAGCCGCCTTCATTGAAGAATGTAAAAACACCAAGGTGGCCGAAGCCGATGTGGCCACCATGGAGAAAAAGGGTATTGCCACAGGTCTATACGCCATCCACCCATTAACGGGTCAGGAAGTGCCAATCTGGATCGCCAACTTCGTATTGATGGATTACGGTTCAGGCGCGGTTATGGCCGTACCGGCACACGATCAGCGCGACTTTGAATTCGCTACCTCTTATGGTCTTGAGATCAAACAGGTTATCGCAGCAAACGAAGGCGATGAGTGCGACCTTTCAAAAGCCGCCTACACGGAAAAAGGCACGCTGGTTAATTCTGGTGAGTTTGACGGTTTAGATTTTGATGGCGCCTTCAATGCCATCGCCGATAAGCTAAGCGCGCTTGGCATGGGTGAGCGCAAGGTAAACTTCCGCCTACGTGACTGGGGTGTAAGCCGTCAGCGTTACTGGGGTTCTCCTATCCCTATGCTGAACAAAGAAGATGGCTCTGAACTGGCCGCACCTGAAGACATGCTGCCGGTACGTCTGCCAGAAGACGTGGTCATGGACGGTGTAACTTCACCGATCAAATCAGACCCCCAGTGGGCCAAGGCTACCATTAACGGCGAAACCGTATTCCACGAAACTGATACCTTCGACACCTTTATGGAGTCGTCTTGGTACTATGCCCGTTACTGTAGCCCGCGCTACGATGAAGGCATGCTAGAGCCGGGAGCTGCCAACTACTGGCTACCGGTAAACCAGTATATAGGTGGTATCGAGCACGCAATTTTGCACCTTTTGTATGCGCGCTTCTTCCACAAGCTGTTGCGTGACTTCGGTCTGGTTAATTCTGATGAACCGTTCGAGCGCTTGCTTTGCCAAGGCATGGTGCTTGCAGAAACCTACTTCCGTAAGGATGAAAAAGGCGGCGATATCTGGATTTCACCCACCGATGTTGAAACCGAGAAAGACGACAAGGGCCGCATCATCAAGGCCTGGCACAAAGACGACGGCCAGCCGGTAGAAAGCGCCGGTATGAGCAAGATGTCAAAGTCGAAAAATAACGGTATCGACCCGCAGCATGTTATCGACCAATACGGTGCTGATACGGTGCGTTTGTTTATGATGTTCACCGCGCCACCAGAGCAAACCCTGGAATGGTCAGACTCGGGCGTAGAAGGTGCGCATCGCTTTATTAAGCGTGTTTACAAATACGCACTTGATGTGAAAAATGCCGGCTTTGTGGCATTAGATGTAGCTTCGCTTTCGAAAGAGCAAAAAGAGCTGCGTCGCGAGCTGCATAAAGCCATAGCCAAGATCACCGACGACTTAGAGCGCCGTCAAACCTTTAACACCGCCATTGCCGCCGTAATGGAGCTGTCTAACAAGCTGATCAAGGCACCATTAGCAGATGCAGGCGACAAAGCGGTTGCCAACGAAGCGCTAGAAACCATGTTGATCATGCTTGCGCCTATCACTCCGCACTTGTCGCATCAACTATGGCAAGATCTGGGCAAAGAAGGCGATGTGCTTGACGCGACTTGGCCGGTTGCCGATGAATCGGCTATGGTTGAAAGTGAAAAGCTGGTCGTGGTCCAGATCAATGGTAAGGTACGTGCGAAACTGACGCTTGCGGCGGATGCCAGCCAAGAAGCGGTAGAGCAAGCTGCTTTTGCCGATGCCAATGTACAGAAATTCACCGAAGGCCTGACTGTGCGTAAAGTGATTTATATTAAAGGCAAAGTACTTAACGTGGTGGCGAACTAAGATGTTCGCCCCATCGCGTTTGCTCAAGCTTATGATCCTCGGCTGCTTAGCGCTTATGCTAAGTGGCTGCGGCTTTCACCTTAAACGAGCTTCCGACCTGCCTGAAGATCTAATGACCTTAGAAGTTACGGCGCAGGATCCTAACTCGGCCCTTTTCGCCGAGGTATTACAGGAACTTGAGCACAGCAATGTGCAAGTAAACCAAAATCTTAGAGCGAATTCTCCGACCCTCACCCTAAAAGCCGACAGCCTCGACAGACGCGTACTGTCGCTGTTTAAAAACGGTCAGGTGGCGGAATATGAACTGATTTACTCGGTTTCTTATCGCCTTGAGCGTGTCAATGATAAGCCGATTGAGCAACACTTTGAGCTCTATCGCAATTATCAGGACGACCCTGATAATGCTCTGGCAAAAGCCAATGAAATGACCATCTTGCTCGACGAACTGCGCAAACAGGCCAGTCGTCGCATCGTTCGTGAGTTGGCCCAGCTCTAATGCGCGTCTACGCCAATCAACTGATGCAACAACTACAAAAAGGGTTAGCGCCATTTTACATGGTCTTTGGCGAGGAGCCCTTTCAAGTCAGTGAATGCGTGCAGCAAATTCGCCACAGCGCCAAGCAACAGGGCTTCGATGAAGTCATTAAGCTGAGCGCCGGGGCGCAATTCGATTGGCTAGAGCTGGACGCCCATTATCAAAGTATGTCGCTCTTTAGTGCCCGCACCCTGATTGAAGTGGATATGGCGGGACAAAAGCCGGGCAAAACCGGAGCCGAACACCTAAAAGGCTATGTGCAGTCCCCTAACCCGGATTGTGTTATCGTTTTGCACGGCATGAAGGCATCACAAGAGATCCAGCGCAGCGCCTGGTTTAAGGCCTTAGATCAGCAAGGCCTCTTTATCCCCTGCTACCCCTTAAGCGGCAACCATTTACGCCGCTGGCTTGACGGCCATTGCCGTCGCCTGCAGTTAAACCTCGAAGGCGATGCTAAACAAGTGTTGCTCGACACCACAGAAGGCAACCTGCTGGCCTGCTATCAGGAGCTGGAAAAGCTTTCCTTGCTCTATGGGCAGCGCGCCATTAATGGCCACACCCTGCTCGGCACCTTATTGAATCAAAACAAGTTCGATATTTTCGATTTGGCCAATGCCATCTTGCTCGGCGACAGCACTAAAGCCATCCAGGTATTAACCCGGTTGCAAAACGATAATACCGAGCCCACCGCCATCGCCTGGGCTCTGACCAAGGAAGCGCAGCAATTACAAAAGCTGCTGAGCTTGCAACAAAATGGGCAAGACTTTAACAGCGCCTGCAAACAGCTGGCCATTTGGAAAAACCAACAAGGCATGTACAGCCAGGCCTTGCAGCGCCTGCGTAGCGAACACCTAAGTGCGTTGCTCGACCTGCTGGCAGATTTCGATAGCGCCTACAAAAGTGGCAAACTGGGCTCTCCTTACCCCATGTTGGCCCATATCAGCGTCAGCTTTTGCCGGGCACTGCCTTTTGCCGCACCTAGCTTTGTGGAGTAAGCATGTTGTTATTTGGCGGCACCTTTGATCCGGTGCATTTTGCCCATCTGAATATGGCCGAACAGTGCCTTGAGCATTTTGGCGGCAAAACCCTGTTTTTTATGCCCAATCGGGTTCCCGCACATAAACAAGCAAGCGGTATCGACAATGCCGATAAGTTGGCAATGCTGAAACTCGCCATTGCTGCCGAGCCCCGCTTTGCCATAGACGAGCGCGAATTACACCGCAGCGGCCCCTCTTATTCCTTATTGAGCCTGCAAGAATTGCGCAGCGAACTCAATGCCAGTGGTCAGGCGCAGGAACCCATTTTGTTTTTGTTGGGTATGGACTCCTTTAACAGCTTTGATTCCTGGTACCAGTGGCGCGACATTCTCGAGTTATGTCATCTGGTGGTGTATCAGCGCCCGGACGAGCATCTGTCCCCCTCGCCTCAGTTGCAGGCCTATTTAAACCAGCACCAATGCAACCAAGGTTCGGCGCTGGAGTCTAAACAAGCAGGACTGGTGTACTTTTTAGCCGGACCACAACGAGCGGTCTCCTCTACCTTGGTGCGCGAGCGCTTGCAACGTGGAGAGCTCTGTGAAGATTTAATACCCGCAGCGGTGAGCCAATATATACGCGATAAGCGCCTGTATATGGCCAGTTAAAAGTGATAACATCACCCGCTTAAATAAATTTGATTAAACAGAGAGTGTATTTTGCAAACCAACGAACTCCTTGACTTTGCATTAGACAAAATTGATGACATGAAAGCCCGCGACGTGATCACCTTAGACGTACGCGAA
This sequence comes from Pseudoalteromonas qingdaonensis, assembly GCF_038739665.1. Classification (NCBI taxonomy): domain Bacteria; kingdom Pseudomonadati; phylum Pseudomonadota; class Gammaproteobacteria; order Alteromonadales; family Pseudoalteromonadaceae; genus Pseudoalteromonas; species Pseudoalteromonas qingdaonensis. The sequence goes on along the minus strand of NZ_JBCGCU010000007.1, from coordinate 104,515 downwards.
AGCTCAGACATTACCGACTACATGGTGGTGTGCTCTGGTAACTCCAAACGCCAGGTACAATCTATTGCTCGCCATCTTGCCAAAGAAGCTAAAGAACATAACCTCGACGTGATCGGCCAAGAAGGTCAGGACGTGGGTGAATGGGTATTGGTCGACCTTGGCGAAGTTATCGTCCATGTTATGCAAGATGAAACCCGCGACTTCTACCAGCTAGAAAAACTCTGGGGCTAAGCGGTGAAGATCCAATTGGTCGCCGTGGGCACCAAGATGCCCGCTTGGGTTGAAGCGGGCTTTAGCGAATATCAGCGCCGTTTTCCTAAAGATATGGCCTTAGAGCTGGTCGAGATCCCCGCCGGTAAACGCGGTAAGAACGCCGATATTAAACGCATCTTGCAGCAAGAAGGTGAGCGTACCCTGGCCGCCATCCCTAAGGGCAATCGCATCGTCACTCTGGAGGTGACGGGCAAGGCCATGGACACCCATCAATTGGCCAAAGCCATGGAAAAATGGCAGCTCGATGGCCGGGATGTCAGCTTATTGATCGGCGGCCCTGAAGGCCTGGCACCCGAGTGTATCGCCCGCTCGGAACAAAAATGGTCACTATCGAATTTGACCTTGCCACATCCCCTGGTTCGCATTATTGTAGCCGAAAGCCTGTATCGGGGCTGGAGCTTAAACAACAACCATCCTTATCACCGAGAATAATAAGAACCCATGCTGCGCAAACGCACTCCGATCCGCGACCATTCCGCCGAGGCCAATTTGTTTGCGCGGCGGGCCTTTACCGCCTTTGTTTTTGTCTTGATCCTGGTCGCTATACTTATTTCAAACCTGTATAACTTACAGATAGTTGCGCACCAAACTTATCAAACACGCTCGAACGATAACCGCATTAATGTGATCCCCATAGCGCCCAACCGCGGTCTTATTTATGACCGTAATGGCAATCTGCTGGCGGAAAACAAGCCCGTGTATAACCTCGAGGTGATCCCAGAAGAGGTGGATGATCTCGATGCCGCCCTTGATGAAATTGGCAAATTGATCAGCATTAGTGAGCAACAAAAAGATGAATTTTTAGACGATATACGTCATAACCGCCGCTTTAAAAGCCAGGTGCTTAAAGGCCGACTTGATGAAAAAGAGGTAGCGCTTTTTTCGGTCAATCAACATAAGTTTCCCGGCTTTAGCATTGAAGCCCGACTGGCTCGTCATTACCCCTACGGCGATACCTTAACCCATGCTTTGGGCTATGTGGCCAAACTCAATAAAAAGGAGCTGGCACAGCTTGAGGCGGAAGATTTAGCCACCAACTACCGCGCCACCCGCGACTTCGGTAAATTAGGTTTAGAGAAATTTTATGAAACCGAATTGCACGGTGAAGTGGGCTCGCAATCGGTGGAGATCAATAACCGCGGCCGGGTGCTGCGCAGTTTGGATGAAACCGCGCCTGTGCCGGGTAAAGATCTGGTACTGACCTTAGACATTGGCCTGCAACAAATCGCTCAATTGAGCATGGAAGATAAGCGCGGTACGATAATCGCCCTGGATGCGAAAACCGGTGGTATCCTGGCCCTGTATTCCAACCCCAGCTACGACCCTAACCTCTTTGTTCACGGCATTAGCTCGGCGGACTACAAGGCCCTGTTAAATCCGGACAGACCCCTTATCAACCGCGCCACTCAGGGGCGCTACGCTCCGGCTTCTACCATCAAACCGCATATGGCGATTTTCGGCATGGAAGAAGGGTTGGTAACAGAGCAAACCAAGATGTTCGACCCAGGGTTTTTCCAAATTCCCAATGTTGAGCATAAATGGCGTGACTGGCGCCGCTGGGGTCATGGTCATGTTGATGTGTACAAGGCCATCGAAGAGTCGTGCGACACCTATTTTTACGATATCGCCTATCGCGCCGGGATCACCAAGATCAGCGATTTTATGGCGCAATTTGGCTTTGGCGATCTCTCCGGCATAGATATCAAAGAAGAAACCACCGCCATTTTACCTACCAGAGAATGGAAAGAAGGACGTTTCCGCGAGCCCTGGTGGCGCGGCGATACCATCTCAGTGGGCATAGGTCAGGGTTACTGGACGGCAACGCCGATTCAAATCGCCAACTCCATTAATATCCTGGTGAATAAGGGCAGACACCATCCGCCGCACTTGGCACAAGCACTGCGCCGCGATGAGCAAGTAGAATTAATCAATAATGATGAAAAGCCACCCATAGTCTTGAACAACCCAAGACACTGGCAAATTGCTCTCGATGCCATGCATAACACAGTGACCAAGGTCACAGGTACGGCGCATAAGGCCTTTAAAGGTGCGACCTACGACCCTGCGGGTAAAACCGGTACGGCGCAGGTAGTCAGCATAGCCCAGGGTGAGCGTTACCAAGCCGATAAGCTTAAAGAGCGTCATCGTGATAACGCCATTTATGTAGGTTTTGCCCCTTTTAACGACCCGCAAATCGTGGTCACCATAATTGTCGAAAACACAGGTGGCGGCGCTTCGGTGGCGGCACCTATTGCCCGTCAGGTAATGGATTATTATTTCCTCGCCAATCCCATTAGCCAAGGCCAGAAGGAGCCGCAGTCATGACGCCAGTCACCAATAAGGTTTCTATTTGGCAGCGTGTACATATCGACCTGCCGCTGTTTTTGGCTCTGTTAGCAATGATGGCGGGCAGCTTAGCCATAGTGTATAGCGCCAGTGGCCAAGATACCGGCATGATGTTGCGCCACAGCACCCGCATGGGTGGCGCCTTTATTGCCATGATGATCTGTGCACAAATCTCGCCAAGCACCCTGAAACGCGTGGTGATCCCTCTGTACCTGGTGGGCACCTTAATGTTGGTCGCCGTGCTTTTTGTCGGTGTCAGCTCCAAAGGGGCGCAGCGCTGGCTAAATATAGGCATTCGCTTTCAACCCTCGGAAATCATGAAACTGGCGGTGCCTATGTGCGTCGCCTGGTATATTGGCCGTAACCATTTACCACCGAAATTAATTAACCTTTTTGTAGGTTTGGTAATAGTTATGGTGCCGACCTTGCTCATTAAAGAGCAGCCTGATTTAGGGACCTCGATTCTGATCGCCAGCTCAGGCATCTTTGTGCTGTTTTTGGCTGGCGTCAGTTGGCGCCTGATCGGCTCTTTAGCGGTCTTAGTCGGCGCTGGTGCGCCGCTGTTTTGGCACTATGGCATGCACGCCTATCAAAAGCAGCGGGTACTCACCTTCCTCAATCCGGAAAGTGATCCTTTAGGCTCGGGTTACCATATTATCCAGTCGAAAATCGCCATAGGCTCAGGTGGCATTGAAGGCAAGGGCTGGCTGCAAGGCACTCAGTCACAGCTGGAGTTTCTACCCGAGCGCCACACCGACTTTATCTTCTCGGTACTGAGCGAGGAGTTTGGCCTTATCGGTGTCTTATTCCTGCTCGGTGTCTACCTCTTTATTATCGCTCGCGGCCTCTATATCGCAGTAAATGCTCAGGAAGCCTTCGGCAAGTTATTGGCCGGTGCGCTGACCCTGACCTTCTTTGTCTATGTCTTTGTAAATATCGGCATGGTGTCGGGCTTATTACCCGTGGTGGGTGTTCCCTTGCCACTGATCAGTTACGGCGGCACATCTATGGTGACACTGCTAGCAGGCTTTGGCATCATAATGAGTATCGCCACGGAAAAACGGATGTTGAATAAATAATGGCCTTACGCGCACTTTTTATCGTCTTACTTAGTTTCATTATCACCGCCTGTAGCTCACCCGGCAGCGCCCCAAGCAAGGGTCAGGCTGGCCGCTATCAAATGGAGCATGATGCCGCACCGCTGCGTCACCCTTCGGACTTAGAACTGCAAGACGCTGTGGTCACAGACGAGGCGAAAAGCGCCGCGGCGAATCGCCCCTATCAAGTCAGGGGCAAGCACTATGTGCCTATGTTTGATGAAACCGGCTTCACCCAAAGCGGTATTGCTTCCTGGTACGGGCGCAAATTTCACGGCTATCACACCTCCAACGGCGAGGTATACGATATGTTTGCCATGACCGCGGCCCATAAAACCTTGCCACTGCCTAGCTTTGTGCGCGTCACCAATATCGACAATGGCCAGAGCGTGGTGGTGCGAGTTAACGACCGCGGCCCTTTCCATGAAGACCGTATTATCGATTTATCCTACGCTGCGGCGTATAAACTGGGTTATCACTTAAAGGGTACAGCCAAGGTTAAGCTCGAAGCCATTACCCTTGCCGACGCTAAGCCGCGCACCAAATACATACAGGTTGCTGCCGGGTCACAATTGGCGAATATTCAGGCGCTGGCACTGCAGCTAGAGCAGGATTATCACGTCCCGACCCATATAAAACAGCACCAAGATGGAATTTTTCGCCTTCGCTTAGGTCCAATAAGCGATGAGCAACAGGCTAAAACGTTATTAGAGCAATTAAAAAGTACTAGGTTTGCCCAAGCTTTCTTGCTTTATGACGACCAAGCCCTTTAAGATAACACCCTAACCGCACTTTCACCCAAAACAGATTAAACAAGCATAATGAAATCGATTAAACATTCTCTTCTAAAAGGCTTAAGTGGACTGCTATGTGCTAGCGCCGTTTTTACCGCTAACGCCCAAATTATTCCCGCAGCTCCTGAGGTTAATGCCAAGGGTTATTTCCTGGTTGACTTCACCACAGGCAAAGTAATCGCTGAAGGCGAAGCCGATACCAAATTGGCTCCGGCCAGTTTAACGAAAATGATGACCAGTTATGTGATTGGTACAGAAATCGCTGCTGGCAACCTGGCGCCCACCGATATGGTGACGGTAAGCGAAAATGCCTGGGCGAAGAACTTCCCTGAATCATCAAAAATGTTTATCGAAGTAGGTAAACAGGTCAGTGTTGAAGACCTTAACCGCGGTATCATAATTCAATCGGGCAACGATGCCTGTGTGGCCATGGCCGAGCACATTGCCGGCAGCGAATCGGCCTTTGCCGATTTAATGAATGCCCATGCGGAAAAACTAGGCATGAGCAACAGCCACTTTATTAACAGCCACGGCCTGGACACCAACGAGCATTACACCACGCCACGCGATATGGCGACCCTAGGTGCCGCCTTGATCCGTGATGTGCCGGACGAGTATGCCCTGTATAAAGAAAAAGATTTTACCTATAACGGCATTAAGCAGTTCAACCGTAACAGCCTGTTATGGGATCAGAGCCTTGAGGTTGACGGCATTAAAACCGGTCATACCGATGATGCCGGCTATAGTCTGGTTTCTTCAGCGACCAAGGGCGATATGCGCTTAATCGCTGTGATTATGGGGGCTAGCTCTGAGCGTGCTCGTAAGGTAGAAAGCAAAAAGCTGCTTAACTACGGCTTCCGCTTTTTTGAAACCATTACTCCGTATCAAGCCGGTGACAAGTTTGCCGAACAACGTGTTTGGATGGGCGATAAGGAAATCGTTTCTCTAGGTATTTTAGAGAGCACCCCAATCACTATTCCACGTGGCCAGCAAAAGAACCTGGAAGCCAACTTCGAGCTTGATACTACCTTGGAAGCGCCACTGGCCAAGGGCACTAAGGTAGGTACCTTATACCTGCAGCTAGCCGGTGAAGAGATTGCTAACTACCCCTTGGTTACGCTGGAAAGCGTTGAAGAAGGTGGTTTTTTCAGCAAGATCTACGACTACTTACGCTTGCAAATCATTGAGTAAGTAGAAATATACTTACAACTGGCCAAATCCAGAATAAGCGCCCCTATTGAGGGGCGTTTTTTTTGCGCTAAAAAATGCTAGAATATGCGCCATTGTGAACTAATGAACCCATTAGTTTGTCTACGTCCTGTGCTGTAAATGAGGGTCAAGCATTATGGTCAAGCCGGTTAAAGACACCAAGTTTGATGAGTATCTAGAGTTTCCTTGTCCGTTTACCTTTAAGGTAATGGGCCTTGCTAACGTAGAATTAACTGAGCAAGTACTTACAGTTATGCAAGAACATGCTCCGGGCGACTACGCCCCAAGAACCAAGCCCAGCAGCAAGGGCACTTACGAGTCGGTAACCCTGATTGCCACCGTAACGTCAAAAGAGCATATCGAAATTATCTACACTGAGCTGGGCAACCTTGATGATGTCCGCTACGTGCTTTAACAGCACCACAGAGGACACGCAGTGAGTAATCTAATTGTTCGCCAGCTAGGTCGCCAGGAATACATGCCTATTTGGCATGCCATGCAAGAATTTACCGATGTGCGCGATGAGCAAAGCGCCGATGAAATCTGGCTGGTTGAACACCACCCCGTATTTACCCAGGGCCAGGCCGGTAAAGAAGAACACCTGCTGATGCCAGGCGATATTCCTGTGGTTAAGGTCGATCGCGGCGGTCAGGTAACCTATCACGGCCCGGGCCAGCAAATGCTCTATGTACTGTTTAACTTACGTCGCCTGAAAATCGGCGTACGCGAGCTGGTCACCTGGCTCGAAGAAAGCATTATCGATTGTCTGAAAGAATATGGCGTTGTGGCCTATGCCAAAAAAGATGCTCCCGGTGTTTACGTGAATGAAGCCAAGGTTGCCTCGTTAGGCCTGCGTGTACGCCGTGGTTGCTCCTTCCATGGGCTGGCCTTAAATGTTGATATGGATTTAGGCCCATTTTTGCGCATTAACCCTTGTGGTTACGCCGGCCTGCAAATGGTGCAATGTAAAGACTTAGGCGGTCCACAAAGCGTTGAAAGCGCCGGACAAGGACTGGTGCAGCAATTAATTAAACGACTCAATCCTGCAGAGGTTGAGTACCAAGAAGGTTTAGTGAAAGAATGACAAAATCATCTGTACGTATGGAGCCGGGCGTAAAACTTCGTGACGCCCAAAAAATGGCACTGATCCCGGTCAAGGTCTTGCCGACAGAAAAAGAAGAAATGCTGCGCAAGCCACAGTGGCTGAAGATACGCTTGCCTAAGTCGAGCGAACGTATCGATGGTATTAAACAAGCCATGCGTAAACATGGCCTGCATTCAGTATGTGAAGAGGCCAGCTGCCCTAACCTGTCTGAATGTTTTAACCATGGTACGGCCACCTTTATGATCTTAGGTGCTATCTGTACTCGCCGCTGCCCGTTTTGCGATGTGGCACACGGCCGTCCGCTTAAACCGGATGCCGAAGAGCCGGAAAAACTAGCACTGACCATCAAGGACATGAAGTTAAGCTATGTGGTGATCACCTCGGTGGACCGCGATGACTTGCGTGACGGTGGTGCACAACACTTTGCCGATTGTATTCGTGAAATTCGCAAGCACAACCCGGGCATTACCATAGAAATTTTGGTTCCAGACTTCCGTGGTCGTATGGAGCGTGCCCTTGAGATCCTCAGTGAAACTCCGCCTGATGTATTCAACCACAACCTGGAAACCGCGCCACGCCTGTATAAACTGGCACGTCCTGGTGCTGATTATAAATGGTCACTAGAGCTGCTGCGTCGCTTTAAAGAAGCGCACCCAGAAGTACGTACTAAATCTGGCCTTATGGTTGGTTTGGGCGAAGAAATGAGTGAAATCGAAGAAGTGTTACGCGATTTACGTGAGCACAATGTTGATATGCTGACCGTAGGTCAGTATCTGCAACCTTCGAAGCACCACCTTGCGGTTAAGCGTTATGTGCCACCCGAGGAATTCGATGCCCTGAAAGAATATGCCGACGAAATTGGCTTTTCTCATGCTGCCTGCGGACCTTTCGTACGCTCCAGCTACCATGCCGACCAACAGGCGGCGGGTAAAGAAGTTAAATAAATAAGGCAAATCACATCCATATTATTACGCCTCCCTTTTATATCGGGGGGCGTTTTTATTTCTGATACCAATCGGTCGAGAAAAATCGCTTTTCTCGTGTAAAAGTTTGACCTAAAAAAGGTACGCAACTACAATAGCTAACTTGACTGGACACTAAACTATCACTTTTTGCTTTAAATCCTTTACCAGAGTGAGACTTAAAAAGGCACTGAAGGCAACCATAATCAAAGCTAAGTATTACCTGATTATTCATAACAAACTAAGCTAAAAAATAGTCACATTTCACATTTAATTGTGGCCAACTCTGTTAGACTTCAGGGACGCTTCGCTATTTCAGGATGAAATTATGTCGCAAATAAAGCCCACACCACAACACAGTGTAATGATGCAAGCCTTCACTAAAGAGCGTACTCTAGTTATAGATCATCAAGCACTCGAATCCCTGACCACTCCTGCTTTTCTCACCAAGTTTATGTTTGAATGTGACTTAAGTCATTTGCTGATTAAGAATGTTCCAGGCAATATTGACTTTTCTGAGCTCAAATCATGGCCTAATTTAAGTGGTATTTTACTCGCTCCTACGGAATGCAAACACATTACCCGAGGACTAGAAGCCATACAGGAAGGCCGCTCATGGTTTCCCCGAGCGGTAACGGATCACTGGATGCGCCATTACCTTAACACGCAACAACATCAAAGCACGCAAATTGCCCAACTTACAGATAAAGAATTAAAGGTGTTAAAGCTTTTAAGCGCGGGCATATCTTTGGCGCATATGGCCGAAAAAATGTTTATCAGCGATGCCACAGTGCGCGTTCATCTGCATAAAATCTACCAAAAAATTGGCGTTAAAAACAAACAGCAAGCTGTTCTTTGGGCAACACAAAACTTAACTAAAACTGCTGTGGAACCAAGCGAATCGTAACCGTATCTTGGTAGTTCCCAGCTGCCAATTGATCAAACTGCTCTAGCTCGATAGCAAGGGGTAACAGGGTTTGGTTTTGAACCAAAGGTGTATTGCCGCGCCAAGGGCTTTCAAGATTGGCCCACTGCCCTAGCAACTCCATCATATAACCAACACGCCATTTCTCTGTGGTTTGGTGAACTAGCTTGCCCTGATTTAAAGACGAGATCTCCAGCGCCACGGGGACATTCGCTTGAATAAACAACTGCGGCAAATGGCCATAATACTGACCACTTTTCAGCTCACCCAAATCAACAAAGGCATGCGTGGCTTGCGCCCCTAACCAGGCAAGCTGTAAGTGCTGCTCTATTTCGCCTTCCAATTCATAACTTTGCGAGCTGACCAGACTATCACCCAGCATTAATTCAAAGGTTAATAAGTCTCTATATATACCTGCTCGAGCAATTTGGTGGCCATCTAGTTCGCCAATGAGTGTCAGCTCCTTCCCCCCTGTAAGCGGGCTACTTTGTTGCCAGGCATTAAATTGTTCATTTAACAGGCGGTAACGCAACTGTGCGCCACTGTGCAGCAGTACGTACTGATTTTGAGAGCTAATTTGTAAACGATAAACACATTGCTCAGGTGCTTCAAGACGCACTTTTAACTGGTAGCGCGCCAGCGGGCTTTGCTCGAAACGGTACTGAGAAAAAGTGTTATACTCATGACTTAACTGCATGCTTACCTGCTCACATTCACTGGCAGATAAAGGCATGGTAAAAGCGCTTAATACAATAAAAAACGCCCATTTAAGGTTGTACATAGATCACTCCTCGGCGCTGTAATTGCTGACCATCTTCTACCACCAGCTCGAGCAAAACTTGCTCTGAACCATCCAGAGAAACCTGATACACACAGGCGGCAATATTAGTCAACGCAAAGCGGCCTTTGCGGTTGGTGAAAAAACGATAACTTTTATCATTGTCGGGACATCTAGCTGCCAACGAGGTCAAGGCCAGCGGTGTATCCTTATCCTGATATAAGGTGCCTATCAGGGTAATATTCTCTGCTGATCCCAGAGTAATACTATGACCACTGCGATGCAGAGGTGAAAACACCAAGGAGCCGTTAACGTTATAGCCAAGGGGTAAATCCTCGACTTCGATATCGATGATGCTATTGGTGTAAGCGCTCAAATCAGACAAAACCACGGCTTTAGACCAGGATGAATTGCGCGCGCGAACATCACCATCACGGTTGGATGATAATAACCGCTTGTCTTTTAACGAGGCATGCGGGACGACGATGGCAAACGCATCATCAATGGGGCGACCAACCGCCCACTGGTTATCCGCATAAGCCCAACTTTGCTGCAGTGATAACTGAGTGCGGTGACGAGCAGTTCGTGCATCCAATGTCTCATAACTACTGCCATGCGTAATAGAGCCCTCAAACCGGTTGCCATTGTAATTGGCAAATAAATCCAGCGCGGCTTGCTCGTCTTCGGTGTTATCGTAACTGGCACGGAGCTGATTCATCCCAATAAATTGACTGTTGCGCTGCTGCGAATACTCAATATTGTCGTGGTGGTCGCGCCGCTCTGTGAGCACTCTTAGGCGCCGTTCATTATCAAAGCGATATGTAAGCTGTAAGCCAAAATTATATTCCTTGTCCTCTTCCTCGCGCCACTGTGCAAACACGCGCCAATTGATTGGCCAACTTACAAGCGTATCGCTGAAACTAACCCGTACACTGTTTGACCAACGCTCGTTATTATGGGGCTTTATCGTAGCGCCACTTACTGCAAGGATCGCCCCTGATTCAAAGCCATAGCGGTAATTGGCACGCCAGGCGTGACGTGAAAATGGGGAGCTGGGCAATTGCAAAGACTGCAAATACAATACCCGAAAATCTTCATCACTCCAGCGGTAATTGAGCTCAAACTCACTACCCACTGTACGCCGATAACTTTGAAAGATAAACTCACCCGAGTAGCCAAGACCAAATGTTTCATCGTCACTAACGGCGGCACCTACTTGCCATAACCCCCAATCCGAGGCATAGGCCCATTGACTACTCAGTTGTTTTAAATGCTCACTCAATTGAGCACCAGCGGCTAAGGTACTTTCAAGGCTCAAGCCGTATTCTGCATGCATGCTTAAGAATTTTTGTTGCCAAGCGTAATCTGGCTGGTTGTCACCACGATCACTGGGTACCCCGAGATAACTGTATAATCTCAACTCCTGAGGCGCCAGCAGGTCAAGTGCACTATTAACCCCTAAGGAAATGGTTGTAACCTCGCCGGCATCATCTGTAATGCGCAGCTCGATATCATTGGCTCCCTCTTGCAACGGGATATCGGCAAGGTTATAAAGCCCTGGCTGCAAAGGTACACGCCGCAATAAGCGACCCTCGCTAAAAATTTCAACTTCGGAAGGGCGTGTGAGCGTAAAACTATACTGGGCACCGGCGGCTTGACGCCTGCGGGTAATAACGCCGCTGTCTTTTACATAGCCTAGGCCTAAAGAGTTTAATGCACCTTGAAAGTCCCCACCACGTACATATTGGTCACCCACAGTAAAGCGGGCATCGCGATCAGGAAAGTCATAGCTTAAACGCGTTGCGATACGTTCAAAGTTTTCCTCGCGTTCGTCTTTTTGCCATTGCTGATTGGACTCAAACACCCAGTCATATTTACGGGCAACCATTTCGCTGCGCCAGGTGTATGTTTGCTCCGAGTCGGTAAACGGATTATCTTGATTAACCGCATTTAGAAAATGATTAAGATAAGCACTGGTTTTTGCCACCGGAAGCGCTTGCAGCGCCCGCCTTTCGTTTCCTAGTGACACACGTTGGCGCCCTACCAGCCTAGGTTCGAGCACCAGATGCAATGAAAAGTCACTCATATCAAAACGATGTGCTATGCCGTGCGGCTGCAACTCAGCCAAGTCAATTTTTGGTGTGTTTACCCAATCAATATAGGCTGACTGGGCATCGCTATTAAGCCTGGGGTAAAGATACTCGTCCAACAAAGACTTATCGATCACAAAGTGATCTTCGGGGGTAATGGTTATATCTACAACCGCACGCTGAACTTGATTGATGTATAACTGCACCGAAAGGTCTAAATCCCGTCCTGTAGGGTTCACTTTAGCAAAACTGCTCGCCGAGGCGGCCAATATCAATAAACAGACAGCCGCCTTTAAGGCTCGATACGCACATGCCATGGTCCTTGGCCTTTTATTATTAGTTGCATCAAGGCATCTCGCAATGCCGGAGAAAACTCTAAATGCTTGGCGCTGTTCGCCGCCACAAAGTCATCCACTTCACTTTGATATAGCACACGGGGCGGAATTCGCACACGCTGACCTTGCTCATTTTCAAGGTACCAACGCAAGTTATTCAGATAGGCGTGGCCATTCCCCCGGTTTTGCACATAAATATAGCCTTGGTCATCCCTTAGGTGACTTTGGTTTACACTAATATCTGCATTAAATTGGCTATGTTTCAGATGCACTACGGTATTGATATCAAGCAACATACGCACATGACCCGGCTCAGCATCTACAGATGCTACGGGTTGTTGGTTCAGACGGACATAAAAGCTTTTATCACTGCTAAGCGGTTGCTTTTTATAAATTATCTGAACACTGTGAGACTGTCCTGGTTGAAGCAAGAGCGCAGGAGGAAAAACGCTTAAAGCCTCGCTTGGGCTGGCCTTGACTCCAGTTTCATCAAAAGCCAATTCCCAAACATCCACTTCAAAAGCAAATTCACGGTTGGTGGGATTGGCTACGGTAAGCCCTCCCCGTGCATCTCTATCCGCCTTAAGCGTCTGCACCATGGGGGTTACTTCTAAAGCCCCCCCAGGTAAACAAAAAAATGCCAGTAACCCAGCGATAAACCACACTATTGTCCGCTGCTTTATCACCATGTTATCACCACGTCTTTTTACTTGGTTGTAGAAAAGGTTAGTTGCGTACTATTTATGTCAAAGCCAGCAGGGGGTGTAAAAATCACCTTTCGTTGACTATGAGGGGGAAGAAAAGAGCCATCAATAGCCTGAGACAAACTCATACCTTGAAGTACTACTTGTTGCTTACCGTCATCCAATTGCCACTGACTTGCTATTAAGCGTGAATAGCGATCACCTGAGTTTTCAAATGTGAGCACCCATTTATCACCCTGCTGCCCTTTACTAAGCAGGCGTACATCTTCCTTGGTGTTTTGCGGTACCACATTATAAAGTGTGCGAAAACTAATCAACATACCCACCGACGACACATCTTCCGTCTGCGCGCTGGCAACATTTACCTGGTCGATATTTATTCTATAGGCCTTAGACTCCTTTAACAGCGGCTCACCAATATAGCGTACCACCACAGTTTGAGCCGCCCCTGGCGCAAGCGTTACCGTCATGGGCAAGATCAAAAAATCATCCTCATTGGCCGTGAGTATCTCCTTTGAATTGGCATCCAAGGTCAAATCATGAGCACTGATTTCCAGTGTTAAAGGTGCCTCATTGGTATTGACTATACGCATGTTTTTCTGCGATGCCTGACCAGTCGGTGTAAACTCCGTTACCATGGGCTCAACCTGAAGTGCCCAAACACTGCTTTGCCATAGCAACAAAGCGAATATTAGGAAATAGCGCATATTTTTCTCCATAAAAAAGGCAGCCGAAGCTGCCTAACTACTTAAAATTAATTCGCGGTAATAGCAATTTGTAGAGTATCCGCGTAAGTACCGGCCCACGTAGGTGCTTGAACAACTTCAATTTCTAAGTCACCCCCTGTACCAGCTGCAAGCACAGGAGAAGCAGGGAAGCTGCCAGAAGCTGACTGGTCGTTAATGCCGTTATCTGCTTGAAGGGTGAAGCTGTTACCATCAGCGGTCAGGGTTGCGTGATAACCAACACCCTGGTCTTCGTGGTCTGCATTTTGTAGATGGCCTTCTGCTGTAGTCATGGTGATAGTTGCGCCGTCAACATCGTTACACTGTACATTGAAGTTTTGATTGCTGGTACTACCCATCGCTAGCGCTGGGAATAGTACAGGACCCAAGCCATTAATTGCACATACTGAAGGAACGGCACCGCCGATATCTACATTTTGTGCCATTACTGAGCCACTCATTAATGCCGCGGCACCTACTGCTACTAATGTTTTTACGTTACTGATTTTCATAGTTATATTCCTCTAACTGGTTCTTTGCTTTACTGTTGCTTTATTATTGAGAAACGCCAAATTGCTTCGGTGTTACTTCCAGCCGAACCTGGTCATGATATTGCCCGGCATAATAAAGCGGTTGCGCAAGCTCGACAGTAAGCATTCCTTGCCTAACGAACATAGGTTCATCAATGCGTAGTTGCTTTCCCTGCACAAGCTCCTTTGCGTTATATGCTGTTGCCCCGATAACTTCGGGAACATCAACAGTTAATAAATATGGCGCAAGCACATCACTTAAGTTGTGTTTGAGCCCTCCATTTTGTGAGTAAAGCGTCAAAGTCATAGGCGAATTGCAACTAAAATTCAATCCAGCACTTGCTGACTCATTAGACCTTACCTGAAGCGTGGTAGAAGAAACTGCTAATTCACAGTGAGTAGGTACATGCCCTTGCATCGTAAGTGTAACTTCTTGACCCACTGCCACTGAACTACACAGCAGTGTAGTGGTCAAAATGAACAGGGGCGTCAGTTGCCTACCTTGGTATTTACTTAACTGTGTCATAACGGCCTCTTGCCAAACGCACATTAACTTTAGCCAGAACCTAAAATTAAGTAAGTTCAAATTCATTGCCATATGTTTATCTCAACTAAACAAATAACGATGAACCAAAGCGAGATTAGCAGGGGTCGAATAACTCCCGCCTAAACCCACAAAGTTGAATTACCATTAAAATACAGATAGTTAAATAAAGTCATACAAAGTAAACATTCACCAAACAACACGGCAAACATTGTGATTTAGGTGAGCCTTAACTTACACGTCAATCCCAAAAGTGGCGTCTTGAGCTATGTTATTGTTATATTTAGAGCAGTATTATTGAGTCAAGGTCATGTTATTATTTACAATTTAATAACATCTAATTTGTACTCAGAACATGTGAGGGTTGTCTATTGACCGACTTTACTGAGCAAGAACTCGCTTTTTTTAAACAGGTTTTTGCCGATCAATCCGTAAATAATCCGAATCTAACTGGCGCTGTTTTATCATTGCGTTCGGAGCTACCCGGGTATGCCGCTAATTTATTTGACTCCCTCAATTTGTGCATGCTCGCTGAGATTGGGAGGTTTGAGCTCTGGTTTCCTCTGACCCTTGGATTAACAACCGATGGTGACCTACAGCCCAAACTTGATGCCCCAGAGATTTTTGATGCGCAAGGCCAGCACCGTAGTTGGCGAAATGATGATCCCAGCGACTGCTTTTTAGAGGTAAGTCGAACTCGCATTCCCTTATTATCACTGTCATCAACTGGGACCGTAATTGATGGCAGCCGGTTTAAAGAGCTCCCCCAATACGGTAAAGCAACGTTGCGGTTAGGTATGTACACCCCTATTAAGATTGAGTTTGATCAGATCCGTCAACAAAACCATGCCATCGCTCTATACATTAAGGTTAATCACAACAAAAGCGCACTGCGCCGCTATTTATTTGAATGCCACAAAAAAGCCTTTGCAAACGTGTACCAACAATTAACTAGCCAAGGTTAAATGCAGGTTCATTTAAGTTTCCTAAACTGGGGGAGTATTTTCAGTCAAAAGGATAAATTATGACTCTTAAAGCCTATTCAATACCTCCACTTATCGCCGCTCTTATGTTGACTGGCTGTGGCGGCTCGAGTGACGACGATAATAACCTTGAACCAATAACGACTAAATTTACCTTAGGTATATCGGATGCACCTGTCAGTAATGCAAAAGAAGTCTGGGTAGCTTTTGATAGCATCATTCTTAATGCCGCCGATGGTGAGCGCCCAACATTTGAAACCCGTACCGCAGACGGTGAACCGGTAATGGTTAACCTTTTAGATTTCACCGGTAGCGATGTATTTGAGCTTATCGATGATGAAGTTGTAGCACCGGGTCAGTACAACTGGTTACGCGCCAATATAGTAAACGGTGATGAAGCCAATCTCGCGATGACTTCTCACATTGTTTATAACGATGATACCCTAGCTCCTATTGTAGTTAAGCGTAAAGGCAACGATGGTCTTGGTGAGATTCAAATCAATGATTTCACACTTGCTGTTGGCGAGAACGATTTTGTGCTTGAGTTTGACCTGAAAAAATCACTGGTTGACCCTAGCAACAGCGACATTGTGAACCTTAAACCTACAGGTATCCGCCTTGAAAACCTTGCCGATGTTGAAGACATCAAAGGCTTAGTAACAGAAGCCATGATTACCAACTGTGAAGCCGACAACATCGACTTTGCTCCAGAAACAGGTGCCTTTGGCCATGCGGTTTACCTGTACAGCGGTGATGTTGTTGAGCCTAAAGATCTGTATGTTGAGACAGACGGTGAAACGTCTCCTGCCGATGCCCCAATCGCAACGGCTAGCGTGGCACTTGATGATGACAGTGGTAACTACGAGTTCGAAATTGGCTTCGTAGCAGCGGGTAGCTATCAACTTGCCTACACCTGTACGGCACACCTTGATGACGCTGAAGTACTGAATGAAGAAGTTACTTTATACTCTATTCAGGACGTCACTGTAGCAGCCGGTGAAGACGCAGAAGTGACTTTTGATATCGCTGAATAAACAGCTGAAATAAAGCGATAAAATTTTTAAAAATTTTGCTTGCGTGGCGCAATAATTTGGCTATTATTGCGCCACTTTTATTAGATAGCCAATCCTAGTACAGCATTTCTTGCCAAGGCGAAAGAGTAACTATCCAAATTAACTTTTGGAGTTATGATGTCGGTTTCTACCCTTGCTCAGCCTTTTGCTACAAACAACGAGCACCTTTCTCTATGCACCGCCCTTGCGAAGCAACACGGCACCCCATTGTTGGTGCTTGATCTAAACCAAGTGCGTGAAAATTATTTACAGCTGGCCAACGCCTTGCCTAATGTTGCCTTGCATTATGCGCTTAAGCCTTTGCCTCATATTGATGTGGTACACACATTAAATGAGCTTGGTGGCAGCTTTGATTTGGCCACAAACGGCGAAGTGGATCTGGTGGCTCAGGCGGGTGTTGCTCCTTCTCAGGTGATCCACACTCACCCGATCAAACGCGTAAGTGATATAGAGCATGCTCTTAGCTATGGCTGTACCACCTTTGTGTTCGACAGCGAAAATGAGCTGCATAAATTTGTGCCTTATCGCGACCAAGTCGAGTTATTGCTGCGCCTGAGCTTCCCTAACAAGGATGCGGCGGCCGACTTGTCCAAGAAGTTTGGGGTGATCAGAGCTGATGCCTTACCCTTGCTTAAGCGCGCAAAAGAGTTAGGTATTCGCGTACGTGGTTTATCATTCCATGTAGGTTCGCAAACCATGGATGCGGGTAAATATGTGCATGCTATCGAACAATGCAAAATAGTCTTCGAAGGAGCTGTCGCTGAAGGTCTGGGCGCCATGAACACCTTGGATATAGGCGGTGGTTTCCCCGTAAGCTACTCTGGGCAGCCCATTGATATCTTTGAATTTTGCGCACCGATACGCGATGCTTTGAGCAGCTGGCCTGACACAGTACAGTTTATTGCCGAGCCAGGACGTTTTATCGTTGCCTCGGCTATGACTCATGTGATGAGTGTGATGGGTCAAAGCAAGCGCGGGGGCACCACCTGGTACTACATGGACGATGGTGTCTACGGCGCCTTTAGTGGCCGAGTGTATGGTGAGCCAGATCAGCGCTTTTACAGCCTGGCACACGAAGATGTGCAACCTTGTGTTTTAACCGGGCCAACCTGTGACAGTATCGATGTTATCAGCGATAACTGTTTAATGCCGGCTTTAGCCGACGGTGATTTGGTGTTTACCGAGAATATGGGGGCCTATACCTGGACCACCAGCACCGAGTTTAACTTCTTCGCCAAGGCGACCCTGATCAGCCTGCAGCCCTCACTTATGGTTGCCCAGGTCGGTTAATCCCTGTTCATTAAATCTCTGCCGAGGCATCGGCAGAGATCCACATGCCATTCGCCTACGTATCTATCGACTCCAATTCCTCGTTTGTGATCGATATGCGAATCGGCCTTTACCTTTTTAGTAACGACCTCAGAGTAGAAGATAACGCCCTATTACGGCTAATCAGTACGCGTTGCGGACAGATTCTTTTTGTTTATTGCCCACTGAGAAGGCTCTTTCCATCTGCTTACAACGCTTACCCGCCCCAGCATAATGCAGAGCCCGTTCGCATTTTCACCCAGGCGACACTCGCCAACCTAGCAAAGCAGCTATCGGCCTACGACCACTCCCTGTATCACGTCGAGCGACTTGAACAACTAGACCGGCTAATTAAAACGCACAATATTACGGACATAGGCATTGCCTTTCAGCATGGCTGGGCAGAATTAAACACTGTGCACCTGCTTAAAACACGTATGCCACATCTGAGTTTCTGGCACGCCCATAACCATACCTTGTTCAGCGCCGAGAAATTACCCTTTTCTGTGTCTGCTATACCGGCGACATTTAGCCAATTTCGTAAGAAAACCGAAAACTCGGTGGCAATCGAACCCACTTTGCAAAAACCCATCGCCTTACCCAAACCCTTGCACTGTGATTTACCTGTTTGCTCCCTAGATCCTTCACCAGAAGCACTGACAGAGCCTTGGTTTAATAACAGCGCTCTCCAGGCACTGAGTGCCTATTTCAGCACGCGAGCGGCCAGCACTTACAAGCAAACCCGTAATGCTTTGCATGGTGACAAGTTCTCAACCGGGCTCTCTCCCTGGTTGGCCAATGGCTCTCTCAGCGCTCGCCAGGTCTATAGCGCCCTACTTGCTTATGAGCAACGCTGCGGCGCCAATGAATCGACTTACTGGGTCTACTTTGAACTCTTGTGGCGAGAATATTTTCAATGGCTGGCTCTAAAGCAAGGCCGCTCGCTATTTGTATTTAAAGGCATGAGCCACACGGCCCCAAAAACCAGCTTTTACCCGGAACGTTATCAGGCCTGGTGTCATGGCAATACCGAGTTTGAGCTGGTCAATGCGCTTATGCATCAACTCAATACCAGTGGATGGATGTCCAACAGAGGCAGACAAATCGTCGCCAGTTGTTTTGTCAATGAACTAGAACTTGATTGGCGCTACGGCGCGGCCTACTTCGAGCATCACTTGATTGATTACGATGTTGCCAGCAATTATGGCAACTGGCAGTACATAGCCGGGGTCGGTGCCGATCCCCGCGGCGGACGCCATTTCAACATTGCCAAACAAACCGAGTTATTCGACCCCGACGGCCAGTTTATCAAGCGTTATGGTGGAGTGGCTATGCAAACTCAGGAACGAGATCACAATGGATGGCCACAGAAATAATATCAGAGACAGTATGAGCAATAAGCAATACAAAGAAGTTCGCCTGATTTTAGGCGACCAACTCAATGCCAATCATTCTTGGTTTAAAACCAAGCGAGATGATGTGCTTTACATCATTGCTGAGCTGCATCAAGAAATGCACTACACCAGACATCATATTCAAAAGATCATGTGCTTTTTTGCTGCGATGGAACGTTTTGCGTCTGCCCTTAGCCAGGCGGGGCACCAGGTTTTACACCTTACTCTGGACGACACCCAAGAGTTTACGCAGCTCAATGAGTTAATTGCCCACTGTGTCATCGAGCATCAAGCCGACCGTTTTAGCTATCAGCTCCCAGATGAATATCGGCTGCGCCGGCAGCTGGAGCAACTGACATTAAGTGGCGCTGAGATAAGGCGCTATGACAGTGAGCATTTTATGCTTGGATTTGAAGAACTAGGCGACTATTTCCAGGCGGATACCCACCACACCATGGAGCAATTCTATCGCAAGATGCGCAGGCGCTTCGATATCTTGATGGACCAGGGTAAACCCCTTGGCCGCCAATGGAACTTCGACAAGGAAAACCGTAATAAACTCAAAGCAGAGGATATCAAAGCGCTTCCCGCTCCCTTGTGCTTTGATAACGACGTTAAGGCAATTGCCGAGCGCCTTGCTCGCCATCAAATAAAAACCATAGGCAAAGGCGGCCCCAGACTGCTGTGGCCGGTGACACGCAAACAAGCACTGCAGTTGCTTGAGCATTTTTGTAATCATCTGCTGCCTCTGTTTGGCACCTTTCAGGACGCCATGACCTGCCACAGCGACGCTCAATGGTCCTTGTACCATAGCCGCCTGTCGTTTGCGCTCAATGCAAAAATACTGCATCCCATGCAGGTCATCAACGCGGCAATAGAGGCATATCATGAATCTGAAGGAAGGATCACCCTGGCGCAAGTTGAAGGCTTCGTCAGGCAAATTTTAGGCTGGCGTGAATATGTCAGAGGCATCTATTGGCTCAATATGCCCAAGTACGGACACAGTAATGCCCTCGAGGCGCACCAGGCGCTGCCGGAATTTTTCTGGAGCGGCAAAACAAAAATGAACTGCCTGCAACACACCATTGGCCAAAGCCTGGACTATGGCTATGCGCATCATATCCAACGCCTGATGATCACTGGCAACTTCTGTTTATTGCTGGGCGTTGACCCAGACCAGGTGGATGCCTGGTACCTGGGTATTTATGTCGATGCCATTGAATGGGTGGAAATGCCCAATACCCGGGGCATGAGCCAGTTCGCCGATGGCGGCATTATTGCCACCAAGCCCTACTGCGCCGGCGGCAATTACGTCAATAAGATGAGCGATTACTGCAAACACTGCCACTATAAAGTGAGCGAAAAAACCTCATCCTCGTCTTGCCCTATGAATAGCTTGTATTGGCACTTTATGGACAGACACAGAGAGAAATTTGGCAATAATCATCGCATCGGCATGATTTATCGAAACTGGGATAAGCAAAGTGATGAAGCCCGTCAGGCCGTGCTTGATAGAGCACAGTGGTGCATCGACAACATCGAGTCGTTATAAGGATTGTTGCAAAGTTGCAGATAACAAAACAGGCACTAAAGGAATTGCCACCCACCCAAAATACGTATAAGTAACATTCTGCAAATTGCTTGCGATTTGGCACGCTATGTAACGGATAGAAATGGCTCGATTATGTAGATTCTAATCCTAACAATCTGATATACAAAGATAAAATAAATTACATAGTGTGCCCAGTAAGGCGCGAATAAGTAGTGGCTCGTTTTTGCGCCGCGCATATTGGCTTGCTCACTGATAAAACCCCTGATAACTTATTGGTATTATTAAATAAAAAACTTGTTAGCGCAGAGTTTTGAGCTTGTGGATAACTTCCTTTATCCGAAATTCTCGCTAATAAGCTGTTATAAACCACAGGGAGAGTTCATTTGAATATTAATGCTACGTTGCTCGGCGAGTTCATCGCTTTATTCGCCTTAATCATGGGTGCGGTCTCTTATTACCTTGGTCGTCGCAAAACGCAAACTCCTGTTTTAGCGGGTTTATTGGGCGTCGTTTTATCGTTAATTCCGCCTTTTGTTTTGGTTTACTTCGTCGTGTTACTGCTTAAAAAAGATGTAGGCCCTGCATCTGAGGCAGTAAGTGGGTAAGGTGGTTTATAACAAGCAAAGGCAGCTGACGCGTACCGTGCAGCTGCTTTGAGCGTTAACCCAACAGCAAACTCTCATCAACCGCGCGAAAGTAACTTGCAGCGTGAATTAATGACGCTGCGGTGAGCTTTTCACAGCTGTACACTTCCACACGCTTGTTTTTTTCATCGCGCAGCTTTTTCGCTAGCAGGTCAAAATCGCCATCACCGGAGAGTAAAATGGTGGTGTCGGTTTGGCTGCCGTACTCAATGGCGTCGAGGGTAATGCCCACATCCCAATCGCCTTTGGCTGAACCATCGGCGCGTTGGATAAAGGGTTTGAGCTTCACTTCAAAACCTATGGCGCGCAGAATATTTTGAAATTCGCGCTGCTTGTTATCGCCACGGTCAATGGCGTAGGCGAATGCGTGTTGAATCTCGTATTGGCTGCTCACTTCACGCCAAAACGCATTGTAATCAAAGTTAGACCTATGGCTTTCTCGGCAGGTGTAATAAATGTTCTGAACGTCCACAAAAATGGCGGCACTTGGTTTTGGCGTGTTCATTGATTTTATCCCTAAATTACGCTCTATATTAAGATAATCGCTTAGCCCAATTACCCTGGTGCTGTAACTGGCACCGCTCTTCGGTGTCATACCTGAGCTGTTGAGCGGCATTTTTCAGGTTCAGCCCCACTGACTTTAAACTACTTTGAATCTCACGCTCAAGGTGTGCGCGCTCGCCAGAGCTTATAAATGAGTCGAGCTCGCCATCCTGCTCGAATATAACTGTCAGTGTGAAGCTTGCTTGCGGGTTTTTCCAGTCTATGTGATGCGTTAACCAACTAAAACCCTTGATCATTTTACAGTGCTGTTCACACAGCCCAGTTAATAGCTCGCGCAGTTGCTTATCGCGTTTCTTGTCTGTTTTAGTCAATGCTGGCACCTTTTATACCAATTCTGTTCAGTATGTGATCAGATCTAGCGCTGGATAAATGATGTGATTACAACGCTGAGAGCGTGATATTTAGTCCGCTAGAATGATTAGCTATTTAAGTGAATTGCTATTAAACACAAAAAAGCCGCCCAAAAAGGGCGGCGCATCACAGGAAGATATCTTAACTGATTACTTACTTTCTAGTAAGTTGCCTTTGCCAATTTCAATTTTGCGAGGCTTTAAGGCTTCTGGAATTTCACGCTCTAGGTCGATAACAAGCAGGCCATTTGCCAGGTCTGCGCCGAGCACTTTAACGTGGTCACCAAGTTGGAACTTGCGCTCAAAGTTGCGCTCTGCAATACCTTGGTGAATAAATTTGCGCTCTTCTGTAGCGTCTTTATCGGCTTTAGTACCGGTGACTTTTAGCGTGTTATTCTCTGACTCAATGGTCAGCTCTTCATCGCTAAAGCCCGCTACTGCCATGGTAATTCTGTATTGGTCTTTACCCAACGCCTCGATGTTATATGGAGGGTAGCTAGGTTGTTTGTCGGTGCGTGCCGCCGCATCCATTAATGATGCAAGGTGGTCAAAACCGATGAATGAACGATATAGTGGAGATAGGTCTACTGTACGCATAATAATATCCTCAAATTTTAAGCAATATTGGTCGTTGTTTTTCTCTTGAACAAACAACTTTTATGTATAAATATCAATAACTTTAGTTTGGTTGGGACCCTTTATGGCGTCCTCATAATCTAATGTATGGACAGTGCTTTTATTTTCAAGGTAATAATTTCACATTTTTCTTATAAAAGTCGGTCTACAATATGTATCAATCTGAAAGTAAAGAATTTTTATGAAGAAGTTTTTTTTCCAACTTGTGCTGATGGCGGTGGTGTTTTTCGCAGTGAGCGCCTATCAGGAGCGTAACCTGTTATCTGCAGACCACACTCCGGCTCCCTATTTTTCTTTGCCGCAACTGCACAGCGAGGCCCGCTTTAGTATTAAAGAACTGCAGGGGCAAAAAACCGTGCTGTATTTTTTTGCCCCTTGGTGCACCGTGTGTAAGTTATCTATGCCAAATTTACAAAAAGCCATGGATAGAGGCGACGTTCATGCCATAGCCATTGCTCTGGACTACCAGTCTCAGGCGCAGATAAGCGAATTTGTCGATGATTTACAGCTGACAATGCCTATACTTTTAGGTAGCGAATACACCGCACAGCAATATAAAATATCCGCCTTTCCAACCTATTACGTGATTGATGAATCTTTATCTATCTGTGGACGGGCTATGGGTTACTCCACCGAGTTGGGTATTAAATTAAGAGGTAGATCAGATGATTAGAATGCTTTGCGCCGCCATGGGCCTGGCCCTGTGTGGCCCCCTGTTCGCCGCAGAGTTACCGGCGCTGCCGGAACCTGTCAGTAATAATGCTGTGGCCAAGGTGGACACAGATCAAGGCAGTTATTTCCTCAGCTTTATGGGTCTTGGGGCAGGTAAAACGCACCTGGATATCCATAACAAGGTATGGGCATTAAAACTTGGCAGCAATGCCTGGCACACTAAAGCGCCCGTTCCGGCCTCAACCCAGCTTAGCGGGCGCCTTGCAGCCACCGCCGTGGGTGTAGGTAAATACGCCTATGTGTTTGGTGGTTATACAGTGGCTGGAGATAATACCGAGCTATCTGTACCGGACGCCTACCGCTATGACGTGGAAAAAGATCAGTATCAGCGCTTGGCCAACATGCCGGTGCCGGTAGACGACAGCGTCGCCCTTAATTACAACGACCAATACATTTATCTGATCAGCGGCTGGCACAATGACGGCAACGTCAATTTGGTGCAGGTTTACGATATCGCCAAAGACAGCTGGTCTCAGGCCTCCCCCTTCCTTGGCGATGCGGTATTTGGCCATGCCGGGGCCATTAAAGATAACCTGATGATCATTTGTGACGGGGTTAAAACCGTGGCTTTTGCCGACAAGCACCGTGGTTTTGCCGCCAAGGCCCAGTGCCTTAAAGGGGTGATCGACCCACAAGACCCACGGGAAATCTCATGGCACAGCCTGGCTCATCCAACCGGAAAAGCGCACTACCGCATGGCAGCGGGCACCATTAATGGCAACCTGGTATTTATTGGCGGCTCACCGAATCCCTACAACTACAATGGCATAGGGTATAATGGCAAACCCAGCTCGCCTTCAAGCCAGGTATGGCGCTTTGATATTCCCAGCAATCGCTGGCAACGCATGGAGCACGCCGAAAAGGCAACCATGGATCACCGAGGTCTGCTTGCCCATGAAGGCACCGCCTACCGCATCGGCGGCATTGGCGAGAAACAAAAGGTGTTAGATCAGATCACACCGTATCGATTTAAATTTTAGGAGTAAAACCATGGCCAAAGCCTGTGCCTATCACATTCTGGTGAAGAGCAAAGAAGAGTGTTTAGCAATTAAAGCCAAGCTGGATAAAGGCGGTGATTTCAATAAGCTAGCCAAGCAATACTCAACCTGCCCATCGAAAAAACGCGGTGGTGATCTCGGTGAGTTTGAACGCGGCACCATGGTCAAAGCTTTTGACGATGTGGTCTTTAAAAAGCCGCTGTTTGAAGTGCATGGCCCGGTGAAAACCAAGTTCGGCTACCACCTGATAAAGACGGTTTATCGCACTTAATCGCTTTTAGCGAACGGATAAATCGCTTTTTGGCATTTTACCTGAGCCCTTAAGCTCGTTAAACTGCATCTCGTACCTTAAAAGAAGCACTGGAGAGATTATGTTAACTGTTATTTTTGGTCGAGAGGGTTGTCCTTTTTGCGTGCGTGCAAAAGATGTCGCCAGTCAACTAGCCGAGCAACGTGATGATTTTAAATTCCGCTATGTGGATATCATCAAAGAAGGGATCAGCAAGGCAGATCTGGAGAAATCAGCCGGAAAACCTTGTGAAACCGTGCCGCAAATTTTTATAGGCCAAGAGCATATCGGTGGCTTTACAGAATTTGAAGCCTATGCCAAGGCAAACCTGGGCTTGTACCAAGATTAAGCTACCCACAAAACGCCGCTCTTTCGAGTGGCGTTTTTACTTGCTCATTAAATAAACTATAAATTTAAAAATATGGTATAACGCCAAGCAGATCTGTAAACACCTTATTTTCAGCATTTTTACCCCAGCCTTTCAACCCTGTTTTAACGCCTCAAAAACACTTTTTTGTTATTAAAAAACCCTTTATTGACGCCTATTTCACAGGTTTTTTAAAACACCGCTGATTAAATTTCATACAAAACCAAATACATAGGAAATAGTTTCAATTTATACAAGCAATTACTGCTTCATTCCTGTACAATGCGCGCCTCTTTGAATTCCTTAAGGCGTTTTAATGTCAGAACAAGTCACCTTTGAGTCGTTGAACCTTTCACCTGCAATCTTGAAAGCAGTGGATAAGTTGGGTTATGAGACTCCATCAGAGATCCAGACCCAGTGTATTCCCCTTTTACTCGACAAAAAGGATGTCTTGGGTATGGCGCAAACAGGTACAGGTAAAACTGCTGCCTTTGCATTGCCTTTATTGAACAACATCGATGCTGATGCCAAGTATCCACAGATCCTTGTACTTACTCCTACTCGTGAGCTAGCTATCCAGGTAGCTGAAGCATTCGAGCAGTACGCGCAGTTTACCAAAGGCGTTGAAGTACTAGCCCTATACGGTGGCCAAAGCTACGGTATCCAGCTAAGTGCACTTCGTCGTGGCGCACAAATCATAGTTGCGACTCCTGGTCGTTTGCTTGATCACATCAGCCGTAAGTCAATTGACCTGTCTCGCCTAAGCGCGCTAGTACTGGACGAAGCCGATGAAATGCTACGCATGGGCTTTATCGATGACGTTGAAAGCATCATGGCGCAAACGCCAGAAACCAAACAAACTTGTTTGTTCTCTGCGACCATGCCTAAGCAGATCCAGTCGATCTGTAACACCTATTTGCAAAATGCTGAGCAAGTGCGCATTACTCCGCGTAACAGCACGGTATCTACCATTGAGCAGGTTTACTGGCAGGCACGTGTTCACAAGAACAAAGCCATTGTCCGCTTCCTAGAAGCTGAGAATTTTGATGCTGCTATCGTATTCGTACGTACTCGTAACGATACCGTTCAGCTTGCTGAACTACTTGAACGTGAAGGCTTCTCTGCCGCACCGCTTAATGGTGATATGAACCAGCAAGCCCGTGAGCGCACCGTAGACCGTTTGAAGAACGGCTTACTAGATATCGTTATCGCTACCGATGTTGCCGCCCGTGGTCTTGACGTTGAGCGTATCAGCCTGGTTGTTAACTACGACATCCCACAAGACAGCGAAGCCTATGTACACCGTATCGGTCGTACTGGTCGTGCTGGCCGTCAAGGTAAAGCCATCTTGTTCGTTAAAGGTAACGAGCGTTACCTGCTTAAGAACATTGTTCGCCATACCAAGAGCGACATTGCCGAAGTACAGCTTCCAACTGCGAAAATGGTTGAGCAAAAGCGTATCGACGCGCTTGAAATCAAAATTGCTGCGGCCCTTGAGCACAAAGACAGCGAGTTCTTTGCTCAGGTTGCCAACTCAATCGGTAACAAGCTACAACTGAGCCAGGGTGACCTTGCCGCTGCACTACTTTGTCTTGCACAACAGCAAACACCACTTAAAGTTGAAGAAATTCAAGCACGTGAGCGTTCTGAGCGCGGCGAGCGTAATGACCGTCGTGGTGAGCGAGGCGAGCGTCGCCGCGATGACAACCGTCGTGATGGTGGTGATAAACCGCGTCGTGAGCGTCGTGACTCAAACATGCCTATGGACACTTACCGTATCGACGTGGGTCGTGAGCACGGTGTTCAGGTTAAAAACATCGTTGGTGCTATCGCTAACGAAGCGGATATCTCAAGCAAGTACATTGGCGATATCCGTTTGTTTGACGCTCACAGTACCGTTGAGCTACCTCAGGGCATGCCAGCCGAGAAAGTTGCACACTTCCAGAAGGTATACATCTGTAAGCGTCCAATGAAGCTAACGCTAAGCCCAACAGAAGCGAATGCGCCACGTGAACAACGCGAGAAACGTGATTCACGTCCACCACGTGACCGCAGTGAGCGTAATGATCGCAACGAAGGTAAAAAGCGCAGCTTCCGTGATCCAAATGCAAAAAGCCGCGCTCCGCGCAAAGAGCGCCGCGCTGTAAGCTTTCAGTAAGCAGAAATAGAAAAAACCGCCTGAGGGCGGTTTTTTTATGTCTTTTCCTTACGCACCCTGCTCTACCTCAGTGACCGAGTGATCTCAATTCAGCAGGCACCTTGGCAAATATCCAGGCACAAAAAAACCGCGCCTAAGCGCGGTTTTTCAAACTCGGGGTAAACCTTATAGGTCGCCTTCGTTTTCAGATAGGAATTTAGCAACACCTTCAGGGCTTGCGTCCATACCTTTTTTACCTTCAGTCCAACCAGCAGGACATACTTCGCCGTGCTCGCTGTGGAATGCTAGTGCGTCAACCATGCGTAGCATCTCGTCGATGTTACGGCCTAGAGGTAGGTCGTTAACTACCTGGTGACGTACAGTGCCTTCTTCGTCGATTAGGAAAGAACCACGGAAAGCAACGCCAGCTTCTGGGTGCTCAACGTCGTATGCTTGACAGATTTCGTGCTTAACGTCAGCAACTAGTGCGTATTTAACTTGACCGATACCACCGTCAGCAACGGCAGTGTTACGCCATGCGTTGTGTGAGAATTGTGAATCGATAGAAACACCGATTACTTCAACGCCACGCTTTTGGAACTCTTCATAACGCTTGTCGAAAGCGATTAGCTCTGAAGGACAAACGAAAGTGAAATCTAGTGGGTAGAAAAAGATAACCGCTTTCTTGCCTTTGATTGTCTCGTGCAGGTTGTAGCTATCTACGATTTCGCCATTACCTAGCACTGCTGCAGCTGTAAAGTCTGGTGCCTTGCGGCCTACTAATACACCCATTTTATTCTCCAAAATAGTTTGAGTTATCGTACTTTGCGACTGAGGCGGCAATCCCGCCTAGCCTCTAATTATTCCTGTACTTAGATATAGTGACGGGCTGTTTAAAAACAACCCCCGGCAACCAAAATACAAGCATTAAATTCTTAATGCCCTATGTTACTGAGCTAGGGCACAAAAGAACAATCGCATTTAACGATAGCAGCTATCGAAAAAAGTGATTATTAAATTTTAAAGTGAGCAGAGACAAAAAAGCCTGCTTTCGCAGGCTCTTTATTAATCCATAATATTTTCGGGCATATCGCCACGAATTTCCTGCCAGATTTGACCACTTTGATGACCATAGCGACGAATCAAGGAAATGGCGCCATCGTGATCTTGCTTCTCTGCCAGCTCAACCAAATCTGAATAGAACTGACGCGCTAACTCACGAGTACGAGGGTCAGAGAAATAGTGACAACCTATCTTGGAGTAAAAACCTCTAAAGCCATTGAGGATCAACACATAAATTTTATTGTTACCGGCACTGGCCAGGTGATGATGTACCAGGTAATCATAATCGGCAAAGGCTTGGGCCGTGTCTTCAACGCTATCGCGATCGGCAACAATTTCCTTTACGCGCTCTGGGTCGATTTTAATCGCCGCACGCATATAGATGGCACTGATGTTAGTGTGGGCAGAAAGTAACTGATCGGTCAGCTCCGGCATTTTATCTTCATCAAGACGCCCTAAGGTCTCAAGAATATTCAAGCCCGAGGTTTCCCAAAAGTTATTTACTCGCGTTGGCTTACCATGCTGAATGGTTAACCAACCATCTCGAGCAAGGCGTTGTAAAACTTCACGCAAAGTCGTGCGAGTCACGCCAATGAGTTCCGATAGCTCGCGCTCGGCAGGAAGAATAGAGCCAGGTGGAAACTCCCCATTCCAGATGGACTCAACTATATATTCCTCAGCAAATCCAGCCGGGCTTTTCGCTTTAAAAATTCTCATCTAAGGTCCACTTCAGCAGGGTTTATTTCATTTTAGTTATTCCACTGATTGTACCAGATGATCAGCAACTAACAAGAAAACTTCACTGTAAAGCAGCTCTCCTCTAGCTGGCAATTACACAAAACAACAATAAAGTATCAGCTTTTCTCTGTTTTGCTCGACGCTTGCATAGACCCAGGTGCAGGGGCATAATCCCCAAAATAAAAATTAATAAGAGAATCTAATGAGCTGGTTAAGTAGCATCTCGCGCACACGCACTCCTTGGTTGTTGTTGGCACTTACTGCCTTTTTATTCGAGGCAACAGCCCTTTATTTTCAATACGCCATGGATTTAGCTCCGTGTATCATGTGTATTTATCAACGTACCGCCATGCTGGGTGTCTTGATAGCTGGCCTTGTTGGCGCCATAAACCCTGCTAATACGTGGCTACGCCTGAGCGGCCTGGCGACCTGGTTGGTTGCTAGCATTTGGGGGCTACTATTGGCTCGTGAACACCTAGTGATGCAAACCACCACAGATCCTTTTGCCTTTGTCTGCGAATTTGAGCCTAACTTCCCCGTGCCCTTGCATGAATGGATCCCTGGCTTTTTCGCCGCGACTGGCGATTGTGGCAACATAGATTGGCAGTTCGCAGGCCTATCTATGCCGGGCTGGATGCAGGTAATTTTTGCGGCCCTTGCTGCGGCAGCGGTTATAGTGACCTGTGCTAGCTTGTTCTTTAAGCCTAGGGTCTGTTGACCTTTGTTGTTTGTTTCTGCAGCAGTTTGTAGTGTATTTGTACAAGGCGGCACATGTGTGGTGTAGTTATTCTACATAAACATGTAACAACACAGTAGAAATGCGCTACAAACGCTGCCCTACGGGTTCACCTAAACGCATCCTGCTCTGTGTTGCTCGCGATGAACATAGGCGAGCAAGACCGAAGCAATGCTTCGCAGCTTAGCGAGGTGAGCGCATGGATGCGCGATGTAACCAAGCTTCATGGATGAATTTGACCACATAAATTAGTGATTATATTCATCAGAATGCGTTTAGATTGAACATAAAGTAAACCGCAAAGATAAACAGACCCTAATATCATGATTTATTTTTTAGCCAGCCAAATTCCTAAGCTGCAATCTTTCAGCCACCGCCAGCGTCTGCAACTGGTGGCTGATGCACTGGAATTGTTAAGCGCCCAAGAGCGAATCCTGCTCAATATAATTAAGCTGCTGCTAATTACGCCGCTGTTTTTATTATTGGTACGTTTTGAGGGGTGGAAAATGGTGCCCTGGTTACTACTCGCCGGTCTTGCCTACCCTGTTTTAGTGTTACCGGTACGCCACTATTTTGCCTGTCGTCATCTCGACCAAGCGATTACTGAGCATAAGAAAGGCAGCTAACGCTGCCTTTAGATTTTACCAATTACAACGACACCTTATCCTTGAGCTCGGCCATTAACCGCGCGCCTATCCCTGGCACATCATCCAATTGCTCAACACTCTTAAAACCGCCGTTTTTATCGCGATACTCGATAATTGCCTTGGCTTTCGCCGGACCAATACCAGGCAAGGTCTGCAATTGTTCGGCCGTGGCTTTATTCAAGCTCACTTTGGCCGAACGTGGCACTTCGCTTTGATTGGGCTTAGTCGGTGCAGCCTGGGCTGGCATTGTGGTGGCAAGTAAAAGTGTAGTTGCAATAGCGCCGATAATGGCGCTTGTAGAGGTGTTAAGTAGTTTCATACTTCTCTCCTTAAAGTGATGAATATTCCATTGTACTACCGTTATTAAATAAAGAAGACGGGAGAGGGCTTGTCAACCTAAAGGCTTAGAAACGCAGGCACAGAGGCAAAGATTAAGCCTCATATTCGTTCACAAGTTACGGAAAAACATAAAAACACCTTGACCTTAGCTGCTTGCCACCCTAATCTAACTGTATAAAAAAACAGTATAGTTAGGAGATCCCATGGCTGTTGTCGTTAAGTACGTAGTTGAAAGAAATGGAGTCGAGCGCATGACCTTTACCAGCAAGAAAGAAGCCGATGCTTATGACAAAATGCTCGATATTGCCGAAAGCCTTGAAGGTCTGCTGGACAACACAGATGTGCCCTTAAGTGAACAACAGGTAGAAGGCCTGGCACTGCAAATCGCCAAACAAAAAGATGAGTTTATGCAGGTGTTAAAAGGCGCGAAACCAAGCGAAAATAAAGCAGAAAAAAAGCCAAAAGCCCAAGATAAAGACAGCCAGGAAAATGTCACCGAGCTAAAAGCCAAAGAAGCCTAAGTAACAGTACAAAAAAGAAAAGCCAGCATAGCTGGCTTTTTTTGCTTCGCTCTAAGCGAAAGTTATTTGGTTACTTCGGCTACGGCGTCAGCGAAATAATCGATATTGGCATGGCTGATACCGGCTACGTTAACGCGGCTCGAGCCAACGATGTAAATCGAATACTCTTTTTGTAGACGCTCGATCTGCTCTTTATTAATACCTAAGAAAGAGAACATACCGTGCTGGCGCTCAATAAATGAAAAGTCCATGCCGTGGCATTTGTCGTTTAGCTTCTCTTTTAGTAATGAACGGAATTCGTTGATGCGTGAACGCATTTCATCCAGTTCATCGTGCCACATAGTAGTTAGCTCAGAGCTAGATAGAATAGTGCTAACAATGTCCGCACCGTGCGCCGGCGGCATAGAGTAAATGCTGCGCACTACACTTAACAATACCGAGTTAGATACATCGGCAGCGCTGGCATCTTTAGAGATGATAGAGCAGGCGCCGATACGGTCACGGTAAAGGCCAAAGTTCTTCGAACATGAAGAACAGATGATCAGCTCTTCAACCTGTGAAGCAAGCAGGCGCAGGCCGGCAGCATCTTCGTCCAGGCTAGTACCAAAACCCTGATAGGCGATATCGATAAGCACGGTAAAGCCTTGTGCTTTGGCGATATCGGTTACGGTTTGCCATTGCTCGGCGTTCAAATCCATACCGCTTGGGTTATGACAACAAGCATGTAGCAATACCACATCACCTGCTGGGATCTGACTTAAGGCGTTAACCATTTCGTCAAACAATAAACCCTTCTTTTCATAGTCATAGTAAGGGTATTCTTTTACCGTCAGACCGGCAGCTTCAAACAGGCTGATATGGTTAGCCCAGGTCGGAGTTGTCACCCAAACAGTGGCATTATCGTTACAACGTTTAATAAACTCAGCGGCTACGCGAAGTGAACCTGTACCACCTGGAGTTTGTGCCGTGCGTACACGGTTTGCCAGCAAAGCAGGGTGTGCATTGCCTAGCAACAATTCTTCCATTTTCTGACAATAATCCAGGTTACCGGCCAATCCGATATAAGACTTGCTGGTCTCATTGGCTAAGCGAAACTCTTCCGCTTTTTTTACCGCTTTTAGCACAGGGGTATTACCCTGCTCGTCTTTATAAACACCGACACCTAAGTCGATTTTATTGGCATTGGTGTCAGCCTTAAACGCAGCCATCAACCCAAGAATGGGATCCGTCGGTAATGGTTTTAATTGTGAGAACATGGGACTCTCTTTTTATTTATCTCAGGGTTAGCAATACCCGGCCACATTAGGCTGGCAGATGCGCGACAATTTCTTTGCTTGCGGCAACCAACAAGGCTATGCGTTCGGGGGTAAAAAAATCAGTGCTGAATGCTTCTGCATCTATGATGCCCACTACTTTACCCTTCTGCGAATAAAGCGGCAAGCAGCTTTCCGCCTCCACTTTAGGATCACATGTATAGTATTCGCCACCGCTGGCAACATAGTCTTCCACATTGTTGATAATTCTGGCCTTTCCAGAGCTTACAACCTGCACATTATTACTGGTGGCGGCAAACTCAGGGGTAATGGGAAACAAGGGACGACTGGGGGCGCCATAATACGCCAGCTTTAGCAACTGCGACTGACCATGGATATCACGCGACTGATAAATACCGAACCAATCGACGCCACTTTGTTGTACAACAAAATCGACTATCCCCTGCAACTTGACAAGCTGTGCCTCGGCATCAATATCAAGATGTTCTCGCAGGCTAAAGGGTTCTTCCTGTAAATGACCAAACAGGCTGCATGCGCCGCCCTCACCCAGCTCTGGAATAAGGTATTGCCATTGCACCTGAGCACTTTTATTCGCCAAATATTCTTGCAATAAAGCTTGATAATGCAGTGTCTGCGACTCATCCGCCTCAATTTGTGCCCACTCGTTATATAAAATCATTTAGCCATCCAAACATCTAAACCTTTAAAAGGATGCTAGCACAGAGGCAAAAGCACAGGCAATAGCAAAATGAAATGGCATCTGGGCCGCTGCAACTGCTTACCTAGGGTTCATAAGTCTTTGATTATTTCCCCGCTTGAAGTGCAATTCTCGGCACTATTTTGGCAAGACGCAGAGCCCAGTTATGATAAGCTAACAGCCTGTTTAGGTCGGAGGTACTGATGAGCGACAATAACCTAGTATATTCAACAGAAACGGGCCGTATTAAGGCACCCGTTGAGAAAGAGCAAGCCGACGTTAAGTTGTTTAAAGACGGGGCGCTGCGCATTGAGCGACAAACCAAGGGCCGTAAAGGCAAAGGGGTGATGCTGGTTGTGGGAATTGATCCGCAGGAGCATGATTTGAAGAAGCTGGCCAAGGCGTTAAAGTCAAAAATGGGCCAAGGCGGCGCCGTTAAAGATGGTGTTATCGAGATCCAGGGAGATGACCGCGACAAGCTAAAGGGCTTGCTTGAGGCGCAGGGCTTTAAGGTAAAAATTGCCGGCGGCTAAAGCCGGAGAGCAGCAGTTATTGCGGGCTATGCTATTGCGGGCTATAAAGCGCCCGCCAATGGCCACGTAGCGTCTGCGGGTCATAATCTATCTGAGCTACGCCACAGGTTGGAAAAATAGGCATCTTATCCGGACACAACTCGGCCACCATATAGCTGACTATGGGCATATGGGCGACCACCAGCCAGCAATCTATTTCATCATGCACAGCTATCAGGGCGCTTAGGTAATCCACGGCGCGTTTTGCATCGGCATTAGGCGTTACCTCTTCACAGTCTTCACTGTAAATAAAGTTGCGACAATGCTCCTTCACCTGCATCGCGGTTTGTTGCGCCCGTACGTAGGGACTAACAATTAACCCTTGTGGATTAAAGCGTTGCGCCAACCATTGACCAACATGATCCGCCTGCGCCACCCCCTTGTCGGTTAACTCACGCAAGTTATCTTGTCCCTGCATTGCCTGCGCATCCCCATGACGCATGATTAAAACTGTTTTCATTTCTGTTAAATCAACTAATTAGAGAAAAAGTTTTGCTGCAAAAGCTAGCCATTAAGGCGCGATATTCGCTATAGTTTAGCTTTACCACCCGATATTCAGGTAGGCACTTCGCCGTAACCGCTGGCCCTGAACATCTTGTAACTTTTCTAGTTTCAGGAGCAATAATTGAATATCAGCCGCAATGATAACAGACTCTACCAAGCCCTAACACTGCCCAATGGTCTTAGGGTTTTGTTAGTCGCCGACAGTGATAGTCAAAAAGCGGCCGCCGCGCTTACCGTGAACGCCGGGCATTTTGATGACCCCTGGCATCGTCAGGGCCTCGCCCATTTTGTTGAGCACCTGCTTTTCCTCGGCACCGAAAAATACCCTGAATCCGGTGAATTTCATGACTTTATCAGCCGCCATGGCGGCAGCAGCAATGCCTGGACTGGCACCGAGCACAGCTGCTATTACTTCGACATCACCAAGCAATTTTTTCAACCGGCACTGGAGCGTTTTAGCCAGCTTTTTATCGCGCCGCTGTTCAATGACGGGGAAATAGAAAAAGAGCGCAACGCCATCGATGCCGAGTTTAAACTCAAGATTAAGGACGATGGCCGTCGTATCTATCAGGCGCACAAGGAAACAGTTAATCCAAAGCATCCCTTTGCCAAGTTTTCGGTGGGCAGTCTCGATACCCTGAGCGACGCACATGGCCCGATAAAGCAAGAGCTGGAAACCTTCTTTGCCGAGCACTATCAGGCCCAATGGATGACCTTAGTGCTGTGCGGTCCTTACACTCTGGCGCAATTAAAGGGTTGGGCCGAGCACCTTTTCGCGGATATCAACAGCAATACAACCGCTAAGCCGGAGATTGCCGAGCCTCTGTATCGAGCGCAAGATCTGGGGCTGGAGCTGCATATTGAGCCCCATAAGCATTTGCAAAAGCTGATCATCAGCTTTGCTATGCCGAGCATAGATAAGTTTTATAAGCACAAAACGGTCAGCTTTCTTGCCCATTTACTCGGCTACGAAGGCGAAGGCTCTTTGCATTCTCTGCTAAAAAATCAGGGCTGGATCAATGCCCTGTCCGCCGGGGGTGGCATTAACGGCAGCAACTTTAAAGACTTTAATATCAGCTTGGCACTGACCGATGATGGCATCGAGTATTATCAGGATATAGTCGAGATGGTGTTCGCCTATATCGCCCTTATCCGCCAAAACATCGCACAATTGCATGCCCTGTATCGGGATAAGCAAACCCTGTTGCAAATCGCCTTCGATAATCAGGAAAAGGCTCGCTTACTGGATTGGGTCAGTGGCTTGAGCGTGAATATGCACCACTACCCCAGTGAGCATTATCTTAACGGCGACTATTTGATGGCCGGTTATGAGCCCCAGCAATTTGCTAAAGTACTCGACTGGTTGAGCCCGAAGAATATGCGTTTGGTGTTAATCCATCCGGGTGTAAGCAGCAGTAAAACCACACAATGGTACAACACCCCTTATTACACCAAGGCGTTGGAGCCTCAGTGGCTCGACGCACTGGCCGCCATAGATACGCCGCTGGGCACCATGTCGCTGCCCGAGGTAAACCCTTATTTGCAGCGCCCTTGCGTGCTTCATGAGCTGGAGTCCCCCAGTGCCACCCCGGAAAAACTGGCTTCACATCCGGGCTTTAATTTCTGGTTTAAACAAGACGCCACCTATCGCGTTGCCAAGGGTCATTTTTACCTGGCCATAGACTCCCATTTGGCGGTCAAAGATGTGCAACATATGGCCCTGACCCGCTTATTTGCGGATCTCTTTATCGACTGCGTGGCTGAGCAGTTTTACCCCGCCGAGCTGGCGGGTCTGAACTACCATTTGTCGTCGCACCAGGGCGGTTTAACATTGCATACAGCAGGCCTGTCTTCGAGCCAGCTTGAGTTGGCGCAGGGGCTCTTGGATGCCCTCTTTAATGCGGATATTTGCGCCAAGCGCTATGCCGAATACAAGAAGCAATTGGTACGCCACTGGCAATCGAGCAATCAAAACAAACCTGTGAGCGAAATTTTCAGCCGCATCGGCGCCGAGATCATGCCCTGGAACCCGACCCCGGAAGCCTTAGCACAGGCACTGAAAAGCACCAGTTATTTGCAATTTAAGCAATTCCGTCAGGAGTTTTTTGCCGCCGTGCATATTGAAGCCTTTCTACATGGCAATTGGCGACCCGCCGACGCTTATGACTTTTTACGCTTGATCCAAACACATCTGGAACAAAGAGCCAATATAGAGGCAATTAACCGCCCCCTTGCGGAGATCACCTCTGTAATCCAGCAGCAGCTTAGTTTGCCCAGTAACGACCATGCCATGGTGATCTACTATCAGGCCACAACTCACGATTTTGAAGAGAAGGTGCTGATGATGGTGATCAATCACCTCCTTAATCAGCCTTACTTTAATGCCCTGCGCACCGAGCAGCAGCTTGGCTATTTGGTTGGCGCCGGTTATGCACCTTTTAATTCCCGCGCAGGCCTGGCATTTTATGTGCAGTCGCCCAATGTCTCGGGAAAGGAGCTCTTGGAGCACCATAATCAGTTTATTAGCCAGTACTGCCAGCAGGCGGCGCAAATGGATGAGCAAACCTGGGAGCACAGTAAACAAAGTCTGTATCGCCAAATTGCCGAGAAAGATAAAAACCTACGCCTGCGCTCGCAACGCTTTTGGCTGGCGATCAGTAACCCGGGGGTTGATTTCACTTTGCAAGCCAACCTGTTGAACACGCTAGAAAATATAGAATTTGAGCAGGTACTACAGTATCTAAACGAATTGTTTGCGCCACAACGACCGCGAATGGAATGGTTGAGTGATCCCCAAGGCTCAACGCAGGCGCAAACCTGACCCCCAACTCAAGGAACAAGTTATGTGTAGCAGATGTAGCTGGGTGGATCTCAGCAAAGAAGATTATGTGGCCTACCATGATAATGAATGGGGCGTGCCCATTTATGACGACCAACAATTGTTTGAGTTTTTAACTTTGGAGTCGGCCCAGGCCGGACTGAGCTGGTACACCATTTTAAAAAAGCGCGACAACTATCGCCGCGCCTTCGCCAACTTTGATGTACACAAGGTGGCCGCCTTTAACGACCAGGACGTCGCCCGCCTGCTCGACGATGCTGGCATAGTCCGCAATAAACTCAAGATCAACGCCACCATTAATAACGCCCAGCGTTTTATCGAAGTGCAAAAGGAATTTGGCAGCTTTAGCGCCTATCAATGGCAGTTTGTCGATAACAAGCCCAGGGTGAACTCGATTCACTCGCGCGAAGATTATGTCGCCACCAGCGAACAATCCGATGCCTTTGCCAAGGATCTAAAAAAGCGCGGCTTTAAGTTTTTAGGCTCAACGACCGTGTACGCCCATATGCAAGCCTGCGGCATGGTCAACGACCATCATGATGATTGTTTTAGAAAAGCGCAGGTTTTGGCTATGTATAAGTAAGTAGCTAAGGCGAACTCTTGCGCCTTTTAGTTGGTAAGCGAGTAAGTGTCAGAAATAAAACAACGAAGACACCCACCCAAAAACAATAAAGACACCCATTTCAACACTCTCCAATATTTCACAATCCCTGATCCTTCTGCTACGCTTTGAAAGTGCTACTCAAGGAGGAGTGGATCATGGCAACGCCTCGGAAAAACCAAATCAGCCTGGCTGATACTTCTTATTATCACTGTATCTCTCGTTGTGTTCGGCGTGCGTTTTTATGTGGTATCGATGCACTGACCGGACGCTCTTATGAACATCGCCGTGATTGGGTTGAGAGTAAGCTGCTACAGTTAGCGCAAATTTTCTGCATAGATGTGTGTGCCTATGCAGTAATGAGCAACCATACTCATGTTGTGCTACATGTGGATAAGAGTAAATCTCAAGAGCTAACTGATAAGGAGATTCTGCTGCGGTGGCACAAATTGTTTAAAGGCACTGTGCTCTGCCAGCGCTTTTTCCAAGGAGAGCAGCTCGATACGGCCGAGTTGGCCGCCCTACAAGGTCGAATAAGGATTTATCGGGAGCGCCTGAGTGATATCAGCTGGTTTATGCGCGTACTCAATGAAGGGATTGCTCGCCAAGCCAATCGTGAAGATGATTGTACTGGCCGTTTTTGGGAGGGACGCTTTAAGTCCCAAGCCCTCCTTGATGAAGCGGCCCTGGTTGCCTGCTTAGCCTATGTGGACTTAAACCCTATTCGTGCTAAGGCTGCTGATTTACCTGAAAAATCCGACTATACCAGTGTAAAAACCCGCATCGCATCAGCAAAGAAGGGGCAGCAGCCTACAGCCTTAATGCCCTTTGTTGGCAACCCTCGTGAGAAGATGCCGAAAGGCTTGCCTTTTGAGCTACAAAGTTACTTAGAGCTGGTTGAATGGACGGGACGCTGTTTGCGTGAAGGTAAACCTGGGCATATTGCATCTGACGCAGCCCCCATACTTGAGCGCCTCGATATTTGCCCTACAAATTGGTTGGCTCTAACAACCTCATTCACCAAGGTATTTCACGGTGCGGTGGGTAAAGAGCAAGCCTTAACAACCTACTGTCAGCACCAACACAGAAAACGACGTGTGGATTTAAGTAACTGTCAAAGCTTATTCGCTTAAATATTGCTTTCCTCCTTATACTTGAATCCTCAACCAAAAGGTCGATTTCGCACGTCCAAAATTTACGAAAATGATAAAAAAAGGGTAAATCTACTGACAACAGCTTGCTCTGATTGAACTCGTTTTAAAAATGTATTTTCTTGTTCCGTTACACAAATTCAATTCTTAAAGTGGGTGTCTTAGTTATTTCTTCAAATGGGTGTCTTAGTTATTTCTATCGACCTAAAAGACCGAGCTACAGGTTTACACAAAAAAGGATGCTCGGCGGTATCCTTCCAAGCACCAAGAAATATCAGGGCCGCCAAATAATCCCACAATGGGCTATGGTGCGCATCAAGGCGCGTCGGTAGTGCACATTAAACAGCGCCAGGGCGAAGGGGCCACATAATCCGCCGAGCAGGGCCCAGCGCTTCGCTGGCATGCCTTTGGCGGTGGCAACAATAAATAATAAACTGGCAAACACAACACTTAATAAGAAAATCATAATCCCCCCTCATTCTCGGGCGGCGACTTTACCATAAAGCTGCTACTTAATTAACCACACACCTCACCCTGCTTCTAGAATTCCTCGTTAGGTCATTGGTTGATAAGTAAACTTTTGCAGTTGATTTTATTTCAACTGGAAGCCAATACGCGCCCAAAAACCTGAGCACAAAAAAAGCGCAGCATATTGCTTAATGCCACTCGCTTAAGAGCGAGTGGCATTCTTATTTCTAGAACGTGAAGCATATTTCGCCGCTTTTCTTAATCCGGTTCTTGGGTAAGGCTTCCTTTTCCTCTTTTCAGGTAGAATTAACCGTTTACCATTATCTCGAAGCGTTTTCAGCGCTTTAGGTATTGCACCTGGGGCTCCGCTATCCGACCAAATAAATTCATCCTGTATCAGATAGAGCGCATTAACGAAGCTAATACGTAATGATTCCACTTTATGTTGCTTGGCCATTTCAGCCATTTCTAGACGAATAATGTTGTATGACGTCAGTATTCCCCATAGCTCTTGGTATATTCCATCACTCTTCAGGCTTCTCAACAACGGTTTGTTCGCCAGTTGATATTGTTTGAGTTCACCATAACCACGTTCGATTTCCCAACGTTGCCAGTAAACATCGACCAGCTCTTTTAACGCGTATTTCTCAGGGCACAAGCAAGACGTGATAAATCCTTTTATCTCTCCTTTCGGTGACGGAATAAGCACAAGCCTCGCTTTCCACGTTTTTCCTAAATGGGGGTATTGCTCTTGTGCTTGAGGTGAAGTCGGCATTTCAATGAGATGGTCATAATCGCTGTATGATTCCAGAATGTCATATCTAAATTTTGACTTAATTGGCGTGAGCCAATGGGTATTTTCACCGCAGCCTTGCCAGCTTGAGAAGAGTTCTGCGGACATAAAACCCCGGTCAAATAGGGTTAAAGAGTTTTCTGGTGCTGAACCAACAAGTTGTTGTGCATAAGAGATTTCACTTTCTGTCACCGGTCCGAAAGCGGTATCAGAAACTAAATGAGTTCTAGTGGACATCAATGTGACAGCAAGCACTGAAGGAAATGACGCTGATTTTTGAGCATAGCCAAAAGTGCGATTACTTTCAGTATCATGGGTTTTGAAGTAAGTACCGTCAACGCTCATCAGTTTCAATCCACAGCATTGCTCAAATTCACTTTGTTTATCCCATTGAGCTGCGGTGAGTTTGAATAGATAACGCATGAGTTCAAAGCCCAGTTTTTCTTTGCCCTTGATAATACTACTTGTAGCTAAAGGAGGAAGTTCGCCCTTAGAATCAGGGAACGCGAGCTCCAGTCGGTCACAAACAGTTTGAATCGAACGGTCTCTTAACAGACCAATGCCTAACACTAACCATACAGCTTGCTCTGCTGGAAACCGACGCTTACGGACAGAAGCTCTGCCAGTTTGTCTAACGGCTTCTTCCACCCACTCTAGAGGAATATGTTTAGCAAAAGCATTAAGATGATGTTCTTGGCAAAACTCGGCGGTGATCTGTAACTCTTTAGAAAATTCGGACATAAAAAATCGGCCTCAACAATGTTGAGACCGATTATGAAGCCTGCTCTGGATCGGTCAATTACTTAAAACGATCGGCATTAAGCATATTGCTGCGGCTTTCAACCATGTACTTATGACGGGATTAACTGCGAGCCTGTTCCTTGTCTTGCTCGGCTGCGTCCTTGGCTGGCTCTTCAGAATCAACTGCTTCCGACTCATCGGGGCTTCCAGCGTCAGCTTTGTCACTAGCCTCTGCCTTGTTCTCAGCTTCAACCTGCTCCTTTGTCTCAACCTCTTCCTCGGCTTCAACCTTGCCCTCGCTGTCAACATCCACTTCGGCAGCTGCCTGCTCCTGCGGGTAATAACTTCCGCCCTGCTCGGCCATGGCCAGTAAGGCCGCCGCCGGGGCAAAGCCGTCATTATACTGCGCATAGGTTGCCAGGGTTGAACATACATTGGCGGCGCCCAGTTTATCCATATAGCTAAATGGACCACCGAGGAACGGCGGGAAGCCAATGCCAAAGATGGCACCTATGTCACCATCGCGGGCATTGCTGATGATGCCTTCTTCCAAACAACGAGCCGCTTCGTTTAGCATCTGCATTACGCAGCGCTGAGCGATCTCTTCCTTGTTCAATTTCGGGCTTAGGGTTACACCCAGGAATTCGTAAACGGACTCGTCTACCTTCTTCTGTTTCTTGCTGTAATCGTAGAAACCACGGCCCGACTTGCGACCTAAACGCTTATCGTCGATTAGGCGATTAAACACCTCGGGTGCCTTAAAGCGCTCACCCAGCTCGGCCTCAAGAATAGGGGCAATCTTAGAGCCGATATCGATACCCACTTCATCAAGCAGCGCTAATGGGCCAACTGGGAAGCCAAACTCCACCAGGGCCTGGTCGATTTTCTCCACAGGCTCACCGGCAAGTAAAAGGTTCGCCGCCTCGTTCACATAAGGAGCCAAGATACGGTTTACAAAGAAACCAGCCTTGTCTTTAACCACAATCGGCGTTTTACCCTGCTTGCGGGCAAAGCTCACGGTGCGGGCAATTGTTTGCTCACTGGTTTTCTCGTGGGGAATAATTTCCACCAGCGGCATTTTTTCTACCGGCGAGAAATAGTGTAAACCAATAACATTTTCCGGACGCTGCGCCTGCGCGGCAATTTGCGCTATCGGCAACGAGCTGGTGTTGCTGGCAAAAATGGTGTGCTCTTGGGCGTATTGCTCAACATCGGCAACCATGGCCTGCTTCAAAGAAAGGTCTTCAAATACCGCTTCGATCACCATGTCCACATGCTTAAAACCGCTGTAATCCGTGGTGCCAGTAATGCGGTTCATCTGTTCTTGCAACTCGGCCAGAGACAAGATACGACGCTTACGCTTCTTCTCAAGAATTTTGTAGCTGTAGTTCATGGCACCGGCAATGCCTTGCTGTGCCACGTCTTTTACTCGAGTGCGCACACCCGCCTTGATGGCGCTGACATGGGTAATACCCGCGCCCATCAGGCCGCCACCCAACACCGCAACCTTGTCGGTGCGTGGGGCATTATCTGCACGCCACTCTTTTTTCATCTCTGTGGTGGCAAAGAAGATACCGCGCAGCTTTTTAGAGACATCGCTCATAACCAGATCGGCAAAGCCTTCGGCCTCGGTCTTATAAGCCTTGAGTTGGTCCAGCTCAACACTGGCACGCACCGCCTTGATAATCAGCTCGGGCGCCGGGTAATGGCCGCCAGTTTTCTTGGCCACATTTTCGGCGGCTTTTTTGAAGATCAGGTTGCGACCAAAGGGGTTAGACTCCAGCAGCGCCGACATTTTATCAAGCTGAGGTTTCGCCGCTTTCGCTTTACCTTTTTGCGCAAACTGAACCGCCACGTCCAATAAAATCGAGTGCGGCACGCAATCATTTACCAAACCGGCTTTTTTCGCCTGCTTGGCACGTACCTGCTTGCCGGTTAGCATCCATTCCAGAGCCTTTTGAATGCCCACCAGCTTAGGCAGACGCTGAGTACCGCCGCCGCCAGGTAAAAGGCCTAATTGTACCTCGGGCAGACCCATTTTGGTGATGTCGCTGTCGCTACAAACACGGTAATCACAGGCCAAAGCAAACTCTAAACCGCCACCTAAAGCAGCACCGTGAATGGCGGCCACCGTGGGATAGGGCAATTTAGCTAAATCAAAAAAGGCATCGTGACAGGTGGTCGATAACGCCAGCGCTTCTTCGCGGGTATTGGCCTCATCCAGCATGTTGATGTCGGCACCGGCAATAAAGTTATCCGGCTTGGCGCTGATAAACACCAGGCCTTTAACGTTATTTTCGTTGGCTGTGGTGATCACATCCTGCAACTGCTCGGCAAAACTGGCGCGTAATGTGTTCATCTTCTCGCCGGGCACGTCTATGGTGACGATACCCACGCGCTCATCATTGAGCTCGAATGTAAATACTGATTCAGTCATTATGCGCTCTCCAATACAAAGGCAGCACCCAGGCCACCAGCGGCACAGGCCGTGGTTAAGGCTAAACCACCACCGCGACGATTAAGTTCATGAATACTTTGAGTGATCAAACGCGCACCTGTGGCGGCGAAGGGGTGACCATAAGCCAGTGAGCCACCGTTAACATTGAATTTATCCATATTGATTTCACCTATGGCCTTGTCGCGACCAAGCTGCTCCTTGGCAAACTTATCCGAAGCAAACATCTTCATATTCGCCAGAGTTTGTGCTGCAAAGGCTTCGTGCATTTCAATCAGGTCAAGGTCGCCCAAGGTAATACCGGCACGATCAAGGGCCACAGGCGTTGAATGCGCCGGGCCCATCAGCATGTCTTCGTGTACGCCAATGGCGGTAAAGGCATAGCTACGAATATAGCCCAGGATTTCATAACCCATGGCCTTGGCTTTGCTTTCATTCATCAACAGTACCGCTGCCGCACCATCGGTTAATGGCGTCGCATTAGCGGCGGTAACGCTGCCGTATTTGCGGTCGAACACTGGCTTTAACTTAGCGTAACTGGCCAGCTCTGAGTTAGCGCGGATAGTGTTGTCCTGCTCAATAAAGGACTTATAAGGCGGCACATGAGCGGTCATTACCTCCTGCGCCAGCTTACCCTCGGCCCAGGCCTGGCTTGCCAAGGTGTGTGAGCGATGCGCCAAGGCATCCTGATCGGCGCGGCTGATATTATGGGTTTTTGCCATCTGCTCGGCGGTTTGCCCCATGGACAAGCCGGTGGAGTATTCGGCCACCGCCGGTGGCACCGGCAGTAAGTCTTTGAGACCCAGCTTTGAGAAAATCTTTAGGCGCTGCGAGAAGGTGCGCGCTTTATTTAAGTCAACCAGACTGCCCGCCAGTTTTTTGCTTACGCCAATGGGCAAAACAGAGGATGAGTCCGCACCACCGGCAATACCTACTTGCGTGTGGCCGGCCATAATCGACTCGGCGACGTTGGCGATGGCCTGGAAGCTGGTTGCGCAAGCGCGAGAAACCGAATAGGCATCGATATTCACCGGCAT
This sequence comes from Pseudoalteromonas qingdaonensis, assembly GCF_038739665.1. Classification (NCBI taxonomy): domain Bacteria; kingdom Pseudomonadati; phylum Pseudomonadota; class Gammaproteobacteria; order Alteromonadales; family Pseudoalteromonadaceae; genus Pseudoalteromonas; species Pseudoalteromonas qingdaonensis. The sequence goes on along the minus strand of NZ_JBCGCU010000007.1, from coordinate 59,896 downwards.
GCCGGTTCCGAGCACAATTTCACGAGCAATATTTGGCGCTTCAGGCATTTGTATCACCTGACCAAACACCAGTTGGTCGATTTCCTTGCGGTCAAAATCAAGACGCTCAAGCATCTCGTTCACCACCAGCTTGCCTAAATCTAATGCGGGTACATGATGAAAAGCGGTCGCTTGCTTTGCAAAAGGTGTGCGCAGGCCGCTGACAATGGCGATGCGCTCTCCGTTTCGTGTTGTTAGTTTTGTTTGCCCAGACATATAAATGCTTCTCCTGTTGACAGGTCTGACCTGTTAATGTTTCCCCGATTCTAAAACAACCCTGCGCGCATTGCCAATAGGCAGGGCTAAATTTACCACCCAGCTACAACAATAGTTAATAAACTGGCGCAATCAAAATAAAAAACAAGACTTTAAAACTGAACAATTGTAAGTAAAATCGATCGAACTATTTGACTATAGCAATGCCTAAAGGGCGTTGTTAGGCGTAACTAGGTTAGGATACACGCCCTATTTTTCACAGCATTTAAATATGCCGGCAAGGACAAGTACACTTATGGCAGTTTCTAAGTTTGCACAATTAAAAACCTATTTAGATACCCAAATCATCGGTCAACACCAGCTCACTCAGTCCCTACTTATTGCCGTATTGGCAGACGGTCACCTGCTCGTTGAAGGCCCTCCCGGGCTTGCCAAAACCCGTGCGGTAAACGCCCTAGCCAAAGGCCTTGAGGGCAGTTTTCAACGCATTCAGTTTACTCCGGATTTATTGCCGTCGGATGTCACCGGCACGGATATTTATCGCCAACAAACCAGCGAGTTTGTGTTTGAGCCGGGCCCATTATTCCACAACCTGGTGCTGGCGGACGAAATAAACCGCGCCCCGGCCAAGGTGCAGTCGGCACTGCTGGAGGCCATGGCCGAACGGCAAATCACTGTGGGCAAAAACACCTATCCGCTGGAACAGCTGTTTATGGTAATGGCGACACAAAACCCGCTGGAGCAAGAAGGCACCTACCCGCTGCCAGAAGCGCAGCTTGACCGCTTTTTACTGCACCTCAATATCGATTACCCGGATGCCGAAGCTGAGCTGGCTATTTTACGGCTGACTCGTGGTGAAGCCTTGGCCGGAGAGCAACTAACTATCGAGCCTATTACTCAGGCGGATTTGTTTGCTGCCCGCCAAGAAGTTTTGGCGCTGCATTTGGCCGAGCCGCTAGAGCAGTACCTGGTACAGCTGGTTATAGCTACCCGCGATGGTTTGCGCTTTGATGACGAGCTGGCCAACTGGATTGAATACGGCGCCAGTCCAAGGGCCACCATAGCGCTCGACCGCTCCGCACGCGCCCATGCCTGGTTAAATAGCCGCGACTTTGTCAGCCCGGAAGATATTCAGGCAGTGTTTCATAATGTGCTGCGCCACCGCATTATTCTCAGCTACGAAGCCCAGGCCGAGGGGATCAGTAAAGATCAGGTGTTAACGCGCATCTTAGAGCGCGTGGCAGTGCCTTAATGGCTAGGTTGAAGTCAGCCCTAAGTGTGCAGCAATGGCTACAGCAGTTACATAGCAACGGCCATAGCCTGGCTTTAAAAGAGCTCACTTATTACAAGAGTAAAACCCAGCTACTGGATTTAGCTGTGCGTAAACGCATTCGCAGCCCCCATAGTGGCCAGTATTTGGCGCCGCATAAGGGCCGCGGCATGGAGTTTGCCGAAGTACGACATTATCAAAGCGGCGATGATGTGCGCAGCATCGACTGGCGTGTCACCGCCCGTACCGGCGAGGCTCATACCAAACTGTTTCAAGAAGAAAAGGAACGCCCGGTGCTGATGTTGGTGGACTTTAGCGCCAGCATGCAGTTTGGCTCTCAGTTGTTATTTAAATCTGTACAGGCGGCGCACCTTGCAGCCCTTATCGCTTGGTCTGCCTGTGCCCGGGGCGACAAACTCGGTGCCCTGGTTTTCAATGACCAGCAACACCATGAGTTTCGCCCACAGAGCCGAGATAAAGCGGTGCTGCGGGTGTTCCACGGCCTGCTCGACAGCCATAAACAGCAACAAAGCCTTATTGATGACTCCAGCAGTGCAGGCTCCGCCAACACAGGTTTACTGGCCCAGTTACAGCGCTTAAACCAGCTTGCCAAGCCCGGCTGCACCGTCTATCTGATCAGCGACTTTGCGGTATTGCAACAGGGTGACAACCCGGCCATTGAGCGCGAACTGCAGCGCCTGGCTCGCCATTGTGAAGTGGTCGCCTGCGTGATCAGCGATCCCTTTGAACAGCACCTGCCACACTATCCAGAAGCGGTGAATGTGCGCAGTCATCAGGGGCAATTTAGCCTGCCCCTGCACGACGCTGGCTTTCGCCGCCGCTTTAACCAGCAGGCACAACAACTCGGCGCTTTGCGCCAGCAGAAGTTGGCCCGATATTGCCATTCCTTGGTGGAAATTAGTGCCGCTAAGGCGCTGGAACAACAGTTTTATGAAGGGAGTGCTTAGATGCAGTCAGCCCCCACATTACCATTGGCCGATGTCATTATTCCCACTGAGGTTTCCAGTTGGCCCCCGGGTCCAGCCTGGTGGCTCTTGGCCGCCCTGCTGATACTCTTGGTTATAGCCGCCGCACTGGTTTATCGTCGCCGCCAGCAACACTTGCGCGCCAAACGTCATGCTCTGCAATTGGCAGAGCAACAAACGGCTCTGGGTTTACATCAACTACTAAAGCGCCTGTGCAAGCATTATTACGGTGCCAAGATCAGTGCCCTAAGTGGCCAGCAATGGGCCTTAACCCTTTCCCAGTTAAGTGGCCTTAACTTTAACGCCGATGAACTCAATGCCCTATATAAAGAGGAAGCCGAGCAACATGAGCTGGCGCACAAACTAAAGCAGGCTTTGGTGCAGTTTAAAACCAAGGAGACTTTGGATGTTTGAGTTTTCCTGGCCCTGGCTGTTTATCCTTTTGCCCCTGCCCTGGTTACTGGCCTGGGTGCAAAATAGCAAAAAAACGCACAGCAGCCTGTTGCTGCGTATCGACTCCCTGGCTTATCAGGCCAAGGCAAAAACACAGACCACCGCCAACAAGGGCTGGCCGCATTGGCTGTTGGCTCTGGCCTGGCTGGCCCTGGTAAGCGCCTTGGCGAATCCCGTGTATCGTGGCGAGCCCATCACTTTAGCCAATGAAGGACGAGATATTATGCTGGCGGTGGACTTATCCGGCTCCATGCGCGAGCAGGATATGGCCTATCAAGGGCGCTTTGTTGACCGTTTAAGCGTGGTTAAACGCGTGCTCAGCGACTTTATTACTGAGCGCCAAGGCGACCAGCTCGGCCTTATTCTCTTTGCCGATACTGCCTTTTTACAAACGCCGCTAACCCGGGATCTGGATACAGTAGCGCAAATGCTTGAAGAAGCGCAGATTGGATTAGTGGGTCGCGCCACCGCCATAGGCGACGCCCTAGGTTTAGCGGTTAAACGCTTTAACGATAAGTCCGCCTCCAACAAGGTGGTGATCCTGCTCACCGACGGCCAAAACACCGCCGGCAACCTTACCCCGGAGGAAGCCTTAATACTGGCCAAGGATGCCCAAGTGAAGGTGTACACCATAGGCGTTGGCTCCGATGGTAACTTTGGTGGTGGCCTGTTTTCCATGGGTGGCGGCGCGGCCTTGGATGAGCGCTTGCTTACTCACTTAGCCAAGGAAACTGGCGGTCGTTATTTTCGCGCCACCGACACCCGCAGCCTGGCCAATATTTATCAGGAGCTGGACGCTCTGGAGCCGTTAGCAAAAGAAGAGCAAACGGTGCGCCCAGAAGAAGCACTTTTCTACCTTCCCTTATTATTGAGTTTCTTAATACTCTTGTTAGCCACCGTCTGGCACCGCTTGGCATCTGCCTTACAGCGTGTTGCAGGAGAGCAATAATGACCGAATTTATTTTCTTACGAGAGCAACTATTATGGCTTCTGCTACTGCCTGGCATCTATCTGATCTGGCGCCTGCTTGGGGGTAAAGACGAGCAACAACAGCAACCCCTGATCGCCCCCCATCTGGCGGCGCAAGTGATGCAAGGCGGCGCCGAGCGACGACAAAACAATGGTCTACTCAACGCCCTGCTACTAACGCTTATGGTGGTCGCCATGGCCGGTCCCAGCTTTAGCAAGCAAGAGCTGCCTGTGTATGAGGCGAAAATGGCACGGGTTATGGTGATGGACATGTCCCGCTCCATGTTCAGTACGGATATCAGTCCCAACCGACTGCAGCAGGCCCGCTTTAAAGCCCTGGATATGGTGGAGCTGTTTAAAGAAGGTGAAACGGCGCTTATCGCCTATGCCGGTGATGCCTTTACCATTTCGCCGCTGACCTCAGACAGCCAAACCCTGACCAATCTGATCCCCAGCCTCAGTCCGAATATTATGCCGGAGCAAGGCAGTAATGCGCTGGCAGCACTGACCCTGGCGCAGGAGCTGTTGGAGCAGGCAGACTACCCGCAAGGGGATATAATTCTGCTCAGCGACGGCATAGATAGAGAGGAAGAAGAGGATATCCGCTCCTGGCTCAGCGGCAATGATTACCGCCTGCATATCTATGCCATAGGCAGCGAGCAAGGCGCTCCCATCAGCCTGCCCGATGGTGGCTTTTTAAAAGATAATCAGGGGCAAATCGTTATTCCTAAAACTAACTTTGATCGCCTACAACGCCTGGCGAGATTGGGAGGCGGTAAACTTATTCGTTATCAGCCAAGCAGCGATAACCTTGGCGTATTGGCAGTGTCCAAAGGCGAAAAAATGACGCAACAGGCACAAAACCAGCAAACCCTGTGGCGCATCGATGCCGGCATTTATCTGGCGTTATTGGCTCTGCCCTTGCTGCTATGGCAACTGCAACGCCGTGCCATTATGCTATGCGCCGCCTTAGTGCTGCTACCGCAAGCATGGACCCCAGCCTATGCCGCCAGCGGCCAGTCCTGGTTTAATAATGCCGAGCAAAACGCCCTTAATGCCTACCATGATAAGGCCTATGAACAGGCGGCGCGCTCTAATAACCCTTTAATAAGTGGTGCCGCCAAATACCAGCAGCAGGACTACCAAGGTGCCTTGGCGGACTTTAACAAGGATAACTCGGCCGCCGGTCTGTATAACCAGGGCAATGCCCTGGCGCGGCTTGGCGATCTTGATGCGGCCCTGGAGCGCTATCAGCAGGCTTTGGAGAAAGACCCAAGTCTTAAGGCTGCAGCAAACAATAAGGCCATCCTGGAGCAGGCGAAAAAGCAACAGGAACAGCAACAAGATCAACAAGGTGATCCCGGGCAAGAGCAAGGCTCCCAAGATCAGGACTCACAACAAGAAGACGCTCAACAACAGCAAGATGGCCAACAACAAGGTGACGGCCAGCAACAAGGACAGTCACAACAACAAGACGACTCCGAGCAACAAAATGGTGACAGCAGCGCGCAAAGCGAGCGCAACAGCAATGAGCGCAACCGCCCGCAAAACAGTGCTCAAGCCGCTGATCAATCAGATCAAAACGAGCAACAAGAAGCGGATGAATCTTCTAAGCAGCAATCTAACGAGCAAGATGCCAAGCAAAAAAATAATGCCGCAGCATCGCCTAAGGAATCGCCCGAAGCCGATAGCTCACAAGAGCAAGAAGGTAAATCACAGCTGCAAGCACTGAACGAACAAGAGACTGACGCCGAAAAAGGAGAGCAAGATGCTGAGCAACAGGCTGCCCTGGCCAGTGCCGCACTTAGCCCAGAGGAGCGTGAAAAAGCGCAACAGCTAAATCAGCTGCTACGTAAAATTCCCGACAATCCAGAAATTCTGCTGCGCAACAAGATGCAATTAGAAGCCCAGCAACGTCAAAGTCATCGCCGCCGCTTACCACAAGGAGTAGAGAAGTCATGGTAAGAAGTTTTTTATATATTTGCTTTATTTGCTTAAGCCTGCCGACCTTAGCCTTGTCGCAGCTTGAAGCCAGCGTCGATAAAAACCCTGTGTCCGCCGGTGAATACTTTGTGCTGACCCTAAGCGCCGATGACACCATAAAAGACAGCCAACCAGATACCCAAATCCTGTTACAAGACTTTGTGGTCGGCCCCACCTCTCGCAGCACCAATACCCAGATAATCAATGGGGTGATCAGCCGTAAAACCAGCTGGCGGGTGGAGTTAATGGCCCGTAACCCGGGCCAATATGAGATCCCGGCTTTCGAGGTTAAGGGAGTTAGCTCCACGCCCTTTACCCTGAATGTGGTCGAAGGTAATGAGGCGCAAAGTGATAGCAATAATGCCTTTATCAAGACCGAGCTGACACCGGCCTCCTTGTATGTGCAACAGGCTGCCATTTATACCGTAAAACTTTATATTGGCGTCGACCTTATCGATGCAGCCATGACAGCCCCAGCTATGAGTGAAGCGAACCTGGCTCAGTTGGGTCGCGACAGCGAAAGTCAGGAAGTGATTGATGGCCGCCGCTATCGGGTGATCCAGCGGGAATATCTAATTCAACCACAAAAAAGCGGCACCTTTGAACTGCAAGCACCGGTATTCAACGGCAAAGCCCGTGTAAACTACCGCCCTGTGGCCATCAACGCCCGCGGTACAGATCAGTTAGTGGATATTAAGCCCACCCCGGCGCAGTACAGCGGCGCCTGGCTGCCCAGTGAGCTGGTTGATTTAAGCGAGCAATGGCAAGGTCTGGAGCAAGAAGTAAAGGTTGGCACACCTATCACCCGGACACTCACGCTCACAGCGCTCAACGTTACCAAGGAGCAATTACCGGATCTAACCAGCACAGATATCGAGGCGGTGCGCAGCTATGCGGATCAATCCGAGCGCACTCATGTGGTTCGCAATGGCCGCATTATCGCCCAAACCAAAACCTCCATCGCCTATGTGCCGCAAAAACCGGGCACCTACACGCTGCCGGCAATTTCAATTAACTGGTTTAATACCGTGACTGGGCGCGAGCAGGTAGCCAGTGTCCCCGAGCAGCAAATTACCGTAGTCGCCGCCGATGGCAGCAAAGTAACCGCAATTGAGCCGCCACAGACTGAGCAAATCACCACGCCGGATATCGATGTGAGTGAAGGCGAAAATACCAACCTAGTCCAAGAAGAAACAGGCACCCTTTCCTGGTGGCTGGCCCTGCCCGGCTATCTTCTTTGGCTGGTGACTCTGCTGCTCTGGTGGTTTAGTCACAAACGCAGCAAGGCACAAACTGTAGCTCCAAGCCAACAAACTGCGCCTATTGCGCAGGCAAGTGTGCGTGATATCCAGGACGCCGCGGCTAAGAATGATCCCAAGACCCTGTATCAGGCCATAGACGCCTACGCCAAGGCTCATTATGGCAGTATTGATGCCTGGCTTGCTCTGTGGCCACAAGATGCGGTGCAGGAGTTCGCCAAGCTGCGTCAATCCCTGTATAGCCCAAGCTCGGCTGAGGTCGACTACGGCACTATCGCCAAGGCTGCAGCCTATACCCCGCGCCCAAGCCATAAATCACAGGCTGAGCTAGACTCCTTGTACTAGTCACTTTTTCACCTGGTTTGCGCTGCGTCGCAGGCCGGGTGCAAATATTTCCCCTTTTACGAAATAATTTTTCGTCATTACAGGTCTTTATGGGCATGGCAGATAAACAAAAGCGCTATGAAGCGCTGGTGCAGGTCTACCACAAAGAGCTCTATCGCTTTGCCTTTTGGCTAAGCAAGGATGCCACTGTGGCGGAAGACCTGGTCCAAGAAACATTTTTAAGAGCGTGGCGTTCGTTGGACTCCTTGCAGGATCAGGGTGCGGCTAAGTCGTGGCTGCTAACCATATTGCGCCGTGAAAACGCCCGCCGCTTTGAACGTAAACAGTTTGATTACAGCGATGTCGAGCAAGACTCACTAGTCGATGAGCGCAATACCGCCCTCGATGATGATATGGAGCTCACCGTGCTGCAGCGACATATTATGGCCCTGCCGGATGAATACAGGGAGCCCTTGATATTGCAGGTGATGGCCGGATGCAGTGGCGAGGAAATTGCCGATATCCTGAATCTCAACAAGAACACGGTAATGACGCGCTTATATCGGGCTCGCAACCAGCTAAAAGACGCATTAACTCGTAACCCTGACAAATTTAATGAGGCCCCCAATGGATGAACTCGAATTTCGCCGGCGCCTTTTAGCTCAGCCGCAGAATAAAGACAATGAGTTGCTTGAGTACGCACAACAAAACCCTGAGCGCATGAGTTTAGTCAATGAACTCAAAAGCCTTGATAAGGAGCTGCACCTAGCCATGAATGTGTCGGTGCCGGAAAACCTGGCCGATAAGATTATTCTGAGGCAAAGCATGAGCGATGATACGAGCGCCAATACCCAGCCCCTAAAACGCTCCCCTAATCGCCCTTGGTATCTGGCGCTGGTTGCCAGTGTCGCCTTGGTGTTTACCTTTGCTCTGTATCAGCTTAATAGCCCGATCCTGAGCATAGGCGAGCATGCTCTGGCCCATGTGTACCATGAAATCGACTCGCTGGAGGCCCAAGACCGCCTGGATATGGCCACGGTCAATGCCCGACTTGCCGAGCTGGGTGGCCAATTTAGCGCCCTGCCCGGTGAAGTGACTTTTGTTCGTTTTTGTCGCTTTAAGGGGCAAAAAAGTCTGCATCTGGTATTTAATTCTCAGTTTGGCCCTATGACGGTATTTATCGTCCCCACCAATAACCAATACCTGGGCAATGACTATTTTTCCGATCTGCGTTTTGCCGGACGGATTTCCCACTTTCCCAAGGGCGATGCCATCTTAATAGCCGCCGCACAAGCGCCCATAGATGAATATCAAAGTCGCATAAACCAATCACTGCAGTGGTTATAATCACCGCTGTCCAGATAGCAAAAAGCCACCCTTAGCGAACTAAGGGTGGCTTTTTTATGTCTTTAAGCGAGCGATAAGCCCAGACTTAGTTAAGCTCGGCTTCTACTTCTTCAAAGGTAGCCACTAGCTCTTCGCTTGGCTCTTTGGTTGCCAGCGACACTACAAAAATGGCGATACAAGAGAGGATAAAGCCAGGGACAATCTCATAAATAAGGCTGCTCAGGCTCTGACCGTTAATGCTGATTGGCGCATAAATCCAGAACAATACGGTGGCGGCTCCCACCACCATACCAGCAATCGCACCTTGCAAGTTCATGCGTTTCCAGTACAAGCTAAACAGCACCAAAGGACCGAAGGCAGCACCGAAACCAGCCCAGGCATTACTTACCAAGTCCAAAATAGAGCTGTCGCGGTCATAGGCAAGGTAAATGGCAAACAAAGCAACCAGCACTACGCTGATACGACCGATTAACACCAACTCTTTTTGTGATGCTTCACGGCGCACATAGATACGATAGAAGTCTTCCGTTAGCGAGCTTGAGCACACCAACAGCTGAGATGAAATGGTACTCATAATGGCCGCTAAAATCGCCGCCAGTAAGAAGCCGGCAATCAAGGGATGGAACATCAGCTCGGCAAGCACCAGGAAAATGGTTTCCTTATCATCAATAGGCATTTGGTTTTCCAGCATATAGGCAGCGCCGAATAAACCGGTTAATACCGCACCTATGGCTGAGAGCGTCATCCAGGACATACCAATACGACGCATGGTAGGCATTACCTTCACCGAGCGTACCGACATAAAACGCACAATAATATGCGGCTGACCAAAATAACCCAGACCCCAAGCCATGGCAGAAATAATGGCTATGGTTGAACCACCGGCAAACCAGTCCATCATATTCAGGCTATGCACTTCGCTGTCTTTAGGCGCAGCCAAGAGCAAGTCATAACTGGCGTTGCCAAGGGTTTCGAACACCGGCTGATCCAGCATGGTATAAGTAACAAGCGGTACCGCCAGCAAGGACACAAACATGATACAGCCTTGCACGAAATCAGTCAGGCTCACCGCCAAGAAACCACCGAACAGGGTGTACAGCACCACCACGCCCGTGGTCACATACAAGCCGGTTTCATAACTCATACCAAAGGAGTTCTCGAACAGCTTACCACCGGCAACCACGCCGGATGAGGTATAAAGGGTAAAGAAAACTATGATAACGATGGCGGAAATAACGCGGAGAATATTTTTGTTATCGGCAAAGCGATTGGCGAAGTAATCCGGGATGGTAATGGCGTCATTGGCTTTTTCCGTATAGACGCGCAAACGCGGTGCAACCAGGAAGTAGTTAGCCCAGGCACCCAGTACCAGGCCTATGGCTATCCACACCTTGCTTAAGCCAAATAAGTACATGGCTCCAGGCAAGCCCATTAGTAGCCAACCACTCATATCCGATGCCCCGGCAGACAGAGCAGCAACACTTGGTGACAAATTTCGACCACCGAGCATATAGCCCGACACATCATCAGTCGATTGTTTATAGGCGTACAAGCCTATGCCAAGCATGACAATAAAATAAATGGCGAGTGATATTATCGTACCTAATTCCAAACTAGCCTCCAACTTTAGCGCTAAATATTGCGTGCCTTGAGCACTGGCCCAAGGCTATTTGTTATTATCTTATCCAGCCGTTTAATACAGCCGAGTCGCATACTATAGCATGGCGAGCGGGGGCAACTCCAATTAGTGCGTTCGTTGCCATAATTGCGATACCAAAGGCAAGTATGTTGTTTAAACGTAAAAAGTACTTTCCTATCGTAACAAAAGTATATAATACTGAATGAAAGCCAATTCAATTTCTCATACTATTAGAAATACAATGGCTCCGTAATGGACTATGGCTCTAACTAATAAGCAACCAGTATGGATGTGATAAATGAATTTCTACGCTGCGCGACAACCTATTCTCGATAGAGACAAATCCCTAGTAGGCTATGAACTCCTCTTTCGTGATAGTCTTGATAACGTCTTCCCTCAGATTAATGGTGACGAAGCCACCTCGCGACTTATCGAAGGCAGTCAGTTTACCTTTGGCCTTGAAGAGCTAACCGGCAACAAGCCCGCCTATATTAATTTCACCTTGGAAACCCTGGCCAAGGGCTATGCCACCACCATGGGCAACGACGAGATCGTCGTGGAAATACTTGAAACTGTGCAGCCTGGCAAGCGCCTGCTGGCACTGACCAAGGAGTTGAAAGAGCAAGGCTATACCTTGGCGCTCGATGATTACCAGCATCAAAATGTATGGCGTCACTTTTACCCCTATATCGACATTATTAAAATCGACTATTTGCAAACCTCGGTAGAGCAAATAGAGGAAGTGATTGCAGCGATTAAGCCCTTCCCCCATATTAAGCTGCTGGCGGAGAAGGTTGAAACTTATGAGCAGTATCAACAGGCTATGGATCTTGGCTTTAGCTTATTCCAGGGCTTTTTCTTTTCTAAGCCGGAGATGGTGCAAAGCAAGGCGCTGCCGCCTTCTGAATTGACTTTGGCTGAGCTGCTTTATGAAACCTCCACCACCGAACTGGACCTAGCCAAGATCACTGCGGTGTTCGAGCGCGACGTTAACCTTTCCTACAAGCTGCTACGCTATTCCAACTCGGCCATGTTTAAGCGCCGTACGGAAATCGCCACTATCAAGCAGGCCCTAGTGGTACTTGGCGCTAAGGAAATCAAAAAGTTCCTATCTCTGTTGTTCGCCGCTCAACTGTCGTCGGATAAACCTGCCGAGCTTATGCGTCTGTCTTTGACACGCGCGCGTTTTGCCGAGGCATTAGCGGAGCAGCATCCGGATCAAATCGACTCGGGTCGTGCCTTTTTAGCGGCCATGATGTCGCTGCTTGATGCCATCTTGGATCAAAACATGAGCGAGGTAGTAGAGCGTTTACCTCTGGCTCAGGATATCAAAGAGGCGCTACGCGACGGCAAAGGGGAATTAGGCGATTACCTGGCACTGGTTGCACAGTACGAACATGCCCAGTGGCAAGAGGCCAATGACACCATAGAAAAGATGAAGCTAGATGGCAAGCGCGTGCCGGATGCTTACCATGAGGCCATTCTATGGGCTCAGGAACAAATGAAGGCAATTATGTAAGTCTTTATTTTTCAATCAAAAGTGATAAATAAAAAAAGCCTGCGAATCATGCAGGCTTTTTTATTATAGATTTTCTAAGAAATCATCGTCGTATTCTTCCGCTTCAGCCTCTTCCTGCAGCGGCGGTTCACCATCGTACAGCTCATACAGCTGACGCTGATAATAAACGTCCTTCACAAAAGTATAAGGGTCCAGAGACTCGTTCAACAGGCTCTCTTGCGGAATAAGCGAGGCACGGGTTTCAACCGCTTTCAACACAAACACCAAAATGGTTTCCGGGGTAGTCAAGGCAATTTCCGGCAACACAAAATTATCCACCACATCACCTGTAAGGTTACGGGCTGTGCTCGGCCCCATGCCCGGCAACATCAAATAAGCACCATCACCTATGCCCCAAACCCCCAGGGTCTGACCGAAGTCTTCATCCACATGCTCAAGACCAAGACTGGTGGCAATATCAAACAAACCGCCAATGCCAACCGTGGTATTTACCAAAAAACGCGCCATGGCGATACCGGTACGATCCGCCTTGCCTTGCAACGCAGCGTTAATGGCATCCGTTGGCGCGCTTATATTATCGGTAAAATTGGCAATTGAGCGGCGCACAGGTGTCGGCGTCACTTCCACATAACCAACCGCCACAGGACGTAGAATATAGGCATCGAGGACATCCATATTAAAGTCATACAGGGGACGGTTAACACTTTGCAATGGGTCGCGCGGGTCTTCCTTCTCCGGCGGCACCTGAGCACAGGCACTTAGCAGCAGTGCCGATAAGGTAATAAGAGTCTTTTTAAGCATCGTCTATCCTACTGAATCAAGGTATCTATGGTCACATCGACACTGGGTTGCTGCTGGCGGTTAAAGGGCTGAGATTTACCTTCTAACTCACCTAGGTCAACAGCCACGTCACCATCCTTTGAGATACGGGCAATCACTTGAATTTGCTCAAATTGTTGCAAACTCAATTGGGCCATCATGGCATCAGCCTCACTCAGAGTAACTGTCATGGGCAAAGAAAATTGCTCAAAACGCTTTACCGCCAATGGCATGGCCGGCCCTTCGGCGGCCTTGGCAAATACAAATAGCACCGCATTAAGAGGAATACGATCGGCTATTTCATCGGCCAGAGTCACCTGTACCTGCACCTTATGCGTCGGCTCACTGGTTTGCGCTTGCGCCAGACGCGCATCAATTTCTTTAATGCGTTCACTGACCATGGCATAACGGGAGTCCTGCTCATTCATGGTCAATAAGATCAGCTCAAAGGCGCTTTTAGCTTCGGCCCAATCCTTACGCTCGTAGGCTATCAAGGCCAGCATAGAAATGGCATCAATATTCTGTGGCTGCTTCTGCAACACCTGAGACAACAGCTTGGCCGCCTGATTCATCGCCATGTCATCGCCTTTGATAAGCAGCGACTGAGCATAACTGACCTTGGCACTGATATTTTCAGGGTCCATGGCCAATACCTTGTCGAATGCTTGCATCGCCATTTCATAATCGTTTAGGGTCATGGCCACACGACCCAGCATCAGCCAGGCCACTGCATCATCACCGTCTTGAGCCAAGCGGGTACGCAAACCAAGTAACAAGGCCTGACGCTCATTGGCATCAAGGGGCTCGCCCTTGCCCATCACCGCACGCTCACCCAATTCAGGCAGCTCAACCATGGCCTGTTCCCACGCCTGTAGCTGCGCCTGGTTACCGGTGAAATAATAGAACACGGCGCTAAGCAGCAGCAAAAATGAAGCGCCTGTCAGTGCCAAAATCCGGTTATTGCCACGGCTTTGCAGCTGTTGCTCTGGCGCTAAGTCATTCATCAGGCGTCTTTTAAGTTCCAGCAGCGACTCATTGAAGCTGGTTTGCGAAATGCGCCCAAGGGCTAAATCATCCGCCAACTCCTGCTGGCGCTGCTCAAAGATATCGATGCGCTCGGCATTAACGCTTGGGTTTGCAGCGCTTTCAAAGCGACGGAAAAACGGCCAGCACACAAATACTAAAGCGACAAAGCCTAAGGCCGCAAAGGCCCCCCATAATGACAACATTACGCAGACTCCTTGCGCTTATAGCGCGTGATCAACTTTTGCAGTTGTTGCTCATCTCTCTCAGACCAACTGGCTTTTTGCGCCGCCTTTTTCTGACGCAGAATAATAAAGGCAAAACCACCTAGCACGATAAGGCCGGGCAGAATCCACAGCAAAATAGTAGCAGGGGTAACAGGCGGCTGATAATGCACAAAGTAACCGTAACGATCGATCATGTAATCGATAACCTGATCCTTGCTCTGCCCTTCTTTAACCAGCAGCTCCACCTTATCGCGAAGGTCCTTGGCAACCACAGCATCTGAGTCGGCGATATTCTGGTTTTGACACTTGGGGCAACGCAGCTCCTTGGTCAGCTCAGTAAACAAGGCCGCCTGCTCATCGTTGGTAAAGTCGTACTTTTCTTCCACCGCACTGGCGGAAACGGCAAATACCAAGGCCAATAATACAAACACAAAACGCATTTTATTCTCCCAGTAGCGGCGCAAACTTGGCACGCCACACTCGCTCGTTAACATCACCTGTGTGATGCACCAGCACCTTGCCTTCGCCATTGACCAGGAAGGTCTCCGGCGCACCTGAGACACCTAAGTCCAAAATAAACTGGCGGTCTAAATCAAGCATATTAAATTGATAAGGGTCGCCAGCGCGGGCCAACATATCGCGCACTTCCTGTTGCAACGCCGTTAAGTCGAAACGGTCGCCGAAGTCCGGATCATAGCCCTGCTCGTAATACAAACCCACTATGGTCACGCCACGCTCACGCAGCTCGGTTAAGTAACCCAGCTCCGCCAGACAAGTTGGACACCAGGTGCCCCAGACATTGATCAAATAGGTTTGACCGGCCATATCGGCATTGGTCCAACGCTTTTGCGGCGCCATCAGATCCGGTAAATCAAAGGCAGGCAGTGCCTGATTTACACGGCCACTTTGCAGCTCACGGGGGTCAGAGAACAGACCCTTTAGCAGAAACGCGCACAGCAGAATAAATACCGCCAGTGGCGTCAATACTAACCACTTTTTGTTCATGCCTGTGCCTCCTTGGGATTGCGACGACGATAGCGACGGTCAAACAGGACGATAAAGCCAGCCAAAGAAATCAAGATACCGCCCAACCACATCACCCGTACATAAGGCTTATGGTAAATGCGTAGTGACCAGGCACCACCGGTTAACTGCTCACCCAGGGCAAGATAAAGATCTCGCCTCAGGCCGGCATCTACCGCTGCTTCGGTCATAAACTGCATGCCGATATCGTAGCGGCGCTTTTCCGCGTGCAGTACGGTTTCCAGCTCGCCTTCATTAAATACGGTAACCACTCCAGCATGGCCTGTGTAGTTTGGTCCGCGAATGACTTTAACGCCATCGAAACGGAAATCATAACCGCCTAAGGCCACCTGCTCACCTGGCATAACACGTACATCACGCTCACTTGAATATGCCGAAGTCAGAGCCACAGACATAATCACCAGCGCCAGACCTATATGACCCAATTGCATGGCCCAATAGCTTAAACCTAAACGCTTGATTGATTGCGCCTGCGCGGTTTTCTGAAGCAGATCCTGAGCGCTCATGACTATAATCCACAGCGCTAACGCAGTAGCCATAAAGGTTAAAGCACTGACCTTGGCAAAGCTGCTAAACAACCAGGCGCCGGTAAGCACCAGAGCAATCACTACGCCTAATCCATATTTACCCGCCACTTGCTTCAGCTTGTTTTGCTTCCAACGCAGCAGTGGCGCTGCACCCAGCAATAAGGCAAAGGGCACAAGCAAATAACTAAACATCTGATTGAAGAAGGGCTCACCGATGGAAATCGAGCCTAAACCCAGTTCCTTATGAACCATGGGCAATAGCGTACCCAGCAGCACGATAAGCGTCGCCACCACCAGCAGAATATTATTCAGCCAGAGCGCGACCTCGCGAGAGAACAGGCTATAGCGACCTTCACTCGATACATGACCGGCGCGCAGAGCATAAAGCGTTAAACCGCCGCCCACCACTATGGCCAGGAAGGCAAGGATAAACATGCCGCGATCCGGGTCCGAGGCAAAGGCGTGAACCGAGACAATAATGCCCGAGCGCACAATAAAAGTGCCCAGTAGACTTAGTGAGAAAGCGGCAATGGCCAAAAGCACTGTCCAGGACTTAAAGATGCCGCGCTTTTCCGTCACAGCTAATGAGTGCAACAGCGCCGTGGCCACCAGCCAGGGCATCAGAGAAGCATTTTCTACCGGATCCCAGAACCACCAGCCCCCCCAGCCAAGCTCGGCATAAGCCCACCAACTGCCGATGGTGATACCCAGGGTTAAAAAGCCCCAGGCCGCCATGGTCCAAGGGCGCGACCACTTGGCCCAAAGGTTATCCAACTGGCCGGTAAGCAGTGCGGCGATGGCAAAGGCAAAGGAAACTGACAGACCCACATAGCCCATATACAAAAGCGGCGGATGAATGATCATGCCCGGGTCTTGCAACAGCGGGTTAAGGTCTCGTCCTTCAACCGGATAATAAGGCAACAGGCGGTCAAATGGACTCGACATCAAAAGGGTGTAAAGCATAAAGCCGACGGCCAAAAAGCCCAGTACGCCCAGTACACGGGCACGTAACGGCCAAGGCAAAGACTTAGACAGCAGCGCCACCGCCGCCGTCCAACCAGCCTGCATTACCAACCACAGGAGAATGGCCCCTTCGTGGCCACCCCAGGTCGAGGTGATCTTGTAATACCAAGGCAAGGTACTACTTGAGTGGTGGGCCACATAGGCCACGGTGAAGTCATCGGTCAGACTGGCGTAAATCAGCGCCGCAAATGAAAGCAGCACAAAGATAAACTGGCCCACCGCCAATGACGGCGCCGCGCGCATCAGACGTAAATTGCCTGTGTGCGCGCCCCACATAGGAAAAATAAACAACAGCACACAGAGCACCATTGCCAGGGTTAATGAAAAATAACCGAGCTCTGGGATCATAACTTAGTAGCCGTTGTTGTTATAAGTTGGTTTCTGGTGCTTTATACCCTTCACCGCTTCGGCGACTTCTTCGGGCATGTATTCTTCATCGTGCTTCGCCAGCACTTCGAATGCCTCGATCACATCGCTTTCAATCAGGGTGCCCTGTGCCACTATGCCCTGCCCCTCACGGAACAGATCAGGCAAAATGCCTTTATAGCGAATGGTTACCATGGGGCCGCTATCGATCAGCTTAAACTCAACGAATAGCGAGTTTTCATCGCGTTTCACCGTACCCGGTACCACCATGCCACCGATACGCAGCTTTTGTCCCACACTAGGCTTTTCAAGCTCAGGACCCTTACCGTTGATCAACTCGCTCGGGGTATAGAAGAGGTTAATGTTTTCTTGCAGTGCGTACAAAGTCAGGCCCACGGCGCTGGATAGGCCGAATAACAAAGCAATAATGGTTAATAGGCGTTTTTTACGTCTTGGGTTCATGACTGCGACTCCTGCTGCTTAGCCTGCTTGGCTTTTTCAATACGTTGCTCACGGGCTGTTTGTGCCGATACCTGCTGTAATAATTTACGTTTCTCTTGAACCGAGCTTACCACCAGGGCGATAAGAATTAACGCACAGCTGCCAAACGATAACCACACATAAAAGGCGTAGCCGCCCATGGCGAAAAATTCTGAAAGACTGTCAAACTGCATCTTATTTGCCTCCCGCCAGGGCCTTCACCCAGGGACGATGTTGCTCGCTTTTTAGGATTTCGGTTTTCAGGCGAATGAGCGTCACCGCACCTAAGAAGCCGGCAAAACCAAGGATATTAATCATCAAGGGCCAGAACATGCTCGGATCGATGGCCGAGGTATCGAACTTGGTGATGGTGGCGCCCTGATGCAGGGTATTCCACCACTCTACCGAGAAATGAATAATCGGCAGATTAACCACGCCAACCAAGGCAAGAATAGACGCCGCCTTACCCCCGGCGCGCTTATCTTCAAAGGCATAATAAAGAGAGATCACACCCAGGTATAAGAACAATAAAATCAACTCTGAGGTTAAACGGGCATCCCATACCCACCAGGCACCCCACATGGGTTTACCCCAGGCGGCACCGGTCAGCAGCGCAATAACAGTCATGGCCGCGCCTACCGGCGCAATGGCAATCACCGCCAGCTGGGCATTGCGAATTTGCCACACCAGGGCCACCAAGGCAGCAATGGCCATGGACGAATACGCCCCCATGGACCAAATAGCCGACGGCACATGGATAAAGATGATGCGATAGCTGTCTTTTTGCTGGTAGTCAGCAGGCGCAAAGGCCAGCCCCCATACCCAACCCACCAGGATGCCGAGCACGGCAACCACGGTAAAATAAGGCAGCAGGGTGTTACACAACTGATAGGCCCTTTCGGCCTTAGCGTAGGGATGTAACCACTTCCACATTAGTTAATACTCACTTTCAATGCTGATGAAACGGCAATAGGCGCAAGCACGATAGCGACGGCTAAAAATGCGCCTAGAATCGCAAGCTGGCCGCCATAAGCCAGGGACATGCTGGCGGTATCGATGGCGGAGGTCGCGAAAATTAATACGGGTATATAAAGCGGCAGGACCAATAAACTTAGCAGTACCCCACCCTTTTGCAGGCCCACGGTGAGCCCGGCGCCGATGGCGCCGATCAAGCTCAGCAGCGGCGTGCCGATCAGCAGGGTCAGCATCATGGCGTTCAAGGCCTGCGATTGTAAATTCATCAAAAGCGCGAACAGTGGCGCTAAAATAACCATGGGCAATCCAGTGACCGTCCAGTGTGCCGCCACCTTAGCCGAAACGCTCAACGACAGCGGAAAAGGCGACAGCATCAGCTGCTCCAAGGTGCCGTCCAGGTAATCGTCGCGAAAGAGCTTGTCCAGACCCAACATGGTCGCCAATAAGGCCGCCACCCAGATAATCCCCGGCGCCATGCGCGCCAGTAAATTCGGCTCAGGGCCAATGCCCAGCGGAAACAGGGTGATAACGATTAAAAAGAACAATAACGGATTGATAATGTCACTGCGCTGGCGAAACGCCAGACGAACATCTTTTTTATATACGCTGGCCCACACGCGCCAATAAGAATGATTCTGTGCTATCAAATGCGATACTCCAGCTGCAACTTGATAAGCTTATCAAAGTGCGTGGTGAGGTCCTGGTGGCTGGTCAGCAAAATAGCGCCGCCCGAGGCCAGATGCTCGGCAAAACGCTGCTGCAGCAGTTGCACGCCTTTTTTGTCCACCGCGGTGAAGGGCTCATCCAACAACCACAGGGGCGCACGGTTTAACCATAAACGCGCCAGGGCCACACGGCGCTGCTGCCCGGCAGAAAGCTGACGCACCGGCACATCTTCAAGGCCAACCAGACCCAGGTCGGCAAGCACCTCGTAGAGATCTAAGCCGCTTTCGAGACCATGGGTATTAAGCCAAAACTGACAATTTTCTAAGGCATTAAGGGCAGTGTTCACGCCGGTTTTATGACCGATAAACAGCACATTCTCGGCGTACTCGTCATAATTACGACCAATACACTGCTGGTTAAATTTTACTTGCCCCTGCATAGGCTCGGCGAAGCCCGCTAAAATACGTAATAGCGAGGTTTTTCCGGCACCGTTAGGACCTTCTAACTGCATGATCTCGCCCGATTTTAGGGTAAAACTTAGGTCTTCGAACAAACATCGCTCTTGCTTTATACAAGTGACTGCGTCAACGTGTAGCACAAACAGGGTTTCTCAATGCTTAAAATTGGGCGATAGTCTACCATAATGCTAAGCTAATGCGAAAAATTGCAGGCAAAACTTTGATCTCGTGCAGGGGGGAATATGTCGGGTCCATTTGCCCCTTTAACTAACCAAGCCTCGGTGCTGGAAATTAACGTCTCGAGCGAGACCAAACAGCAAGTGCAATTACCCCAAGAGCAACCCTTGGCGGCCCGAAATATTCGCATTGACCCCCAGCAGATAAGCATGGAAGTGCACATGCCTGGGCGAGGACAATGGCAAGATGTTAGTTTTACGCTCAGCCCCCCGCAGCCTCAGCTTGCCGGTGTGCACCTGGACAGCGCCGAAATCCTGCTAAACGGCCATGGCCAGCTACAGCTGCGCCCCACAGAAACCAGCCTTAATATCGACAAAGCCCGGTTGCTCTATCAACTTATTTCAACCCTAGTGGCGCCAAAAAGCTCAGGGGCAACGCCAGCCAGAGTCCAATTAGCCGCTTATCTGGATAATCGGGGCCATATTCAACTGCCGCAATTAGCGGCCAGCCTGCAAATCAATAACGCGACCCAGGCATTGCTTCGCGGTGATACGCAAGCGCTGGCGGTGGAGCTGCGCCTGACACCAGCGCAGGGAAAATCATCCCTGCAAGCCATGCTGCTGCTCAATGATAGCACCCGACTTCCTCTCCCCTTAGCCGATAATAAACTGATGCAATGGCTGCTCAAGAGCCCACCGAAACTGGAGCTAACCCTGCAATCAAGCGCGCCAAGCAAAACAGCTCCCCCTCTGGCGCAGCTGTTGCTGACGCTAGCCAATGGGCAACAAACGCCTTTGACCAAGGTCGCACTACCCCAAGGCGAACGCGCTCTGCTACAGGGGCAAACCCTGCCTGTGCAACTTAAATTGGATAACAGCGGCCAGTTACAGCTGCAAATACAGCCACAGAGTCTGCGTTTTCATATCCAGGCAGCGGCATTTGCAGGCACAGGAGCATCAAAAGCGGACTCGACAGCTGTGATGGCAACCCAGTCTCCATCTCCCGGCGCAGCTTCCGTGAGTGATAGCATTTCTAAGCCTGTAAAAACACAGGTGTTATCACAGCCGCTCAGTTGGCAGGCGGCCCTCTATAACAAGCTGCTGGGCTCGGTAAAGCAGGACAAGACCCTCTCTTTGGCTCCATCCTTGTTACAAAGCCAGGCCAAAACCTTGCTGACTCCCCTGCTCCAGGTCTCGCCAATGCGCCCTTTAGCAGAAACTGTTCAGATGCAAATGCCATTACAGACGCAAATGCCCAGCGTGCCAAGCCTGGTGCGTCAACAGGCGCCCTTGCTGGCACTAATAGTACAGATGCAGGGCTTGGTTAAAACCAGTATTCAGCACCGGCCACCTGGCACTGAAAACGCCCAGCCTTCTTTACCTGAGCCGATAAAGGATACGAATTCCTCAGCAGGCTTCTCGGCAAACACTCAAGCAGACAAAGGAGTAGGCGCAATACTGACGCCCCTGCCCTTAACCCAGGCTCTGACGCAAAAGCTGCAACAATTGCTGACTCCGGGCCAGCTGGTGCGTCATCATTTAACCCAACTCGACACCCAGCTTATGCAGGCGCCCAAGGAGCTGCAACAGCTGGTCAATCAGGCCTTCGCCAAGATGATAGGACCGCATACATCCAGTGTGCAAAATGCGGCGCAGGTCCAAGCCCAGCTGCAGCCCTGGACTATGTCATCACAACAATGGCAAAGTTCACTTAGTGCCGAGCTCGACCAGCTGGTGACCGCCTTGGTGGCGGCGCCCATTGTCGGTGCTCAAAGCGCAGCGAGCACCCAGGCTCTGGCTTCGGCTCAATCCAGCAATAGCTTATTGCCCCTGCTGCAACTCTTGCTAGGAACAAGTGGCAAAACTCCAGAGGCACAGCTGCGTGCGGATAACCTGCTACAACAATTGCAATCTCCGGCGGCGCAGGCGCTTCTTGAACAGCTGGCTCCTATACAGCAACAAATGACACCTCAAGCTAGTTTGCAGAGCCAAGGTGCACAGCCGGATAACAATGCCCTAGTGCAGCTGTTATTACCCATGCGCCTGCCACCGGATATAGGGCATAGCGAGCTGCTTCTTGGTCGTTATCAAAAGAAGAATAATAAAGGGGAAACGCACCAAGTGTGGTTTGTGCGCATGCAGTTTGATTACGGCAAACAGGGTGAGCTCAGCGTGCAGGTGCAACTAAGCCAGCAACAGCTTAACTGCGCCCTTAAGGCCAGCTCCCATACCCTGAGCGAATTAGCACAACAACATAGCGAAGACTTAAGACGCAACCTGCAACAGCATGGCTTATCCGTGCCTGCCATAGAGGTGCAACAAGTCAGCGAACAACAGGCCCGGCGTTGGCAAAAATTTTATCGCCGCCACAGCATAGTCAATCTCAAGGTGTAGATATGAGCAGTCACGAGCAACGCAGCGCCATTGGCCTATTGTACCAAGAAGGCAGCGCCCCCCATGTCAGCACCAAGGGTTTTGGCGAGCTGGCCGAGCAGATCATTGCCGCCGCCGAGCAACAGGGAATTTTAATTCATCAGGATAAGGAGCTGGCAAATACCCTGGCGGCCTTACAACAAGGCCAGGAGATCCCGCCAGAGCTCTATTATGTGATAGCCGAGCTTATCGCCTTTTCCTATGTATTACGGGGAAAATACCCGCCGGGGTGGCAGAATTTTAGCAATAAGCTCAATATTAAAGCCTAATTTTTTCGATGCAGAGAGAAAAGCAGTTCGGCTTCCGCCAGCGGCAACTCGCATTCACGCATCACCTCATCAAGTGGCGCGCCCAGTTCGATCATTTTTACCGCCCGGGAATACAGCTTGGCTTGGGGATCCGCCTCTTTAAAACTGTGCTGTTGCTGCGCCAGCTCCTCGGTACGACCTTGCAGATGCTGGACATGATTGGCCATGTTTTCTATCGCGGTGCGCACCTCGGCAATTTCGGCGCGCAGAATTTGAGTTTGCTCTTGCTCCTGCTCCGTTTGTACCAGTTGCGCCAGCACTTGGGCATGGTTGGCATGCAAGCGCGTCACACGCAGCCATAAAATCAGCACGCCCACAGCCAGTAGCAAGATCAGGCTGGCACCTATAAGCATGGAGGTAGTCAGTTCGTTCATTACTTAAAGGTTACTCAGCTCATCCCACTCATCATCATTGAGTAGTTTATTTAAATCAACCAAGATCAATAGCTCACCATCGCGATTGGAAACACCTTGAATAAACTTGGCGCTTTCATCGGTGCCAATACTAGGCGCACTGTCGATGTCGGAGCTGCGCAGATAAACCACCTCGGCCACCGAGTCCACCAAGATACCTATCACCTGCTTTTCCGCCTCGATAATCACTATACGTGACTGCTCCGTCACCTCAGCATCCATCAGGCCGAAACGGGCGCGGGTGTCTATCACTGTAACCACATTACCGCGCAGATTAATAATACCGAGCACATAATTGGGCGCCCCGGGCACGGGAGCAATATCGGTATAACGCAGCACTTCTTGCACCTGCATTACATTGATACCATAAGTTTCGTCCTGCAATCGGAAGGTCACCCATTGCAAAACCTCATCACTGCTATCCACATCATGTGCAGAGACTTGTCGCTGTTCGCTCATATTTGGCTCCATTGATACTTTTATTGCGCCTGGCTATCGAGTCCCTGCTCCAGCAGCAGCTGTAAGTTTTCGACATCGATTAAAGCACACATTTTTTCTTTTATAACGCCGGCCAACCAAGGTCTTTTACCATGACTTTGCCGCCATTTTACGTCTTCGCTTTTTAGCGTGACATTGTTGATCAGGGTTTCAGCGCTCAGACCCCACTGGGATTCTCCGAGCATAATCACGTACTTGTAGTTTAAAGCCTGCTGCAATTGTTTGTCATATTTTTCTGGCATTACCCAAAGAGCCGTATCCACCACATTGATTTTCTCATCTCGGTTAAGCATCACGCCGCTAAACCAATCGGGTTTGCCGAACAATTGATTAAGCTCGCTGCGCTGATGAATGCCGCCGAGGGATTTTAGCGGTACCGCTAGGGTTAAACCGGCCACCTCGAAAAATAAGGCCTGGAACTCGCCCTGCATATACTGCTCGCGCGCCGCCTGCGGTGCTCGCAATGGCGTTTGCTCGGTGTTATCTGCCTCTGGCTTTACTGGTGGCTCTGCTGCTGGTTTGCTCAAAACCTCAGGTGCCACCTCGGGCACGGGTAACACAGGCTCGACCGGGGTTGGCTCGACAACCGGCACAGGCGTCAATTCCTGCACCTGCTCTTGTCGGGGCTCCTGCTGCAGCGCCTGTGGCTCTGCTTGCTCTTGGGGTTGCGATCTCAGTTCCACCTGCGCCAATAATTGCGCCACGGCACTCATGGCCAGCTCTTCTTGTGCCATAGGTGACAAGGGATGATGAGCTGCGGGCTTGACTACTTGCTTGACTATTTGCGGCTGCGGCTCCAGCTCTTTCTCTTGCGGCTCTGCGAAGACATCTTCCTGTAACAGGGCGTCGAGATATTGGCGCATAACCTTGTCATTCATACCGCTCATGCTTGCTCTTCCCGCTGTTGTAGGTAATCAAGCAGATGACGATAGGCCTGTACGCCGCGAGCTTTACTTGAGTGCTTACTGGGCACCTGCTGCGCCAAACTGGCGTCGCGGAATTTTGTGTCTATGGGGATCACCCCGGGCCAGACATTGTCGCCATAGCTGGCGAGCAACTGTTTGTAGGCCACCAAAGACGCCTTGGTGCGCTTATCAAACATGGTTGCCACAACTGTATACTTGTAAGCATTGCCGCAGGCAGTGCCATCGCCCTTAGGGGCAGCACTGATTTGCATCAGCTCCATGGTGCGCATCATGCGCTCTAAGCCCTTAAGGGCCAAAAACTCGGTTTGCACCGGCACTAAAACATGGTCGCTGGCGGCTAAGGCATTGACCATCAAGACCCCAAGTACAGGGGGACAATCTAAAATGGCATAATCATAATCATCGCTTATCTTCGCCAGCACCTTTTTAAGGATCAGCCCCATACCGCTTTGTGTACCCATGCTTCTGTCCAAAGTAGCAATGGCCATGGTTGCCGGCAGAATATCGATATTCTCCACTGCGGATGGGCATAAGGCTTGCAGGATTTCTTCCCTTTGCATTTCCCTGCCACGGGAAAAGACATCATAAGCACTGACTTCAATGCGCTCCGAGTCAATGCCAAAATAATAGGTCAAAGAAGCATGTGGGTCGGTGTCGATAAGCAATACCCGCTTACCCTGCTCCGCCAGCAAACCGGCCAAGGCCACCGAGGTAGTGGTTTTACCTACACCGCCTTTTTGGTTCGCCACAGTCCAAACTTTCATTGTCCGTTATCCTCGCTGCGCGTGGTAATGCGAATGCCGCCATGAGGCAGCTGTATTATTTTTATGCTGTTATCCTGCCCCGGCCTTTGTACCTCCTGCGCTTGCGGCTCTTCGCTGGAGTCATGGCTCTTAGGCGCAGCCATTGCTGAAACCTCGGGCATTGGCAAGGCATATTTAGAAATGGCGATCACCACCTTACGGTTTTGTGCCCGCCCTTGCGCACTGCCGTTATCGGCAAAGGGACTGTATTGGCCATAGCCCTCAAGGGCCATTCGCTCGGGAGCTATCTGCTCCTGCTGCAACTGCTTAACCACGGCCGCGGCACGGGCCGCCGACAGCTGCCAGTTGGAACTAAATAATTCGTTGTTAATAGCCAGATCGTCTGTGTAGCCGCGAATGCGCAGGTAATTGCGCTGCGTTGCCAGCACCTGGGCAATGCGCGCTATTACCGCCTCGGCCTGATTTGTGACTGTGGCGCTGGCACTGGCAAATACCATGGCGGAATTCATTTCTATGCTAAGCCAGTCTTGATCTAACTGTAACTGAGCATCGCCCTGGCGTATCTCTTTAAGCAAGGTGTTGGTGAGCTCATCGACCAGGCTCTCTAAGGGTTCACCCAGTTGCTGCTTGGGCAGCTGAGTCACATCACCCTGCTCAGGTAAAAGCTGGGTGCTGGCCTGGTGCTCCTTTTGCAGGCTTTGACCATGTAAGAGCGCCTCATTGGGCGCTAAGGGCTGGGTCAGTAAACCTTGGGCTCCGGCGCCAGTATCATCGCTGGCGGGGGCATGGGTGGCCTTGGTGAAGATCTGCTCCAGAGATTGCGAGAACACCTTGAACTGCTCATCTTTATGATTAATGGCAATGGCGTAGAGCACCACAAACAAGGCAAACATTATGGTCATATAGTCGGCATAAGACACCAACCACCTATGGGTATGTTGTGATGCTTTGGCTTGGGCTCGACGGTGGCGCAGACGCATAAGGCTAGTATCCTGAACTCACATGACGCTCGGCGATATAGGCCTCTAGCTTTAACTCGATATTGGCTGGCGTTTCCCCGGTTTGCATAGCCACTATACCCTCGGCAATAAGCTCGTGATAAAGCATCTTTTCTTCAATCACCTGCTTGAGCTTATTGGCAACCGGCAATAACAGCAGATTAGCCAGGCCAACACCGTAAATGGTGGCCAAAAACGCGGTAGCAACACCGGCACCTAGCTGCTGTGGCTCGGTGATATAGGCCATGGCCTGAATTAAGCCCAGCACGGCGCCCAATATGCCTATGGTTGGCGCATAACCGCCCATGGCCTCATACACCCTGGCGGCATCAAGCAAGCGTTCGCGCTCCAGCGTCAGTTCAATATCCAGGGTATCGCGTAAACGCTGCTCCTGGGTGCCGTCAATCAACAGGCTTAAGCCCTTAGCCGCGTATGGGTCTTGGGTTGTTAGCGCATATTCTTCCAGCGCCAAATAACCTTTTTGTCTGGCGGTGCTGGTCCATTCCTTAACCTGCTCTATACCCGCTTCCATATCGTAGCTTGGCGGTGTAAACACCCATTTAAAGATTTCCAGCGACTTTTTAAAGGTCGGCAGCTGAGATTGCAGCATCACCGCACCCAAGGTGCCACCGAGCACTATGATCAGCGCCGGCACATTGATAAGGGCGCTGACCACGCCACCTTCCAGGCTGTAGCCCAAGGCGATGGCGCCAAGAGCAAGAATAAGACCGATCAGGGAGAGCTTATCCATGGCCTACCTCCTTGATTAAATGGCTGGCAACATCTTCTAGCGCTAACTGATGATCATGCAAACCGGCACTGACTACGGCCTGCGGCATGCCATAGACCACACAAGAGCGCTCATCCTGAGCCCACACCCTGGCGCCGTACTGCTTTAACATACGCGCCCCTTCACGACCATCGGCACCCATGCCGGTCAGCACTATAGCTAATACATCACCGCCAAACTTCTTGGCACTGCTGGCAAAGGTAACATCAACGCTAGGTTTATAGGTGATCCTCGGGTTGTCATCGGTAAACACCTTAAGTTTTGCCGTAGTGGCGCGAGGGTCTAGCATCATTTGTTGGCCACCGGGGGCCAAATAGGCGGTGCCGGGTTTTAAGGTATCGCCCTGCTCGGCCTCTTTCACGTCAATCTTACAAAGATTATTTAAGCGCTGAGCAAAAGCCGGGGTAAAGGCCGAGGGCATATGCTGTACCAGTAAAATAGGCAGCGGAAAGTTTCGGGGTAACTGGGTTAAAATGCTTTGCAGTGCAACCGGACCGCCGGTTGAAGTGCCTATCACCACTAAGCGATAATTTTTTCCCGATGCCCGAAAACCATTCACTCTAGGACTTGGGCTAGCGCTAACGCTTGGCTCAGTTTGAGTTCTGGATTGAGTAAACTGACTTTGCGGTGCACGAACGGGACGCGCATTGTTAAGGGCTGCTGTAGACCCAGGTGCAGTTGTTGGCGTCGCCATGGCTGGACGGCGCCAACTCATTAAACGACGGCGCCCTAATTCTTTGACCTTGCGCTGCAGTATAGCCACGGCGTCATCGTTATTGCGGGCTATGTCTTCGAATTTTTTCGGCAAGAAATCAAGTGCCCCGGCGTCCAGAGCATCCAAGGTGGCACCGGCTCCTTCCCGGGTTAAAGACGAGAACATCAAAATAGGCGTGGGTGTCTTGGCCATGATCTGCTTCACCGCCGAGATCCCATCAAGCACCGGCATTTCCACATCCATGGTGATCACATCCGGGCGCAAGGCCGCAGCTTTGGCCACCGCATCGGCACCATTAACGGCCGTGTCTATTACATCGATATCGCTATCGGCAGCAAGAATTTCGCTAACACGACGGCGAAAGAAACTCGAATCATCAACAATCAGAACTTTTACAGGCATGGGGCAGTCACCTAGTTCACGCTGGAGCGGCCAGCATAATGTTTTAACATGCTCGGCACATCGAGGATAAGAGCAATGCCACCGTCGGAGGTAATGGTTGCGCCGGCCATGCCGGGCGTCCCTTGTAACAAGGCATCAAGGGGCTTGATCACCACCTCTTCCTGACCAATCAGGGAGTCCACTACAAAGCCCACCTGCTGGGTACCAATTTGTACTATTACCACATGCCCCTTGGCCTTGCGCTGGGTTCTATCGGCGCCCTTCACCAGCCAATGCTCCAAATAAAACAAGGGTAAGGCTTTATTGCGCACGATAATGGTCAGCTGGCCATCGACCACATTGGTCTTGGTTAAATCCA
Organism: Pseudoalteromonas qingdaonensis; assembly: GCF_038739665.1. Taxonomy (NCBI): domain Bacteria; kingdom Pseudomonadati; phylum Pseudomonadota; class Gammaproteobacteria; order Alteromonadales; family Pseudoalteromonadaceae; genus Pseudoalteromonas; species Pseudoalteromonas qingdaonensis. Next base: position 31,503 of record NZ_JBCGCU010000007.1, on the reverse strand, counting down.
GGTGGAAAATTTCGTTCACCGCCGCAAGCGGCAAGGCAAAGGTTTGCTCGCCCACCACCACCATCAGGGTTGGCAAAATAGCCAGGGTCAGGGGTACCTTAATGTCTAAGCGAGTACCCACACCCAATTGCGATTCGATATTAATGCTGCCGTTAAGCTGGCTTATCTTGGTTTTCACCACATCCATGCCAACGCCGCGTCCGGAAATATCTGAGATTTGTTCCTTAGTAGAAAAACCCGGCGCAAAAATCAGGTTATAGGCCTCGTTATCACTTAAACGGGCAGCCTGATCGGCATCCAATACGCCCTTATTGATGGCGATATTTTTCAGTTTTTCCGCGTCCATTCCGGCGCCATCATCTTGAATGCTCAAAAGAATATGGTCGCCTTCCTGGGAGGCAGAGAGCTTCACCAAACCGGTGCGGGATTTACCCGCCTGCTCGCGCACATCGGGCATTTCTATGCCGTGATCAACTGAGTTGCGCACCAGGTGCACCAAGGGATCGGCTAGGGCTTCGACTAGGTTCTTATCGAGATCCGTGTCTTCCCCTTCCAATACCAGGGAAATGTCTTTTTGCAGACTGCGTGCCAGATCACGTACCACCCGAGGGAAGCGTCCAAAGACCTTTTTAATCGGCTGCATGCGAGTGGCCATCACCGCCCCCTGCAGATCCGCGGTGACCACATCCAGGTTGGCAATGGCCTTACCCATTTCCTCACTGTTGCTGCTGTTGGCCAAAGTCAATAAACGGTTACGTACCAGCACCAGCTCACCAACCATGTTCATGATCTGATCCAAACGCTTGGTGTCGACCCTTAGCGTGGTCTCAGCGGCTGGCGCCGCAGGGGCTTTAGCGGCGGGCTTATCCGCCGACTGCGCAAGCGGTTTTGCTGTCGCCGCGACAGGTGCCGGTGTAGATGTAGGTGTAGCAGCAGATGCCACCTTGGGCTCAGCCGGGCTACTCGCAACCGGAGCTGGGTTTGCCAAAGCTGTGGGGCCATTGCCTTTACCGTGAAGCTCATCGAGTAAGGCATCGAATTCGTCTTCGCTGATTTCCTCATCATCACTGTTGCTGGCGGTATAAGTCTCGTCCGGCGCTGTTTCTATATCAGCTGCGCTCGTTGTCGGACTAAGCGTGCCAAAGTTGCCGGGGCCGTGCAATTCATCGAGCAAGGCATCAAATTCATCGTCGGTAATATCGTCATCGCTTGCGTCGATAGTCGCTGCGTTATCCACCGACTCCTCATTACCCGGACCTTTCCCTACTCCATGCAGCTCATCAAGCAAGGCATCAAATTCGTCTTCGCTGATTTCATCTATGCCTGCGCCGGACTCATCCATAAAGGTCATGGCGGCATCTTCAACCGCTACCGGCTCGGGCTCTACTGCTGGCTCAACAACGGGCGCTGGCGTAGTAAGGGCTTCATCGGCGGTTTCAGGTTCACTCAGCTGATGCAAAACAGCCAAGAGCTCTGGGTTTGCGGGTTCGGGTTGCTCGCGCTGCTGAATTTGCGCAAACATCTCGTTAATGGTGTCCAGCGCTTGCAAGATCACATCCATCAGCTCGGCACTGACGCGACGCTGTCCCTGACGCAGGATATCGAAGACGTTTTCAGCACCATGGCAGGCATCAACCAGCTCATTCATGGCCAGGAAGCCAGCGCCGCCTTTCACCGTGTGAAAACCACGGAAGATGGCATTAAGTAGATCCTTGTCTTCGGGATTATTTTCCAGCTCCACCAATTGCTCAGACAGCTGCTCTAATATTTCACCCGCTTCGACAAGAAAGTCCTGCAAAATATCTTCATCTACTTCAAAGCTCATGCAAGCGCACTCCTGTTAGAATCCCAGACTCGACAATAAATCGTCGACCTCGTCCTGGCTTGACACCACATCATCACGAGATTCTTTATCAATAATGGGCCCTTCCGGGCCTTCGCCGTTGACCTTACTGGCCACTTGTTCTTTTTCTAATAGCTCGGACTCTTCACCACCGAATACGGTCAATAGGTGGATCAAACTCTCTTCCACTTCACGCACCAATTCGATAATTCTGCGGATCACCTGACCGGTCAAGTCCTGATAGTCCTGCGCCATCAACACATTGTTGAGTAAGTCGTGCAGCTCCAAGGTGCTGCTCTGAGAGCGATCCATAAAACCGTCAAGCTGATGACACAGTTGCTTAAACTCGCCTAGCTGCAGGTCGCGGCGCATCAACTTATCCCAATTGGGTTTGATCTGATGCAGATCAGTGGACAAACGCTCGGCAATGGGCAGGCTGGCCTCCACCGCATCCATGGTTTTATTCGCCGCCTGCTCGGTCATTTCCATAACATAATTGAGACGCTGTTTGGCATCTGGAATAGCTTCGTTGGTCAGGTCTGAAAGACGCGTATCCAGCTGGAAATTCTTCAACGATTCATGCAGTTGACGTGTGAGTTTTCCCACCTCGGCAAACAGCTCGGATTGCTCCTTCGAAGCCGCATCCAAGATCAACTGGTCGGCTTTTTCCTGCTCGCCCTGTTCCAAAAACACCACAAGCTGCTTGGCCTGCTCCAGGGTAATATGAGGTGCAGCGGACGCTGACATAACCCTCTCCTTCTTAATTAACCTAAGCGCTCAAACACTTTTTCCAGCTTGGTTTTCAAGGTCGCGGCGGTGAAAGGCTTAACTATATAACCATTCACACCGGCCTGGGCGGCGGCAATAATTTGTTCTTTTTTGGCCTCGGCGGTCACCATTAATACGGGTAGGTGTTTTAGTCGCTCGTCGGCGCGAATGGCGCGCAACAGGTCAATACCTTGCATGCCCGGCATGTTCCAGTCGGTAACCACAAAATCAAAGTCCTGATTTTGCAGCATGGGCAAGGCCGTAATGCCGTCATCCGCCTCTAGCACATTGGTGAAGCCTAAATCACGCAAGAGATTTTTAATGATTCTTCTCATGGTGGAAAAGTCGTCAACCACAAGGATTTTCATGTTCTTATCCAAAGTATCCTCCGTAAACCCGCTTTACTTTATTAATTGATCCAATCATTGATCTTGGCTCTAAGCCTGATCATTGCCTGACTATGTATCTGGCTCACACGCGATTCACTGACCGCGAGTATGTGCCCAATTTCTTTTAAATTCATTTCATCGTTGTAGTACAAGGACAGCACCAGAGCATCGCGCTCGGGCAAAGACTTGATAGCCTTAACCAAGGCGGCATTAAATCTTTCGTTATGCATGCTGGCAAAGGGTCGGTTGACCTGCTCCGGCTCATGCTCACAAGCGCCGATAACGTCTTCATCAACGCCGAGATCTTCTATGCCAATGACCTTGGCACAGTTCACATCGTTTAAAATCGAATGATATTCTTCAAGTGAAATTTCAAGCCGTTGCGCAACTTCTATATCCTTGGGTTCGCGCCCCAAGGTTCGCTCCAAATCATGGATGGCCTGTGCTATGGCGCGACTATGGCGGTGCAAGGAGCGCGGTGCCCAATCGCCGCGGCGAATTTCATCAAGCATGGCGCCACGAATACGAATACCGGCAAAGGTTTCAAAGCTGGCGCCCTTAGTGGCATCGAAATTTCGTGATGCTTCGATAAGCCCTATCATGCCCGATTGGATAAGATCATCCAGCTGCACACTGGCCGGCAAACGCGCCAACAAATGGCAGGCGATACGCTTAACCAAAGCCGCATGGCGCTCCACAAGAGAGCCTAATTGCTGTTGCTGTTGATACCCTGCGACTTTGTTCATAGCCGTCCTATACCGTTAGCGGCCTACGAGCTTTTCAATAAAGAATTCTAGATGTCCCGAAGGGTGATTCGGCAACGGCCACTGGGTGGCCTTGTTGGCGAGGTTCTTCAGCGACACAGATGCCGGAGAGTTGGGGAATAAATCGACCACGGCCTTTTGTCGGCGCGTGGCTTTACGCATGTTCTCGTCATAAGGCACAGCGGCAACCAGCTCAAGCGAGACATCGAGAAAACGGTCGGTAACCTTGGAAAGCTTGGCGAATAGGTCCTGGCCCTCGCGCAGACTGCGCACCATGCTGGCAACGATTTTAAATTTGTAAACGCCATGCTCGCGGCTAAGTACTTTGATCAGAGCATAGGCATCGGTGATCGATGTGGGTTCATCACATACCACCACTACCACATCTTGTGAGGCGCGGGAAAAACTTAGCACCATATCGGAAATACCGGCGGCGGTATCGACAATCAGCACGTCATATTCACTATCGAGTTCGCTAAAGGCGCGAATTAGGCCCGCATGTTCGCTAGGGCTCAACTCAACCATGCTCTGGGCGCCCGAAGAAGCGGGAGCGATACGAATGCCTGCGGGACCTTCCACCAGAATATCGCGCAGATGGCATTCGCCATTGAGCACATGAGAGAGGTTTTTTTCCACTCGTAAACCAAGCATTACGTCGCAGTTGGCCAGACCCAGGTCGGCATCAAGTACCAAAACCCGTTTGCCTAGCTGACCCATGGCAATGGCCATGTTCAAGGAAACATTGGTTTTGCCTACACCGCCTTTGCCGCCGGTTACGGCGATCACTTTCACGCCTTGACTATTATTATTCATTCTGCGAAGACCGCTTGCCTGATCCAAGATGGTGTTAATCATACATTCCTACTGCTGGTGACGCTAGCGTCTGACGCCCCGCTGGAGCTGATGTTGCTTGCGCTTTTTGGCGTTTTATAAACAATTGCTCAGCCTTTCTCACCATTTTTTCCGAGTTTGCCACCCGGATATCTTCTGGCACACGCTGACCGTTGGTAAGATACCCTATTGGCAGGCGATTTTGAATCGCCACACTAATAATCTCACCCAAACTTAGACTTTCATCAAGCTTTGTGAAAATACAGCCGCTTAGGTCTACCATTTGGAAGTGTTTTATGGCTTCTTGTAATACTTCGCGCTGGGCCGTGGCACTGAGCACCAAATAGCTGCGGATCTCCACAGCGGCACTGCGCATCAGGGTATTTAACTGCTCAGTTAAACGCATATCGCGCTGGCTCATACCTGCGGTGTCAATGAGCACCAAGCGCTTATTACGCAACTGAAATAAGGTATCGGCTAATTCGCTGGCATCTTTAACCTGCTTCACCGGACAACCGATAATACGGCCATAGGTTGCCAGTTGCTCAAAAGCACCAATACGGTAGGTGTCTGTAGTGATCAAGGCCACCTGATCGGCACCGTATTTTTGCGCCCCCAGGGCGGCCAGCTTAGCTACTGTCGTGGTTTTACCCACACCGGTCGGACCTACTAAGGCATAAACGCCACCATGGCGTAAAATTTCGTTGCCCGTGGTGTGCATATGCTTGTGCGTCATTTCCATTACGCTCTGCCAGGCTTGCTGACGGGAAACGTCATCAGGCACATAACGCACTAACTGCTCTGCCACCTTGGTATCAATCCCCATGCCTTGTAAGCGTTCGATAAAGCAGGCGCGGGTTGGGTCACGGCGGGCGCGGTCTTGCGAGAGCAAGCCCGATACCTGGTGTTCCAGCAATTGGCGAATGGCATTCATTTCATCGCGCATGGCGGTAATTTCATCCTGCTCGGCAGAAGTGCTTTGCGCGAGCTCATCCAGGTCATCGCCGTCCAGATCATCACCCAGCTGCTGGGTAGACATTCTAGGCTCGGGACGTGGCGTATGGGATTGCACTCGCGGTTGTTCTTGCGGTTGGAAACGCGACTCTGTCGCACCATAGCCTGCGGCATGTTGAGGCGTTCCTTGCTGTGCTGACTGATGCAAATCGATACCAGACTGCGAAAACATATCTGCTAGGACAGCATTTTTCGGCTGTGGATTTTGACGCTCTAACAGGGCCTGTAAAGAATCCGCCACGGGTGTGCGCTCACGCTCTTGTTGGCCATGCACTCGGGCACTGTGATTATAAGGCTGTAGTATACGCGGCTGTGGACTTGCCTGCTGGGCTTGCGTGCTAGGTGCAACGGCACTTGGCTGGGCAGCAGTCGCATTAGGGCGCTCATGATCGATTGCGGCAACGATTTCCACCCCATCGGCGAGCTTTTTATTCGACATGATCACCGCGTCGGCACCGAGTTCGTCCTTTACTTCTTTTAATGCGCTGCGCATGTCTTTAGCAAAAAAGCGTTTAATTTTCATAAGTTCACCCTTTAAGCAACGGCCAGGCCATTGGTTTATTGCTGTCCTACGGAGCTGACTATCTTAATTTGACGCTCATCGGGGACTTCCTGATAAGACATCACCCTAAGGCCGGGAATGGTGTATTTAACAAAGCGTGATAACACCGTTCGCAGCATGCCTGAGGTCAATAAGATGGAAGGTTCACCAGCCATTTCTTGGTTTTGGTGGGCTTCACTGAGCGAGGCTTGTAATCGCTCGGCTAGGCCAGGTTCGATACCGGCCCCTTCATCTCCTGCGTTCTGAAGTGACTGATGCAACATCTGTTCCAACTCAGGCGCCAATGTTATGACAGGAATTTCCGGGCTTGCGCCCACTGCGTCTTGCACTATTAAACGGCGCAGAGAAATACGTACCGCTGCGGTTAATACATCTGGGTCCTGGCTACGCGGGCCGTACTCCACCAGGGTCTGCACTATGGTGCGCATATCGCGAATGGCGACCCCTTCGTTAAGCAGGTTTTGCAGCACTTTCACCACTGTCGTCAAGGGCAGCACCTCGGGCACCAGGCCCTCCACCAAACGCGGATGACTCTTGGCCAGCATATCGAGCAGGCTCTGTACTTCTTCGTGACCAAGCAGCAGCGCAGCATTGTTAGTGAGCAACTGGCTGATATGGGTGGCAACCACGGTAGCGGCATCCACCACCGTATAACCTAAGGATTGGGCTTCGTCTTTTAGTTCTGGCTTTATCCACACCGCATCCAGACCAAAGGCCGGATCCTTAGTAGCAATGCCGTTAACCGGGCCAAATACCTGACCCGGATTAATGGCCAGCTCGGCGCCGCTGCTGAGCTCGCCATCGCCGCTGGACACCCCCATCAGGGTAATGCGGTAAGCATTGGGGTCGAGCTCTAAATTATCGCGAATATGCACAGGTGGCACCAAAAAGCCAAACTCTTGCGAGAGCTTTTTACGCACCCCTTTAATACGGCTTAGCAGCTCGCCACCTTGAGCCTGATCAACTAGGGGAATTAAGCGATAGCCCACTTCCAGACCGATCACGTCCACCTGCTGTACATCATCCCAGCCCAGCTCTTTGGGCTCATCGCGGGTCGCTACTTGGGTGCCAGCGCCCTGCGTCGCCTGCTGTTGCTCTTGCAACTCGGCCTCGCGCGCCTGTTTTTGTGATAAATAAGCAATAAAGCCCAGTAAGGCACCCAGACCCAAAAAGGCCAAATGCGGCATGCCCGGCACTAGACCCATGGTGACCAAGATACCGCAGGCTATCCACAGGGCTTTATCATTGCCCAGCTGGTTTTTGACCTGCTCGCCCATGTTGTGGGTTTCATTTTGTCGCGTCACCACTATGGCGGTGCCAATAGATAGCAATAAGGAAGGCAACTGAGCGACCAGGCCATCCCCTATAGTCAGCAGGGTATAAACCTCCATGGCCTGACCAAAGCTAAGATCATGCTGGATCATGCCGACGAACAAGCCGCCAACTATGTTGATGATAAGAATAACGATACCGGCGATGGCATCGCCTTTTACAAACTTACTTGCACCGTCCATAGAGCCGTAGAAATCCGCCTCACGGGTCACTTCTTCACGGCGCTCACGGGCTTGCTCGGCGCTGATAAAGCCGGCATTTAAATCCGCGTCTATGGCCATTTGCTTACCCGGCATGGCGTCCAAGGTAAAGCGCGCCGACACCTCGGAGATGCGCCCGGCACCCTTGGTGATCACCACAAAGTTGATGATAATAAGAATTAAAAAGACCACTAAACCGACCGCATAGTTACCGCCGATCACCACAGAGCCAAAGGCTTCAATCACCTTACCGGCGGCATCACCACCTTGGTGACCTTCGAGCAGCACCACCCGAGTACTGGCGACATTCAGGGCCAAACGCATTATGGTGGCGACCAAGAGCACCGCCGGAAACATACCAAAATCCAGGGGTTTTAAGGTATAAACGGTTACCAGCAGCACCACCAGGGCCAAGGCGATATTAAAGGAAAAGAGAATATCGAGCAGAAACGGCGGCATGGGCAAAACCACCATGGCCAGCGCGGCCAGCACCAATAAAGGCGTCCCTACGCCCTTGGCATATTCTTTTTTATCGCGATTAAGCTGGGTTAAAACGGCCTTAAAATCCATAAATGCGCACAGCAATAAATTGACACTGAGGGCATTAAAGCAAGGAGCAGGCCAGCTTTAAAAGTTATGCTTTAGCGGCGCTAATTCTACCTAGCTCTGCTTAATATTGATAATCATCTGGGATGGGTAAGTGCTCGCTCAGCTTGGTCGGCCTGCGGCCACGGCCCTTTTGGAAGCGCTTTAACTGATAAACATAGGCCAGCACCTGAGCCACGGCAGTAAAGAGTTGCTCCGGCACCTGCTCGCCCACTTCCGTGGTATGAAACAGCGCCCGGGTCAGCACAGGTGACTCCACCAGAGGCACATCGTTACCCTGAGCCACCTTACGAATTTGCATCGCCAGCTCATCGCCGCCCTTGGCCACCATAATTGGGGCTCCGGCCTTGTCTGTGTCGTATTTCAGTGCCACCGAATAGTGAGTCGGGTTGGTGACCACGACATCGGCGTCGGGGACATCCTGCATCATACGGCGCTGCGACATTTCCCTTTGAGTGCGGCGAATACGCGCCTTGATCTGTGGATCACCCTCGGAATTTTTATACTCGTCCTTGACCTCTTGCAGGGTCATTTTCAGCTGCTTATGGTGATTATGACTCTGATACGGGGCATCGATGGCGGACACCACCAGCATGGTGCAGCTCAGCGCTAGGAACATCCAGGCAATGATCTCCAAAGCATGAACTATATTGCCCGGCGTCGTCTCTATACTGAGATGGAGAATTTCATAAAAGTACATTTTAATTAAAAACACAGCACAGGCGGCAACCAGGGCAAATTTTAGCAGCGCCTTAACCAGCTCAACCGCCGCCTGAGTGCCAAACATGCGCTTAAAGCCTTTAAGCGGGGACATTTTATTGGCCTTGGGGGCCATGGCCTGCCAGGAAAAGTTAAAACCGCCGAGCAAGGTATTACCAATAAAGGCCGCCAGCACTATCACTAGCACAAACATGGCCATGGGATAGAGCAAGGCATCGGCAACGGCGCCCCAGGCCGAGAACATTTTCGAGGTGTCATAGGTTTCATTGCGGCTAAGGGTAAGCATGCGACCCATCACCAGGTGCAGGCCACGGCCTATGTCCGGGCCATAGATCAGCAGCGACACCGCCGACATGATCAATACAAAGGTGGTGCCTAGCTCTTTTGAACGCGCGATCTGCCCCTTCTTTTTCGCTTCTTGGAGCTTCTTCGGCGTGGGTTCTTCGGTTCTTTCCTGTCCTGAATCTTCTGCCATTTATCCTCCTAAGGGGCGCAACCGACCATGGAGCACATCAGCTCCACCATGCGCAGCCATTGGGCTTCAAACTGGGCCATAAAATTCCCCAGAGTCGCCCAGATGATGACCAGGCCAGAGACCAGGGTAAAGGGAAAGCCGATGGCAAAGATATTAAGCTGCGGCGCGGCGCGGGTCATGACCCCGAACGACAGGTTGATCACCAGCATGGCGGTCAAGGGCGCCAAAGCCAGTACCAGGGCTGTGGTAAACATCCAGCCGCCCCAGGTAACTATGTCCCAATAATGATCCACCGCCCACCAACTGCCGTCGATGGGCAGAGCAATAAAGCTGTGTACTATCATCTGGATCATCATCAAATGACCGTTAAAAACGAAAAACAGCAAGGTGCTGAGGATAAGGTAAAATTGGCCGACGGCGGGCACGCTAAGGCCATTGGCTGGGTCAACTACTGAGGCAAAGCCTAAACCGGTTTGCATCGCCAGGATTTGTCCAGCCAGAATAAAGGTATTGAGCAGCAACTGAGAGGCAAAACCCATGGCCACGCCAATAAGTATTTGCTGCAGCACCACCAAAATCATTTCTGCCGAGAAAAGGTTGGTAAATTGCACCGGCGGCAGCACGGGCACGGCTACAAAGGCGATCACCAGGGCCAGGCCGAGCTTAACCCGGGCCGGCACATTGCGGGCGCCGATACCGGCCATCACCATCAGCATGGCAACAATGCGCACCACGGGCAGTAAGTAGTCACTTAGCCATTGGAGGATAACGGCAAAGGGGTATTCCATAGCTAGCCCGCTATTTCTGGAATAGACAGTATCAGGCGATTAAAGAAGTCGATCAGTTCCTGGGTGATCCAGTGGCCGCCTATGATAAGCGCCCCCAAGGTCACCAACAAACGGGGCAAAAAGCTTAAGGTCTGTTCGTTAATCGAGGTAGCGGCCTGAAACACGGCGACAATTAAGCCGACAATCAAGCTGGGGACGATAATTGCCGACACCAACTTGATCACCAGGAACAAGGCATCACTGAGGATATCGACAAAAACACCCGGCTCCATGCTTAGGTCCCCAGGCCGAAACTGCGGGCCAAGGTGCCCATAACCAAAGACCAGCCATCGACCAGTACAAAGAGCATAATCTTAAAGGGCAGTGACACTATCATGGGCGAGAGCATCATCATACCCATGGCCATCAGCACACTGGCGACCACCAAGTCGACGATAAGAAAGGGAATAAAAAACATAAAGCCGATAATAAAGGCGGTTTGCAGCTCACTGGTGACAAAGGCCGGGATCACCACGATAAAGGGCGTATCGGCCGGTGAGTCCAGTTGTTCATAGCCGGCGATTTGGGCAAAGGTTTCCAGATCCTTAATGCGGGTTTGTGAAAGCATAAAGGCCTTCATGGGCTGTTTTGCCGCTTCCAGCGCCTGCATTGAGGTCATTTTTTCATCCAGATACGGGGCTATGGCCTGATCATGCACCTGGTTATAAATAGGCGCCATAATAAATATACTTAAAAACAGCGACATGCCCAACAATACCTGGTTTGACGGCGTTTGCTGCAAACCTATGGCCTGGCGCAGTATGGCCAGCACCACAATGATGCGGGTAAAGGAAGTCATCATGATCACCGCCGCCGGAATAAAACTCAGCGCCGTCATAATGGCCAGGATTTGCAGGGTCACCGAATAATCCTGGGAGCCATCGGCATTGGTGGTTACCGTCAGTGCAGGTAACCCTTGCTCGGCAAAGGCACTGGGACTAATAAGCAAGGCGCACAGCAGCAGGAGCCAGTATTTCATCATCTTAGGTCTTATTTTTAGTATTGAGTAAATGGCTAAGTTGCTTTGCCAGCGGCGTCATTTCGCGCTCAGGCAAAGGATTTTCTAATTCATACAAGTAGTTAATGGCCTGTGGCGTCACCCCTAGCAGGTGTTGTTTATTGTCTATTTCCACCACCAGCAGACGCTCCTTGGTGCCAAGAGCCAGAGTCCGCACCACCTTAAAGTCGTCACTGGTTGCCATATTGGGATTAAAGCGCTTTAGCAAAAACGCCAACACCAGTATAGTCACCACCACCAGCATCAGCGATAGCAGCATGGAGACGATATTGAGGTTTAACCCCGCTCCTGGGGCAGCCGCGGCTGTGCTGGTCTCAGCCCAGACCCAGGTCGGCGCAGCACTTAGCAATAAGGCAATCAGGGCAGGCTTCATCGCAACTTCTTAATACGCTCAACCTGGCTGATCACATCGGTAAGACGAATACCAAACTTATCGTTCACCACCACCACCTCGCCGTGGGCGATCAGAGTGCCATTAACCAGCACATCCAAAGGCTCACCGGCAACGCGATCCAGCTCGACCACCGAGCCCTGATTCAATTGCAGCAGGTTACGAATATTGATTTTCGAGCGCCCTACTTCCATAGAAATAGTCACAGGAATATCTAAAATAGTGTCAAGTTTACGTTTGTCGTCCGCCGACACCTCTTGATTTGAAGCCGCCAGCTCATCGAGCTCGGCTACTTGGGGATCAGCTGCACCGCTTTCGCTCTGCTCTGCTTCGGCCAGGGCCGCAGCCCATTCGTCCATGGTATCTTGGTCATCACTCATTACATACAACCTCTGTTGCTAGGCACTATTACTTTGTGCTTTTTACCAATCTAAGTCTACCCCTTCACTAAGGTGAAGGTCATCTGCCAGCACCGCCAATTCGGCATCTGAGTCCAATTTTTTACCGCCTTTGGTAAAGACATGGAGATCGGATTTGGCCGACTCGGGGCGTTTAATTTTTTCACTGATCTGCAGCGCGACCATATCTCGCGAGCGTCCCATTTTAGCGCGGTAAGTAGGCAAGTCCTCAACAAACACTGTGACATGCTCAGGCATTTCCACCGGTATAATATCGCCAGCCTGCAACTCCATGATTTGCGCCAACGACAGGTCCACGTCCAATAACCGAGTCGATAATTCCACTTCCACATCCATAATTTCATCACGCAGCGCCTTGGACCAGCGCAGATCTGTGTCTTCGGTGTCTGATTGCACACCGGCATCAAGCAACTCGCGAATAGGCTCCAGCATGGAATAAGGCAGGGCAATATGGAAGTCACCACCACCCCCATCGAGTTCAATATGGAAGGAGCTGATCACCACCACCTCGGTAGGGCTCACTATATTGGCCATGGCCGGGTTGACCTCGGAGTCCAGATACTCAAAGGACACATCCATTACCGGCGCCCAGGCTTCTTTATAGTCTTCAAAGATGATTTTCAGCAGCATCTGTACGATACGGCGCTCGGTGGGGGTAAATTCGCGGCCTTCAATCTTGGCGTGATAACGACCGTCACCACCGAAGAAGTTATCCACCAGGATAAACACCAAACGCGCTTCCATGGTGATAAGGCCGGTGCCTTTAAGTGGGCGAAAACGCACCATGTTTAAGCTGGTTGGCACAAACAGAGTGTGAATATATTCACCAAATTTGATCATCTGCACGCCGTTAATGGACACCTCGGCGGTGCGGCGCATCATGTTGAACAGACTGATGCGCATATGCCGGGCAAAGCGCTCGTTAACGATCTCAAGGGTGGGCATGCGACCACGAACGATGCGATCCTGAGAAGAAAAATCGTACTGCAGGGCCGCATCGGCACCGCCATCACCACCTTCGGCTATCTCTTCTTCATCAACCTCGTCGACACCGTGTAATAGCGCATCAATTTCGTCTTGAGATAATAAATCGCTCACGCTGCACCTCGTTACTGCATCACAAAGCCGGTAAAGAGTACCCGCTCAACCACTTTTGCACTGGCAACCCCTTCAAGGGCTTGCTGTACCTTAACCAGCGCCTCATCACGCAGCGACTCTTTACCCGCTGCTGTGCTTAATTCATCAGCATTGGTGCCGGCAAACACGCTTAGCAAGGTGCCTTCAATCAAGGGGATATGCTTTTTCGCCGTTTCTTCATTATTCTCGCCACGCACCATAAGCTGCACCTTGATCTGCACTATGCGATCGCGGGCTGCACCGGGCACATTAAAAACAAAGGGACGAGGCATGGCCACATACAAGGCCGTGCCTAATTGGGCGTTCGGCGAGCCAATAGCCGCCTCATCACCCCCCTGAGTCACAGACTCTGCAGGTACAGCTGGGGCATCATCACTTGCTACGAAGAAGAAATACCCACCAAGGGCGGCCGCCGCCAATATAGCCAGGGCGACAATGGTTATTATTAATTTTTTCGGTGAGCCGGCCTGTTTAATCTCTAGTCCGGCTTGCTTATCATCGGCCATTGGGCGCCTCGAATAAATCAGTTAGCTGTATCATAGCAATTGTTATTAGGCATAGAAATCAATTCCTTGCTCTGCCTGTGGGTTTTTAGCCCGGGTATTGACCGCCTCAAGGGCATCGTCATTCTCACCTTGAATATCTGTGTCTACACCCTGATGAGTCTGGTTGGCAAATGACTCCTGCTGCTGGCTCTGGCCTTGGCTTTGCTGCTGTACTTGGGCCTCTCCAAGGGCTAGTCCTTGCTGTGCTAACAGCTCACGCAGCCTGGGCATGCTCTGTTCCAAGGCTTCTTTGGCCTGTTGGTTTTGCACCACAAAATTAATATGTGCCTGCTCACCCTCGCTGCGCACGCGCACCTGCATGCTGCCTAGCTCCGGCGGGTCGAGACGAATTTCTGCCTCTTGGTTGCTGAGATTCAACAGCATATTGACGCGCTGATGCAACTGCAAAGCGGCATCGCTTTTAGTGATGTTCAATGCCTGCATTAAGGCCGGATCCAACACTTGCTTGAGTCCAACACCTTGGGGGGAAGCTTGTGCCTGCCCACTGGCGGGCGCTGCAACTTGTTGCCACTGGGCTAAGTCTGTTTCAATGGCGGTATTGATATCGCCCAACCCATTGGCGTGAGTGCCTGAAGATTGTTGTGTCCCAGCAACGAGTTGTGCCAATAGCGCCTGCGCCAACTGCTGCAGTTTGCCACCTTCAAGAGGCTCTAATCGCCCTTGCGACGCCGATTCTATGGACTCTTTGCCTAACTCGGGACTGACGTTAGCGCCGGGGGCCTTATCTATGCTTTGCAGCTGTGCTTTTGACTCTGAGCTTTGGGCCGGTGTTGAGCGCAGGCTCGAAGTTGTAATTACAGGCGCACCTTCATCTGCGCTTGCACTTGCACTTTTATCTGCACTTGCCGTTACCGTTACCGTTACGTTAAGGTTAGCGGCCAAGGAGGCATTTTTGCTATCTGGAGTCATCACGGCATCAGCGGGTGGCGCCTTGGTCATAAGCGGGTCGCTCTTGTCCGGCGCTGGCTTTGCCTGAACGCTTAATTCTTTACTCTCACCTTGAGTGCCCAACAAGGAGGCGGCCTTTGGCGTCCCCACCCAGCCTTCGAGCTGCTGCGTTAATGCCGCTAAGTGCTTAGGTTCGAGGTTTTGCTCCTGAGCAAATTGCAGTACCTGAGCACTGAGTTGCTCACGCTGAGCCGGTGTTAATTGTGCCATAGCCTGCTGAAATTGCGGCGGTAGCGCTTTTAATTCAAACTTCACGGCACCGACTGCCAGGGTCGCTGCCTGGGTTTCTTGTACTAAACCTGTTTTAACTAAATCTGCTGAATCCGGTGTTTTTAATTCAGTACTGGTATTAAGTTGGGCAAACAACTGCTGATAAAAGTCACTCTCGGTTAACCCTGCTGCGTCTTGATTGGCATCGGCGAAGCTCTCAACTGAGTTCTCATCTGGGCCGTTTTGCGCCTCCATGGGAGCAATACTTGTCGCACTTGGCGTGGGTGCATTAGCTTTATCCGCATTTTCCAACACGGAAGTCGATACCCACTCTCGTTCCGGCGTTAATTCCTTGTCTGTTTCCTCAAGGCTTGGCGCTGGCTGAGCTATCTCTGCAGCCACTAGCTCAGCATCAGGTGAGGCCTCAGCTGAGACCTTGGCGTCCACTTTACCCTTGTCGGCGGCATCCTGCGCCTGCTGATAGGCATTGGCAAAGCTCGGCGTTTGCTCTTTTAGGGAGTCGATAGCCAAGTCTTCATCACCGCTTTCTAAGATGCGCGGCGATGCGATGTCGCCAGGGGTAATTTGGATGCCAGGCATGGCAAGGGACTCAATAAATGTCATGAACAGACCCTCAAAAGGTGGCAAAGCACTGCCGCTTTAACACCGGGAATAATAAAACTGATCTGTTGACTGCAATATATGCACCAGTTTTGACCCTGTCCGTATAAAGCACGCATTACTTAGGAGCTCGAGCCCTGCGCCAGCCGCCTGGCAAAAAACTGATTGATACTGAATTCGTCCAGCATTTTTTGCTCGGCTTTAGCCATGGCCACTTGCTTTTGCTGTTCTTTTTTAGCGATTAACTTAGCCACAGCTTCACTGCGAATGCGTTGCTGTTGCCACAACTGCTGACGTTGCTGCATAACTCTTTTGGCGGTTTCCACCGTTTGCGACTGCTGAGCAATGGCCTGCTCTATTTTGGCAATAAAATTCTGATAATGACTAAAGCCAGCGCTGGATAAACCGGCCTGAGCCTTGCTCATAAGTTGACTCATATATTCGCTGCGAAACTGGGTAAGACCCTGCAATTTTTGTTGTTGCAGCCTATGGTGCTGCTGAGCCCCAAGAAAGTCGGCGCGCAAGCGCTCTTCCTTATCGCTTTCCAGTTTATGCAACACCACGAGTTTAGCCACGCGTGCCTCCTTGTCCGAATAACACGGCTAATGAATGCAGACACTCATCGTAGGGCACCACATCTTTCATGCCCTGGCGTAAAAATTGATTAATCATGGGCATCATATCTATGGCCTGATCCAACATGGGATCTGTGCCCTTTTGATAGGCGCCTAAGGTGATCATGTCTTTATTTTCAGAATACATGGCCATCACCTGCTTCATTAATCGCGCCTGCTGCATATGCTGCTCGGATACTACCTGAGGCATCACCCGGCTGATGGATTTTTCCACATCAATGGCGGGGTAATGGCCGCTATCGGCCAGCTCGCGCGATAATACAATATGGCCATCGAGTATAGCCCGCGCCGCATCGGCAATGGGGTCTTGCATATCATCGCCCTCGGAAAGTACGGTGAAAAATGCGGTAATAGCACCTTGCCCTTCGCCGCCGTTACCAGCGCGCTCAATAAGTGCCGGTAATTTGGCGAATACCGAAGGCGGATAACCCTTGGTGGCCGGAGGCTCGCCCACCGCCAAGGCAATTTCCCGCTGTGCCATGGCATAGCGGGTAACAGAGTCTAACAGCAGCAAGACATTTAAGCCCTGATCGCGAAAATACTCGGCGATGGTGACCGCGCTCTCGCAGCCCTTTAAGCGCATCAATGGCGAGGCATCGGCGGGCGCTGCCACTACCACGGCACGTTTACGTCCTTGCTCACCTAAGATCTCTTCAATAAATTCTTTCACTTCGCGACCACGCTCACCAACCAGACCCACCACTATCACATCGGCGGCGCTGCCTCGGGTCATCATCCCCAGCAGCACGGACTTACCCACGCCACTGCCGGCGAACAGGCCCATACGCTGGCCCTGCCCTACGGTGATCACTGAATTAATGGCGCGCACACCCACATCCATAGGCTGGCTAATAGGACGACGCGCCAAGGGGTTAATATTGTTTTGGGCAAAACGCGCATGGTGCTCGGTGCGCAAAGGCCCAAGCCCGTCCAAAGGGCGACCCAAACCGTCCACCACCCGGCCAAGTAAATTCATGCCCACCGGCAAGCCGGGCTTTTTCGCTTGCGGGATCACCCGCGCCCCAGGTAACACCCCGGAGATACGGTCATTAGGCATCAAATACAGAATATCGTCGTTAAAACCCACCACTTCGGCATCGACCATGCCCTGATTGGTTTCCACCTGGCACAAACTGCCAATGGCCGCATGCAGGCCCTTGGCCTCCAAGGTTAAACCCACCACCCGGGTAAGGCTGCCGGCCACCGCCACCTGAGCGGGAGCAATGGCGCTACGCTTGCTTTTAAGGCGCTGTGCTAGGGAGTGACTCATGGCTAATCCTGCCCTTTCACCGCCACGCCGGCGTCTTGCAAAAAGCCGCCGATCACCTGTTGCAGTCGCTGCGACAGGCTCATATCTATGGACGAGCGCTGCTGCTTAATATGACAGCCACCGCGCTCCATGGTCGGCTCGCTTAACAATTGCCAATGGCGATTACTCAGTTGCTGCTCATCGAAATGGCTTTGCACCTGAGCCAGGTCATCGGGGTGGAGATAAATCTGACACATGGCCTCATTGCTTGGCAGTGCATCCGTGGCTGCCCTAAGGGCAGCGAGAATAATATCCGGGTTAGTGCGAATTTCACTAAGTGTCACCGCCTTGGCCAGTTCGCTGGCTAAAAACAGCAGTTCCTGTTCAACTTCCTGATCCAAACGTTTGGCCGGTTCATCAAGTGCCGTCAACAGCGATTTAAGTAAAGCTATCTGATCATCAATTAACGGCTTGGCATCGGCGACACCCTGCTCCTGACCCAGTTGCTGGCCTTCCTTAAAGCCCGCTTCCTTACCTTCGCTGACACCCTTTGCAAAACCATCTATATAACCTTGCTCATGGCCTTGTTGCAGCCCTTCTTCATAGGCATCCTGACGGATCTGCTCCAGCTCTTCCATGGTCAGTTTGGGCAGTTCAGGCTCCTGCGCTGTGTGTATTTCCTCATCACCAGCCTCTTGCTCACTGGCGTGATATAACTGCTCTAACGGGGTGCCAAATGCGGTCGAGCGCCCCTGCAAAGATTCAGCACTGGCGGTAACATCGGGAATGGGCCAATGCTGCAGCAGCTCTTCGGCGGCTTCGCTTGCCTCCAGCGGACGCCCTCGGTGCAATTTAGTGTCCTGCATGGCTTAGAGGAACTCCTCGCCGCCACCGCCACCGAGCACCACTTCGCCGGAGTCGGCCAGGCGTCGCGCAGTAGAGAGAATTTCTTTTTGTGCCGCTTCCACTTCACTGATACGCACCGGCCCCATGGCTTCGAGGTCATCGCGCAGCATATCGGCGGCACGTTTAGACATATTGCTCAGTATCTTATCTTTAAGGCCGTCATCGGCGCCCTTAATGGCTTTCATTAGTACATCTTGCTGTACTTCGCGCAGAATCGACTGAATACCTCTGTCATCAACATCCATCAGGTTTTCAAACACAAACATAAGATCTTGAATTTGCTGCGACATTTCTTCGTCGTGCTCGCGGATGGAGTCCATCAGCTGACCTTCGATATTGGTCTCCAGGTAGTTCATAATGTCCGCCGCCGCTTTGAGGCCACCCATCTTCGCCGCCTGGGCACCGGCCTGACCGGCAAATTGTTTCTCCATGATCTCGTTCAGTTCTTGCAGCGCCGCCGGCTGTACTTCTTCTAGATTGGCGATACGCATGGTTAAATCGAGACGCACTTTTTCCGGGAACTGAGAAAGAATTTCCGCACTTTGCTCCGGCTCCAGGTAGGACAAGACTATGGTTTGGATCTGCGGGTGCTCGTTGCGAATAATATTGGCCACCTGCTTGGAGTCCATCCATTTGAGTGAATCCAGACCTTTGGCACCTGAGCCCATAACGATTTGATCGATAAGGCTAGCGGCTTTATCTTCGCCCAGCGCCGCGGTCAGCGCTTTTTTGATAAATTCCTCAGACTGGAAGCCTATAGTGCTAAATTGTTGGATTTGTTCGATAAACAAATTATGTACGGCACTGATTTTATCCTGACTTAAATCCGCCAATTTGGCCATGGTCATGCCCACCTTTTGCACCTGTTTGGGCTCTAGGTGTTTAAGAATTTGCGCTGCGTCTTCTTCAGACAGACTCAAGAGTAAAATCGCCGCTTTTTCTACCCCTTCAAGCTTCTCAACATTGAAGGTACTAGGAAGTGTTTGTTGTGCTTCAGTCATCTTCGTTTAACCACGCTTTTACTACTTGAGAGGATAATTCCGGCTCATTAGCCACTAAGGCACGCACCGCTTTTAACAAGTCTTCATCGCCATGTAAGTCCGGCAACTGCAAGGTGCCGTCCGGTGAGAAACCTACCGAGGCTGAGTCGAAATCCTTATTGAGCATTTCTAAGGTGTTATCGCCAATATCGACGCCCGAGGTCAGCGCTTCTTCATCATAGGCTTCTAGGGTGTCGTCCGGGTAAATCAAGCGCTTCAGCATAGGGCGTACCACGGCGACTATCAAGACGATAATAACCAGAGCCCCTAGAGCCAAACGCACCAGCTTCATAAACCAGTTTTGCTCCCACAAGGGTAGCTCAGCGGCTGCGCCTAGGTCTTCACGAACAAAGGGCACACTCACTACCTCAAGAGCATCACCTCGTTGCAAATCAAAACCCACACCGCCTTGGAGCAGGCGGCGAATATTATTAAGCTCCTGCTCAGTGCGCGGCGCTGCACTTGCCTGACCTTCGGCATTGGCCGCCTGGCTGTAATCAACCGCGACGGAAACGCTGATACGACGGATCACCCCTGTTTGCTTACGCTTATGAGAGATGGTGGTATCCAGCTCATAGTTGCGGGTCGCCTCTTTATGAGTGCGCAAGGGCGCACTGTTTTGCGTCGTACTTTGCGTATTCGTGGCATTTTCTGGGATCGCGGAATTCACTGGTGGTTGATTGCTCAGGGCGCCGGGGATACCCGCAGCCAGACCGCCGATATTATTCTCTTCCAGGGTGGTTTCGCTGCGCACCGCCGGCAACTCCGGGTTATAGCGCTTTTGCGTTTCTTCTACGGCACTGAAGTCCATCACCAGGTCAACCTGAGCCGTGTAATTGCCCAAACCTACCACGGGGATCAAGATGCTGTCGATTTTTTCCAGGTATTCCTGCTCGCGCTGACGCTCGATTTCGTATTCTTTACGTGAACGTGCCGAAAGGGAGTTTTGCGAGCCGGAATTTAACAAGCGGCCGTTTTGGTCTGTGACCGTCACCCGCTCCGGCGATAAGCCTTGAACCGCTGAAGCGACGATATCAACCACGGAATCAATTTCTTCACTGTTGAGGGTGCGGCCCCTTTGCAGCGTGAGCACTACGGTAGCAGAAGGCTTTTTTTCCATTCGTGCAAAAACATTTTCTTTTGGCACCGCCAGCAATACTTTGGCGCGAGAGACCTTATTTAACTCTTCTATGGTGCGTGCCAATTGTTGCTCGCGAGAATGCTTAAGACGCTCACGCTCAAGGCGTTGAGAAACACCAAAACCCATGTCTTGCATCAGAATATCTGTGCCCGAGGTCGGGCCCTGGGTTAATCCCTCCCGTGTCATCGACAACTTGATATCCTGATACGCATCTTCGGGCACCATGATCACATTGCCGTTAAGCTCATAGTCAATTTTTTGTGCGTCTAAAAAGTCCAGGGTTTGGATCAATTCTTCCGTGGGCATTTTACCCAGAGGGCGCATTTCTGGCTGGCGTGCCCAGATAATGATAAAAATGGCAATGGCCAAGCAAATAGCAAGGGCGATGATCAAACTTACTTGGCGCAGCATATCCACGCCGCTCAGGGCACTTAAGTACCCCGACTTCTGTTCATGTTGCTCGCCTGAGCCAGTGTGCATATCGCCACCTGTGTCGGCTAGGGCGAGATCCGTTGATTGATTTGCTTGCGCCACGACTTTTCTCCGCTATCCGTTAAACAGGCATGTTCATTATGTCTTTATAAGCTTCCACCAGCTTATTGCGCACCTGCACCGTGGCCTCAAACGCCACCGAAGATTTTTGCGAGGCGATCATGGCTTCGGCAAGGGACACACGGCGATCCCCCATTTCCACGGCGGTAACCTTGGCTTTGGCATCCTGTTGCAAGCCGTTGACATTGTCTATGGCATTGCTCAGTAGCTCACCAAATTGCACCGATGCCGAACTACTCGGCTGAGGCATGGTTTTTAACGGGTTACGCGCTTGCGCTTCGAGTGCAAGGGACTGCATTTCCTGAAATAAAGAATTGGCTTGAACTTTCATCAAACTGGCACTGGTCAAATTAAACTTGAGCTGAATAAAGCATTAAGCGTGCCAACTAAAATAACCTTAAATTACAACTGGTTAAGATTTTTATTTCTTGGCGGTGATGAGTATTTAAACAACGTTAATTTGACGCCCATTTGCAAGGCTAAAGCCTCGCCTACAAATAACTGTAGGTATTGCCGTGTAGTCAGACTTTACCGCCAAGGATGTGGGTCAGACTTCAGTCTGACAATTGGCTCTTGCAAGGCTAAAGCCTCGCCTACAAATAACTGTAGGTATTGCCGTGTAGTCAGACTTTGCCGCCAGGGATGTGGGTCAGACTTCAGTCTAACAATTGGCCCTTGCAAGGCTAAAGCCTCGCCTACAGATAACTGTAGGTATTGTCGTGTAGTCAGGCTTTGCCGCCAAGGATGTGGGTCAGACTTCAGTCTGACAATTGGCCCTTGCAAGGCTAAAGCCTCGCCTACAGATAACTGTAGGTATTGTCGTGTAGTCAGACTTTGCCGCCAGGGATGTGGGTCAGACTTCAGTCTGATAATTGCCCTTGCAAGGCTAAAGCCTCGCCTACAGATAACTGTAGGTATTGCCGTGTAGTCAGACTTTGCCGCCAGGGATGTGGGTCAGACTTCAGTCTGACAATTGACCCTTGCAAGGCTAAAGCCTCGCCTACAGATAACTGTAGGTATTGCCGTGTAGTCAGACTTTGCCGCCAGGGATGTGGGTCAGACTTCAATCTAACAATTGGCCCTTGCAAGGCTAAAGCCTCGCCTACAAATAACTGTAGGTATTGCCGTGTAGTCAGACTTTACCGCCAAGGATGTGGGTCAGACTTCAGTCTGACAATTGGCCCTTGCAAGGCTAAAGCCTCGCCCACAACACCGAGCTACAGGGGCAGTTGAATGCCCTGCTCGCGCATTTGCGCTATCTTGTAGCGCAGGGTGCGTGGGCTGATACCGAGCGCTTCGGCAACATCTTTGCGCTTACCGTTAAAGCGCGCCAAGGTATCCATGATAATCTTATGCTCCTTGTTTTTAAGCTCATCTTTAAAGGTGGGCTCTTCGTCACCCTGCTCAGTCGCACTGGCTGCACCATAGCCTGATGGCTGTGGCGCGGCGCAAACACCAACAACCGCTGGACTGATAAGCTCCTCGATATAGATGGCATCGACATCAACTTCAGAGCCAACTCGTAAGATCAGCGCTCGCTGCATAACATTATCCAACTCCCGCACATTGCCCGGCCAGGCATGGCTTAACAACTTGCGTTTGGCCGCCTCACTCAGAGTTGCCGGCGCCTGTTTAGCCGATTGACAATGGCGCTGCAATAAATGCTCGGCCAGGGGAATAATGTCTCCGGGACGCTCACACAAGGGTAACCACTGCAATGGAAACACGTTTAAACGGTAATAGAGATCTTCACGGAACACCCCGGCCTGCACCGCTTCTTTTAAGTCGCGGTTGGAGGTGGCCAGCACCCGTACATTCAAACTAATGGTTTTACGGCTGCCAAGGCGCTCTACTTCGCGCTCCTGCAGCACTCGCAGCAACTTGGCCTGCAATCCCAAATCCATCTCGGTGATTTCATCGAGCAAGATGGTGCCGTTTTGCGCCTGTTCAAATTTCCCCGGGCAAGCGTTCACCGCGCCGGTAAAAGCGCCTTTTTCATAACCAAACAGGGTTGATTCGAGCATATTCTCGGGAATGGCGGCGCAGTTGATGGCAATAAAGGCTTCATTGGCACGGCCGGACTGGTCGTGAATATAGCGCGCCAGCACTTCCTTACCGCTGCCGCTTGGGCCCATGACCATAACGCTGGCATCGCTGTCGGCAACTTTTTTCGCCAATTCCAGCAGCGCCAAACTTTTGGCGTCCGCCACCACGGGGCCGCTGTTATTGCTGGTTTGAGCCGGCAAGTAGCGGCTCACCAGGTTGATCAACACCTCGGGGGCAAAGGGCTTGGCCATATAATCTATGGCACCCAAACGCATGGCCTCGACCGCATCGTCTATGGTGGCATAGGCGGTCATCATCAGCACCGGCAAATCCGGATAATTTAACTTAATACTTTTAAGCAGCTCAATGCCGTTAATGCCCGGCATCTGTACATCGCTGACCACCATGGCCACTGCCTGCTCTTTTAGCATCATGATCGCCTGCTCACCGCTGTCGGCGGCGATACATGGAATACCCGCCAACATCAGGGTGTCGGTCAACGCCTCTCTTAGGCCCGGGTCGTCCTCAACCACCAGCACATAATTACTCATATTTGCCCTCCTGTAGGCGGGTCTTAATTAGCGGCAGGCTCAGCACAAACTCGGCTCCGCCTTGCTCGTTATTAGTAACTGATACACGGCCTTTATGGGCGTTGAGCACAGATGACACAACGGCTAGGCCAAGGCCGGTACCCTGACGCTTAGTGGTAAAGAAGGGTTCGAAAATTTTTTGTTTTAGCTCGTCGCTAATGCCAGGGCCATTGTCGGCGATAATGATATCCACCATGTCGTCGCCCTGTGGGTTACGCCTGGCGCTCATGCTGATTTGCGCGCCACTGGCGATAACCTGCACACTGTTGTGAATAAGATTATTAATGGCGCTGGCCAAGGCGGTGCGGTTACCCATCACCTCGATATCCGGCTCCGGCAGCTCTACATTCAATTGAGCGCCATGCTCAATTAACATGGCCTCGGCGCCTTGTTTTACCTCGCTGAGCAGTTGCCCCAAAGACATGGGCTCAATCACCTGTTGCTCGCCGCTTTTGGCGAACAGCAGCATATCGTTAACCTGACTT
Source organism: Pseudoalteromonas qingdaonensis (assembly GCF_038739665.1). Taxonomy (NCBI): domain Bacteria; kingdom Pseudomonadati; phylum Pseudomonadota; class Gammaproteobacteria; order Alteromonadales; family Pseudoalteromonadaceae; genus Pseudoalteromonas; species Pseudoalteromonas qingdaonensis. The sequence continues at coordinate 7,218 of NZ_JBCGCU010000007.1, read as the reverse complement.
TCCAGGTCTTTAAGACGCGACATCAACTTGCCATGAAAATGAATGCGGGATTCGCCACTAAGGCGCTCAGAGCCAAGATTGGCACCGTAGAGCATGGCCGCCGATAAGGGCGTGCGTACCTGGTGGGCCAAGGTGGCCACCATTTTGCCAAGCGCACTCAGGCGCTGCATATGGGCAACGCGCGCCTGCAACTGGCGGGTTTCGGTTAAATCCGTCATAAAGATAAGCTGGCCAGGCTCTGGTGTCAGGGCACGAATTTCCAGCTTGATGCGTCGCCCGTCTTTAAGCGACACCTCATGACCATCATCCTGTTGCGGGCGAAAAGAGCGCTGAATAATGCTAAACCACTTTTCCCCTTCTAGGGGCTCGCCGAGCATATCCATAGCTAGGGTATTGGCTTTGGCTATCATGCCCTGGGCATCAAGCACCACCACCCCGGCGGGCATGGTATCCACCAGATGGCTAAGCCAGCTGGCCTGCTGTCTCAGCTCGCTGAGCTCACCAACATAGGCCTCATGGGCCAGGGTCGAACTAAAATGTCCTGGGGAAAGAAACTGTGGGGTTATTGCGCTTGCCAAAGCCATAGCTAGGTACTCTAAAACTCCGAATAACAGCTAAAAAGCACAAAGCATACCAACTTTTATACCCTTTATTTTCATAGGGTTATGGGGGAAACATCTCAATCAAAAAAATGACACTTTATAAAAACACTTATCGGCATTGCTAATTGTCGGGCTTATCGGCAATTGCTCCTGCATTGCTCTACTGCCGCCATCCTTGGCGGCAAAGGCCGAGCTACAAAGCATCAGGCGGCGCGTTGCCCCCTAATCCCGATTAAGCTCATACTTCTTCATTTTCTCCACCAAGGTGGTGCGGCGCACGCCGAGGATCTCGGCCGCTCTAGCCACCACATAGTCGTAGCGCTCCAGAGCTTGGGTGATCAAGCTGACTTCAAGCTCGCCCAAATAATCTTTGAGCTTAATTCCGTCATCGGGCAGCAGACCCATATCGGCTTTGCCATTGCCCTCGCCTACGGTGTCTTCATCCTCATCGATAAAACCCTCACCAAAGATGTCGTTTAACGCCTGGCGCTCAAGCAATTCTTCTGGATACTCGGGTACAAAGGCTTCTACGTCTAAGTGCTGGTATTTACTTGGTAAATCGGGTACATCCACCACCTGATCCGGGAACATGATCAGCATGCGCTCCACCAGGTTGCCCAGCTCACGAATATTACCGGGCCAGGTATGGGCTTGCAGGCTAACGATGGCGCGGTCGGTAAATTTCACCCCTTGGCCGCTGTGCTGTTGCAAACGTTTGGTTAATTCCTTGAGCAGCAGACCGATATCCTCGGCACGCTCGCGCAGCGCCGGATTCTCGATGGGGAATACATTTAAGCGGTAGTAGAGATCTTCACGGAAGTCGCCGCTGCTGATCATCTCTTCCAGATTTCGGTGGGTGGCAGCGATAACACGCACATCGGCTGTAATGGCCTTAGTGCCGCCGACGCGCTCATAACTGCGCTCTTGCAGCACACGCAGCAGCTTAACCTGCATTTGCAACGGCATATCGCCAATTTCATCAAGAAACAGGGTGCCGCCCTGAGCCAGTTCAAAGCGCCCTTTACGCGCCGAGATGGCACCGGTAAAGGCGCCTTTTTCATGGCCGAAAAGTTCACTTTCTAACAATTCACCGGGAATGGCGCCACAGTTAACCGGCACAAAAGGACCCGAGCTGCGCTCGGAAAGTTGGTGGACATTGCGCGCCACCACTTCCTTGCCGGTCCCCGACTCGCCGAGGATCAGCACATTGGCATCGGTTTTCGCCACTTGGGAGATCAAAAAGCGCACATGATTGACTGCCTCGGTATCGCCCACCAGGCCATTAAAGGCTTTAGCATTAACCTTGCCATTACCGCAGGGTTTGAGGCGCAAATATTGTTGGCAGTCATGAAGCAGCACTGTGGTCTCGTCCTGAGCGAATGGCTCACAAATTAGACCTATTACATTGGCAATTTTCAGCAGTGGCTTAAGGGTTTGTCCCACCAATAAAAAAGGTAATTCAGGATGTGCCTGGATCACTTTTTCATGTTCGCCCTGACTCAGCGCTCCAAGCACTATAATGGCTTCCTGGTGCAGTTCAACCAGCTCGCCAAGTTGCTCCAAGGCAAGGATTTTATTAGCTTCACCCACAAAGGTTAACGCATAACTTAAACCTTGGGCACGACTGCCGTTGTCATCAAGAATCAGGATCATCCTAGCGCCATTCAATTCAAAATCAGTGGAAACAAAGCACCGATTGTATTGCAGTTAAGGGAGGATTCAAGTGCTATCGGCACTTTTTTGACATAGATGCCAAATACTCGTCATTCCTTTGCGCTAAAACAATAATTAAGCATTAGATTTCAAAATTTATACGCCGCTTCCCATAAATTTTCTGCACCTGTTCTCTTATTCTTGTAGAATATCCAACGTATAAAGAAGAATAAAATTAACGCCAAATTCGGCATCTTTTTTATTCTTGCGGGTCACACACTTAAGCTCTTGGCTTGTTTTTTGCTTATAACCTAGCCTAGCTTTGAGCATCAGGAGGAAATAATGGCTCATTCTTCGTTACAAAAATATCGCCAAGTTAAGGTAAGCAGCGTTGCCGAAATGACGCCGTACGAACAAGTCGGCCTAATTTTTACCACCATCATTGGCAAGCTAACGGCTGCAAAAGGCGCCATAGACCGTCAACACATTGCCACCAAGGGCACCGCTATCTCTGAGTGCATTACCTTGTTTGGTGCCCTGCAAGAAGCCCTGGATATGAATCAAGAAGGGGGGATCGCCGCCAACTTATATGAGCTCTATGATTATTGTAAGCGTCAGTTACTCGACGCTAATCAAAGCAATAACAAAGACACCCTTGATGAAGTTATCCGTCTAGTCAAAGAAATCAAAGAAGGCTGGGATTCTATTCCGCTCGAAGAGCGCATACCTAAAGCTGAGCAATAATGCCGAATTATAACGCTCTGAATGAATTGCTCATTGCATTATCAGAGCACATAGATAAAACAGAGATTGAGCTGGCCAGCCGAACGTTAATAGCTATTGACCAAGAGTTGAAGCATTGGTGTGAGAGTGAAACACCACCTCAAGAAAAAGAGTTATTAGCTATACAAGCCAAAATTTTAACTGCTACAGCTAAACTTAAAAACGCCAGAGACAAAACTCAGGCTGAGCTCATCAACCAGCGTAAATCACATAAAGCTATTTCAAAATATAAAGCAACTAAACGCTAATTAGCGTTTAGTTGCTTTCACATTCTTACTTTATATATTTAGCTTAGTTATATAACTGTAATCGATATAAATTGCGCGACTACAATTTAGGCAAAAAAAACGCCGATAATCTGGCGCTCAAACAATGAAAGGAATAAATTAATCGCTCTTTTTAACTACGCCAGGCATATTTTCGAGCTGAGCTTGTATATAGCTACTGGTTGAGTTCATTTGGGCTACAAGTAAATCCATACTATTGTACTGTGCATACAAACGAGACTCTAACGACTCCATTTTACGCGCAAATGCAATTCGCTCATCATCTAAGCCATCTAACTGAGTCTGTTTACTGTCGATTCTGTTTTGTACAATACCATCTGAATCTGTATAAAAACTCATTAGCTCATCAAAAGATTGCGCAAAGCCGCCTTCTTCGCTCTCACCTATAAAAAACTCTTGTACTAGGTCTACATCGGCTTCAACTTGCTCGTTTAGTCGTTCAGTGTCTAGGCTTAATTTACCATAACGGTCTGCTTCAACCCCAAGTTTAGATAACGACAAACTACTGCCATCGCTAAGGGTTACTTCACTGGTTAATTGCTGGCGAAGTTTTGACATTACCCCGCGAAGCATAGAGTCACCGGCCATCACACCAGCGCCATCTTCGCCTGATTTACCCAAGTTATTGCTAAGCTCAAGTAATTCGTTATAGCTTTCTATAAAGCTATTTAAACCGGCTTTTATATTATTATTATTTTCTGTAATTTTTAACGTGCTATCGTCGTCATTAGTGCCATGTGCTTTTTTGGCGGTGATGGTTACACCGTCAATAACATTTGCAAACTCGTTATCACTGCTTGTAACTGTTAAATTACCATCTATGGTGATAGAAGCATCTGTTGCAGCAATTACTTCACTAATGTTTGTCACCCCTAAGTCGGTGTCATAGGCTAGTGCCGATAAACCTGCCGCGTCGGTATTATTGCCATCTGCATCAGTTGCTGTAATTTTTATTGCGTTTTCAACACCACTGTTTTTTGCTGATAAAACTAAATGCTGGCCATTATCGTCGGTGATAATCGTTGCTGTTACACTATCGTTGTCTTTACTGTCGTTAATCGCATCACGAATTTCAGATAAGGTTGCAGTATCTGACACATCAATATCAAAACTATTCTCACCAGACGCTATAGTTAACGTCCCCTCACCTACTGCGACATCTTCTGCAAATGCACTTGACATCAATTTATGTTCAGTCGCAAGGTTGTTTACTTTTACAGAGTAGCCACCAGGCTGTGCATCTTTGTCAGAACTTAGAGTTACAAAATCATCACTACCAGAAATACTGCGCTTTTGGTAGTTATCAACTTCGCCTAGAGCTTCCATCGAGGTTTGTAATTTTTCAAGTGCAGATTTTAGTGCACCCGCCGCTGAAATATCTGTCGTTAGGGTTGCTTCTTTATTATTTAAACGCGAAGTAAAAGGGGTGCGCTCAACATTAACTAACGCATCAACAATATCTGATACTGCTAAACCTGAACCTAAACCATTAAATGAAATAGCCATAACACATCCTCTTAAATACTTATTTAAATCAAAGTAGCAAACAGTTAAGCTGTTTGATCAATTAAAAAACCTGCGGTTTCTGAAAGTTTAGCCACTAGGCTCAACACTTCTTCAGATGGGTATTGCTTTATTAACTCACCACTGTTTTTATCAACCACTTTAATAACATCACGGCCTGAATCTTCATCTACTTGAAACTGCAAACTACGATTCATTTCACCCAAGAAGTCCTGCAATTGCTGCGCCATCTTCTCAAGCTGTTCGCGGCCTAATTCGTCTTTTTCAGCACTTTCGTCCAACTTACGCTGCATTTGTTGATAATTTTGCTCGGTTTGCTGTTGTTGTGTATTTTCCGTTTTATTTGATTCATCAACCGCCGTTGCTGTTATTTGCGGGCTCGCAGCTAGCTTGTCGTCAGCTTTTTGCGGAGCCACTGCAAAATCAGGGCTTTGGGTTATTGCACTCATAACGCCTCCTTAAACATTTTACCCTATGGCTAATAAAACAAAAGGAGATTAGCGTAAGCCAATCTCCTTTTTATTTTAGTTAACTAATGCTGACTTAACCATTAGTTGTTGTACTAATCACACTATTAACCAATTAAGCTAAGCGCTGCTTGTGGTAATTGGTTCGCTTGCGACAAGATTGATGTACCCGCTTGTTGCAAGATTTGGTTTTTAGTCATTTGCGCAGTTTCTGTTGCAAAGTCTGTATCTTGAATACGGCTACGTGATGCAGATACATTTTCTTGAATATTTGCAAGATTACTAATGGTATGACCAAAACGGTTTTGCAAAGCACCTAAATCAGCACGTTGCTCATCTACCTGCTTCAATGCTGCATCAATTGATTCAAGCGCTGCTTGTGCCCCTGCTCCATCTGCCCCACTGATGTCAATTGAACCAACAGCGGTACCACCGGTAGCGCTATCAGCAGTGCCTAATGTAGCTGCACCAGGGGATGCAACAGCAGCAAAAGTTCCACCAGTTGCTTCAGAGCTGCCCGCAGTAAAGGCGGTTACTTCATTCGTTGTTGAAAAAGTAATAGAACCCGCCCCGTCTGAAATTGCACGCACACCCAAAGAACCTACATTATCATTTATGGCATCAATCATATCATCGGTGCCCGCACCAGCAGCAACTTCAAAACTGACTGATTTAGTTCCATCTGCATCAGTTACTGCAAACGTTATAGTTTCGGCTGCAGCACCTATTTTAGTAGCATCAAAATTTGCTACTGTAGCAGTTTTACCTTTCACAACACCTAAATCACTTGCTTTCATACTTTTTAAAGTCATTTCAATTGTTTCATTAGCATCAGAACCAACTTGAAAAGACCTTGTGCCGAAGTTACCATCTAAAAGTTTCTGACCACCGAATGAAGTTGTATCAGCTATACGTGTTAATTCTGTTTGTAATGCTTTAACTTCTTTTTGCAGTGAATCGCGGTCATCTGCAGAATTTGAACCATTTGCTGACTGAAGTGCAAGCTCACGCATACGCTGCAAAATACTTGTAGACTCTTGCATCGCGCCTTCAGCTGTTTGCGCCATTGAGATGCCATCATTGGCGTTACGCTGTGCGACTGCTAAACCATTTATTTGTGAGGTCAAACGATTTGAAATTTGTAAACCTGCCGCATCATCTTTAGCGCTGTTGATACGCATACCTGACGCAAGGCGCTCCATAGAGGTTGCTAGGCCTTGCCCTGAACGAGAAAGGTTACGTTGAGCATTTAATGAAGATACATTTGTATTTACTGTTAAAGCCATAATAAAACTCCTGATTACTTTCGTAATATATCTGTTTTGATTTAACCAGGAACTTTCACAATTGTATGTTCAAGCTCCTTACTGGTTAAGTTAACGGCAGGTGGGAATTTATCTTTAGACTTTTTTTTAAAAAATGGATTTTATTTGAGAACTCCAACCTAACAGGCTGATTTAAAATGCTTTTTGTTTTAAAACTATTTTTATTTTTCTCTTAAGGCGTATCCTCCCTTCATTTTACTGCTCATTTTTTCTCTTTGTGCAAAACTGTTTTAAGTAAATTAGTTACAAAGAGGTTAAGAGACGCTGTGCGTTTCACCAAGAAATAGAAGTTTGAGATACCAAAGAGCGTTGCCTAGGGTCTGTTGATCTTTGCTGTACATATTTCACTCAGCAATACATCGGCAGCCACATCATTGAAAATGCCAGTGACACCATACTGGCATAATTCCTCGCGAGTTTTTCATATCTAGTTGATATTGAACGATAATGTTTTATTCGTGCGAATGCATTTTCAACTAAGTGCCTATATTTATAAAGACACCAATCGACACTCTCTTTGTCTATATCTTGGCCATAATTTCGTTTGGGTATGACAGAAGCGCCTCCTTTGGCTTCA
>NZ_JBCGCU010000006.1:0-176828 GCF_038739665.1 Pseudoalteromonas qingdaonensis | reverse complement strand
GTGAGCGCATGGATGCGCGATGTAACCAAGCTTCATGGATGAATTTGACCACATAAATCAGTGATTATATTCATCAGAATGCGTTTAGATTGAACATAAAGTAAACCGCAAAGATAAACAGACCCTAATGATTAAAACGTCTAATTTGCACCAGCATGCCAATTTGCGGGTGATCGAAATAATGGATCTCGCCGGAAATCACGCGGCGAAATTGTGAAAACTCACCGCTGACCGAGGTATCGGTATCGCCAATAGCGCGTGTTACCAGGTTAGAGGTGATATATAGATAATGATTCAGGTGCACCTTTAAAAAACCGTCCAGTTGCCACTGCGGCTCATAATGGGGGCTTGGCGATAATAATAGGCTCTCTTCCAGCTGCTGCTCGGCAAGCTTACTCATGGTGGCCACCTGCTCGCCGCCGAAAAGACGAAAACGTGGTGCCGCGCGCTTAGATTGCCCGGCGAAACGCCAACCTGTGTGTAACAGTACCTGTTTGCCTTTAAGGCTGAGGGACTGGCGCTGCTCATTAAATTGCAGTTGCTCCGGTGCCAACACATAAGGGCTGGCGGTATGGTTTTGCGCTTCGGCAATGGGGTACTTGGGCAAGCGCTGCAGATTTACCAGGTCGTCGCCTTGATAGTCACAGTAGTTGCCTTGAGTTTGTACTGTGTCTGCAAATACATCCGTTGTACGCTCGGGTGGGTTGAGCTCGCCCTTGGTACATTGGTCGTTGAGAGTTTGCAAGTAAGCCGGGGTCAGCAGGTCGATATCGTATTGATATTGGCTTAAATCGAGCTCTTCATTACGCAAGGTTTCTGTGCTGCCAGTCTGGCCCTGTTCAAAAACCAGCACTTCGATTTCAAACCAACGACCGTCCGCATAACTTGGGGCACTGAGCATAGCCGCCAATATCACTAACATTTTTCTTATCATTAATTTCCTACCTTGGCTTCAAATTCACTGATCATTGCCGTAATTAATTTAAGTCGCTCTTTGGCGTTGGCTTCACTGATCATAAAGCGTAGCCGATTCGCGCCTTCCATTCTATAGTGTTTTGGATCCGCTTGAATTAAACCAATAATAAAGCCCGGGCTGACCTTGGTTTGCTGGCTAAATTCAAAGTAACCACCTTTAGGGTTAGCTTCAACCTTGGTTATACCTATTGCACCGGCTCGTTGTTTTAGCTCCTGTAGGGAGAATAAGTTCTTTGTGGCATCGGGCAGCAGACCAAAGCGGTCGATAAGCTCCACCTTAAGCTCGTCCAGAGTTTCCGTATCACCGGCGCTGGCGATGCGCTTATAAAGGCCCAAACGCAGATTTACATCGCCTATGTAATCATTCGGCAGCAGGGCGGGCAGCTTTAAATCCACTTCTGTGTGGGATTTGAGCAGCTTGTCCAAGGTGGGCTCCTGGCCATTTTTAAGCGCTTCAACGGCCTGCTCCAGCATCTCCATATACATGCTAAAGCCGATAGTTTGAATTTGCCCACTTTGCTCATCGCCAAGGAGTTCACCGGCGCCACGGATTTCCAAATCATGGGTGGCCAGGGTAAAGCCGGCGCCCAGGTCTTCCAGCGAGGCGATGGCCTCAAGACGCTTTTGCGCATCTTTAGACATGGCTTTGGGCGGCGGCGTCAACAAATAGGCGTAGGCTTGATGATGGCTGCGGCCAACACGGCCTCGTAACTGATGCAGCTGCGCCAGACCAAGGCGGTCGGCCCTGTCCATAATTATGGTGTTGGCGCTGGGAATATCTATACCGGTTTCGATTATGGTGGTACAGACCACCACGTTGAAGCGCTGATGATAGAAATCGCTCATCAGGGATTCCAGCTCGCGCTCACGCATTTGTCCGTGAGCTACGGCCACCGTTGCTTCGGGAACGATAGCGCGGATATCTTCGGCGGTGCGCTCTATGGTTTCAACATTATTGTGCAGGAAGTAAACCTGACCACCGCGCTTAATTTCCCGCAAAATGGCTTCGCGGATCATTTCATCGTCGCGCTGACGAACAAAGGTTTTGACCGCCAAACGCTTTGCTGGCGGGGTGGCGATAATGGATAAGTCGCGCATGCCGCTCATGGCCATATTCAGGGTTCTTGGAATGGGCGTTGCGGTCAGGGTGAGAATATCCACATCGGCGCGCAGTGCTTTGATCTTCTCTTTCTGACGTACGCCAAAGCGGTGCTCTTCGTCCACCACTAAAAGGCCTAAATCGGCAAACTCGATGTTTTCCTGCAATAGCTTATGGGTGCCGATAACTATATCCACCTGGCCTTCTTTAATTTTAGTCAGGGTCGCGTTTTGCTCCTTGGTGGATTTAAAGCGCGAGAGGATATCCACCGTCACCGGAAAGTCGGCAAAGCGGTCGCGGAAGTTTTCAAAGTGCTGCTGCGCCAACAAGGTAGTGGGCACCAGCACCGCCACCTGTTTACCATCGGCCACAGCAACATAGGCGGCGCGCATGGCGACTTCGGTTTTACCAAAACCTACATCACCGCACACTAGACGGTCCATGGCGTTTTTGCTGCGCATATCTTCAAGCACGGCGGTGATGGCATTTTGCTGATCTTCGGTTTCTTCAAAGACAAAGTTGTCGCTGAACTGACGATAGCCGGCCTCATCGAGAGCGAATTGATAGCCGGGCTTGGCCTGTCGCTTGGCATAGATATCAAGTAATTCGGCGGCCACATCGCGGACTTTCTCGGCGGCGCGTTTTTTGGCTTTTTCCCAGGCATCGGAGCCGAGTTTATGTAACGGCGCGCTGGCTTCTTCACCGCCGGAGTAGCGGCTAAGCATATGCAAGGCCGCCACAGGGACGTAAAGCTTGGCGTCGTTGGCATACATTATGGTCACAAACTCGGTGGCCACGCCCGCTGCATCCAGGGTTTCCAGGCCAATGTAGCGGCCGACACCATGGTCGAGATGGACTATGGGCTGGCCTTCTTCGAGCTCGGCCAGGTTGCGAATAAGGGCATCACTGCTGACTTGGTGTTTATGCTTACGGCGACGTCGTTGGGAGACGCGAATACCCAGTAATTCCTGCTCGGTAATAAGGCTGACACGGCCGTTTTGATTTAGTACTACGCTTTGTTCAAAGGGCGCGACGATCAGACTGATATCCGCATCGCTTGCCAGCGCCGCATCGAGGTTGTCACAAGGTGTGATTTTTAATCCGCTCGGTTTTAGCAGGGTCAAGAGTGCTTCGCGGCGGCCATCGGACTCCACACTTAAAACGATGCGGCCCTTGTTTTGTTTCTCTGCCAGGGCATAGTCCAAAAACGCGCCAAAGGGAGGCTGCTTTGCATGGTCGATGCGCACCTCGGGCAAGGGCTCGGTACCCAGGTTAAAATGCCCGGCGCGCAGTGGCAGACTGGCTTGGGAGAGCTCGATACGTGGATACTGTTTAAAGCGGCTATTGAGCTCTTCAAGGGGCAGATACAAACGCTGCGGTTCTAGCAAGGGACGCAGCGGGTCAACCTTGCGACTGGTATAACGGCTGTGGACATCCGCTAAGAAACGCTCGGCACCGTGCTGAATATCGCCCATATGCATAAACACGGCCTGCTCGGGCAGGTAATCGAATAAGGTGTCCAACTGCTCAAAAAACAGCGGCAAATAATATTCTATCCCAGGTGGTAACGCACCTTTGGAGACCTGCATATACACAGAGTCTTGCTCGGCACTGGCGCCAAAGGCTTCGCGGTATTGAATACGAAAACGTTCTATATCCGCGTCCGTGGTGCCAAACTCATGGGCTGGGAGCAGGTTGATGGCCTTGATTTGCTCGCTGGAGCGCTGGGTATCGACATCGAAATGACTCATGCTGTCGATTTCATCATCAAATAAATCAAAGCGCACCGGCGCATTTTGGCCCATGGCAAAGAGGTCAACAACCGAGCCGCGCACCGCGTATTCGCCGTGCGCCATCACCTGTTGGGTGTTTATATAGCCGGCATCGTCCAGCTGTTTGCGCAGCTTGTCGATATTAAGGGTGTCACCAACGTGATAGACGATGGCATTGCCATAGATAAATTGTTTCGGCGATGAGCGCAGCATCAGGGTCGATACCGGCACAATGAGCACACCCTGATGTGAGTCGCGCAAGCGGCTCAAGGTGCTTAGGCGGGTGGAGACGATATCCTGATGCGGCGAAAAGTGATCATAGGGCAGGGTTTCCCAGTCGGGAAACACCATGACCTGCTCGCGAGGCAGTAGCGCATGAAGTTCGTGCTCAAGTTTCAATGCCGTGGGTGTATCCGGGGTGACTAGCACCACCAGTTGCGGGTGCTGCTTTACCGCTTCGCCGACACTCAGGGTCAGAGCGCTGCCGCTTAACTGACCCCATTTGATTTTATCTTGTTGCGTTTTTACCCAAGGCAATTCGATGAACTGCGCTAACTGCATGGAAATCTCCGTTTTAGTCGCGATAAAGTTTGGTTAGGTCGCCGTAATGATCGATACGGCGGTCACGTAGATAAGGCCAGATACGGCGTACATTCTCGCCGCGGGCAAGATCTAAGTTGGCGTTTAATACTTCGGCCTTGTCATCGCTGGCGGTGGCCAAAAACTCACCCTGAGGTCCGGCGATAAAAGAGTGCCCCCAGAATTGGATACCGGCACTGTGGCCCGTGGGATCCGCTTCAAAACCTGTGCGGTTGGCACTTATCACATACACGCCATTGGCGACCGCATGGGCACGTTGCGAAATGACCCAGGCATCTTGCTGACGCTTTTGCTCATCGGTATCGTCGTTAGGATCCCAGCCGATAGCGGTCGGGTAAATCAGAATTTCTGCGCCCTTGGTGGCCATTAGACGTGCCGCTTCAGGGAACCACTGATCCCAGCATACCAGTACACCCAAGGTGCCTACCGAGGTTTTAATGGGCTCGAAACCCAGATCGCCCGGGGTAAAGTAAAACTTTTCGTAAAAACCTGGGTCGTCAGGGATGTGCATCTTGCGATATTTACCAGCGATGCTGCCGTCACACTCAAGTACCACGGCGGTATTGTGGTAAAGACCAGCGGCGCGGCGCTCGAACAAGGAGGCAACTATAACTATATTCAGCTCTTTGGCCAGTGCGCCCAGGGTATCCGTACTTGGACCAGGAATGGTTTCGGCCAGGTCAAACTGGTTTACGTCTTCGCTTTGGCAAAAATATAGGCCGGTGTGCAGCTCTTGCAGCACTACCAACTTGGCGCCATTGGCGGCGGCTTCGCGTATGCCGGCGATGGAATTGTTGAGATTAAAGTTGCGGTCTGCGGTGTTTTGCTGCTGTATTAATGCCACAGCTAAAGGTGCAACGGCTAAGTTCGAAGAGGACATTATTTATTCTCCAAAAAACCATGGGGCAACTGCATGGTAATACAGTGCAGGCTGCCAAATTGTTCAATCAGGGCGCAGCAGTCCACGCCAATTACTTCACGTCCCGGATAAGCCTTGGCTATTTGTGCCATTGCCACCTGATCATGGCTGTCATTGTAGGTCGGCACCAAGACAGCATCATTAATAATAAGGTAGTTGGCGTAGGTGGCAGGGAGACGATCTCCTTCGCTGTTGTACACGGCCTTAGGCCAAGGTAGTGCGATCAGCTCATAGGCCTCGTCATTAAGACCACGCAGCGCCACCAGCTCTTCGGCCATTTTGCCAAGCTCGTCATAGTGCTCATCCTGCGGGTCATCGCAGCGCACATACACCAAGGTGTTGTTAGGAGCAAAACGTACCAGGGTATCGATATGAGAGTCGGTATCATCCCCGGCCAAATAGCCGTGAACGAGCCAAAGAATCTTGTTGGCGCCAAGCAACTCGGCCAATGCCGCATCGATTTGCTCTGCGCTCATACTGGCATTGCGGTTTTTATTGTGTACGCAGGCGCGTGTGCTTAGCAGTACGCCGTGCTCGTTAATTTCAATGGCGCCACCTTCGAGGATAAAGTCGCTCTGCTCTGTGCGCACGCCTTGATTGAGCGCCTGTGCAAACAACTGGCCATTGATGGCATTGTCTTTGTCGGCTTCATACTTGCCGCCCCAGGCGGTGAATTGGCAATCTATGGCCTTAAGCTCTTGTCCGTCGCTGAGAGTCAGCGGGCCATGATCCCTTGCCCAAGTGTCGTTACAGGGCGCATCAACAAAGCATACCTGAGTCAGGTCAATATTTTGCTCAACCAGCTTGCTGCGGATCTGCGCTTTAAGTTCGGCGTTGTCGGCGACGATCAGCAGGCGTTGGCGCGCGCTGATATGCTTGCTTAATTCAAGATAAACCTGCTCAACGGCAGATAGGTTGGCCGCCCAGTCAGTGTCTTGATGGGGCCAGGTGAGCATTACCGCATCCTGTGGATGCCACTCGGGAAGTAATCTAAAGGTCATTGCTGTCAATCACTGAAAAACAAGCCGCTAGTTTAGCATTAATAGATTGAATGTCAGCTAAATATCCTGCATTGAAGGCGGATTGACGGCAATTTTTGCCGCCTGTGACTAAGTTGCCCCAAGGCACTTAGTGCTGTTGCTGATGACGCTTTTTGAGCTGTCGGGTCTGTGCGTGCAAACTGGCTCTTACCAGCAGCTCTCTGTCTTGCTCGCGAATAAGCGTAAACAGGACTTGGTGCATAAAGCCCTGGTCGCTGGCGCTTGCGTCTATTACCTCGGCATAACAATAAATGGCCGCTGCTTCATGCTCTAAAAACAGTTTACAACGTAAGCGTTGGCCGTACTCAAAGGCAGACTCACGCCACAGGGTAAAGCCAGAGCCGCCATAGCTGTGGGCGCGCTCACTGGGATGGTCGGCATTTTCCTGCATCAGAATATGACTGAGAATAAGATCGATTTTGCGCGATTGTAAGGATAAGTATTGAGCCAGTTCACTGGCGGTTTCGCCCAGTAAACGCAAGGGGCGAAGGGCGCTTTGCTCTAAGGTGTTGGCCTCATTGGCCAAGCGAAACAGCGGCGGAATATCGCGCTCAAGTGACTCGAGGTCGCTAGGCAGCTGCGCCGATGATATGGTTTCTACCACCACATCGATGCTTTCTTGCACCTGAAAAAATTCGGCAAACAACTCGTCTTTACTGGTAGCCATACATATCTCTTAACACGCTGATTTTCCAATAGTAGCGAGCATTCGGGAAATTTAAAAGCGAGATTTGTGTGGTCTCTGAGAAAAGGCGCCATTGGCGCCTTTTTATGAGTTGCTTAAACCAAGCCTTCCTTGGTATCCACATGCTCCTTCTTATGCTGATTGGCAATTTCATCCGCCAGCTCCTGACGAGAGCGACGCTCCCTCAGGCGACGTTGAGTCAGCCAGTAGAAGAACAGGGGCACAAAGAATACCGCCAGGAAGGTGGCCGCCATCATGCCGCCCATGACCCCGGTACCCACACTGTGACGGGCACCTGCACCTGCGCCGGAGCTGAGCACCAAGGGCACAACGCCAAGGATAAAGGCCATGGAGGTCATAATAATGGGGCGAAAACGCAGGCGTGCGGCCTCAAGTGCTGCTGCGGCGGCGCTCCAGCCTTGTTGATGTTTCAACAGGGCATATTCGACAATCAAGATGGCATTTTTACCGGCCAGACCGAGCAAGGTAACCAGACCTATCTGGAAGTAAACATCATTGGTCAGACCCGCTATCCAAATGGAAATAAGCGCACCAAAGGTGCCAAAGGGCAGGGCCAGCATCACGGACAAGGGCAAAGACCAGCGCTCATACAGCGCCGCGAGGATCAAAAACACCATGATCACCGCCAGGCCCAGTGCCAATCCGGTTGTACCCGAGCTGCGCTTCTCCTGGAAGGCGGTGCCGGTCCAGTCATAGCTCATATCTGCAGGTAAAACCTGGGCGGCGATACGCTCGATTTCAGCGATGGCCTGACCCGAGCTGTATCCCGGCGCTGCCTCGCCCAGCAGCTTGACCGCTGGCAGGTTATTGTAACGGCTCAGGCTATCAGGGCCACGACTAAACTCCATGGTGGTAAAGGCGGACATGGGCACCATCTCACCCGAGCTGCTTTTAACGTAAATACGGCCTATGTCCTGAGGCTGCATACGATATTGGGCTTCCGCCGACATCAACACCTGCCAGGCGCGGCCAAACTTGTTGAAGTCATTCACATAGTAAGTGCCGAGCGTACCAGCCAGGGTATTAAAGGCCTCGTTGATATTAACGCCCATGGCACGGGCCTGCTCGCGGTCAATATCCACCTTTAATTGCGGTGCATCCGGGCGCCACAGGGTTTGTACGCCGCCGACTATGGGGCTTTTTTGCGCCTCACTCATCACCAGCTGCATGGCCTGTTGCAGTTTTTCGGCGCCGCCGGCTCCTTTATTTTGAATATAAAACTCAAAGCCGCCCGTGCTTCCTAAACCGAAGATAGCCGGTGGATTAAATGCCAGCACCAGGGCCTCGTTAATATGGGCGGTTTTACCAAAAAGCTCGCCGACCAGAGCCTTGGTATCCACTTCACGTTCATCCCAATGGGTCTGAGTGACGAACATGGTGGCGGCATTGTTTTTAAAGCCACCGCCGATAAAGTCAAAGCCGGTAAAGGCGGCAACGTTTTCGTTGGCCGGGTTTGATTGCACCGCGGCTATCACCTCATCGACCACGGCTGAGGTTCGCTCTAACGAGGCGCCATCGGGTAAAAATACCGCGACTATGTAGAAACCCTGATCTTCATCGGGTACCAGTGAGCCTGGGGTTTTTTGCCAGATGCCGATAGTGGCACTGACCATGGCCACCATAAGCACTAAACCTAGCAGGCCACGGCGTACCATAAAGCCCACCGCACCCACGTATTTATGGGTGATGGCACTGAAGAAGTTATTGAACCAGACGAAGAAGCGCGCCGTTTGCTTGTGCTCATGTTTAAGAATTAGCACACACAGCGCTGGCGTCATGGTCAAGGCAACCACACCTGAGAGGCTCACGGCAATGGAGATGGTAATGGCAAACTGGCGGAACAGCTCGCCGGTGAGGCCGCCCAAAAAGGCGATGGGTACAAACACAGAGCACAGCACTAGGACTATAGCCACCACGGGGCCGGACACCTCGCCCATGGCTTTAATGGCCGCATCCCGAGCGTTAACATGCTCTTCGTGCATAATGCGCTCGACGTTTTCCAGCACTACGATGGCATCATCGACGACGATACCGATAGACAGCACCATGCCAAACAGGGTCAGGGTATTGATGGAGTAGCCCAGCATATACATGCCGGCGAAGGTGCCAAGCAAGGAGACGGGCACCGCCAAGGTAGGGATAAGCGTTGCGCGCCAGTTCTGTAAGAACAGATATACCACCAGGAACACCAAGATCATGGCTTCAACCAGGGTTTTTAATACCTCGCGGATGGACACTTCAACAAAGCGGGTGGTGTCGTAGGAAACCACATGTTCAAGACCCGCCGGGAATTGGGGCTTAAATTCATCCATCACGGCGCCCACTTCCTTGGCTACCTCCAGGGCATTGGCACCGGGCTGCAGGAAAATACCCATCAATACGGCTTCTTTGCCGTTAAAACTGCCCTCAAAGTTATAGTCCTTGGCGCCGAGCTCAACCCGGGCTACGTCTTTTAAGCGCAGCGAGCTGCCATCGGCATTGGCGCGTAAGATAATGTTTTCAAACTCTTTTGGCTCGGACATACGGCCACGAGCGGTAACGCTGTAGACCAGAGACTGCGCCGTGGCATGGGTTGGCGTGGCGCCAATATTACCGGCGGCATACTGAGAGTTTTGCTCACGAATGGCGGTGGTGATTTCATTGACCGTCACCCCAAGTTGGCTCATTAGATCCGGGCGTAACCAGATGCGCATGGCATAGTCTTTGGCACCGAATATTTGCACATTGGTGGTGCCGGGGATGCGCTTGATGCGATCCAGTATATTCAAGGTTACATAGTTTGAGGTCCACAGCGCCGAGCGGCTGTCGTCCGGGGAGTAAAAGGCATGTACCTGTAAAAAGCTCGATGAGCCTTTTTGTACCACCACGCCCTGACGTCGGGTTTCCTCGGGCAGACGCGCTTCCACCTGTTTAACGCGGTTATTTACGTCTACTGCGGCCTGATCGGCATCTGTGCCGATTTCAAAGGTCACTTCTATGGTAGTGGTGCCAGCGCTGGTGGAGGTTGATGACATATACATCATGCCCTCAACGCCGGTAATGGCATTTTCTATGGGTGCGGCCACGGTTTGCTCCAGTACCTCAGCGGCGGCGCCGGGATAGCTGGCAGTGACCTGCACCACGGGAGGGGCAATCTCCGGGTATTGGGCCACGGGCAGGGCGCGCATGGCGGCTAAACCCGCAAGCACGATAACGATAGAGATCACAAAGGCGAAGATAGGCCTGTCGATAAAGTATCGAGAAAACAACATGTCCTTATCCTTGCTCGTTGATGACGTTAACCGGCATACCTGGGAAGAAGATACGGGCCATGCCCTCGACAATTACCTTATCGCCTGTGTTCAGGCCACTGCGGATAATCCAGAGGTTTTCCACCTTGTCGCCATTTTGATGACGATACCATTCGCCCACCTTAACAGGAGCCGGGCGGGCTATGGTGACGCCTTGCTCATTGGTCGCGGCCAGGTAAACAAATTTGCCTGTGCCATTATCGAGCACCGCCTTTTGCGGCACGGCGAAGGTACCTTTACGCTCGGCACCGATAAGTTCAACCTGCACAAACTGGCCCGGGCGCAGGCTAAAGTCCGGGTTCGCGACTATGGCCTGAAATTCCGAGGTGCCGGTATTGGCATTGATACGCACATCGGTAAAGTTTACCGCGCCCATATGCTCATACAGGCTGTCGTCTTGTAATCTTAACTGGGTTTGCCACTGACCATCGGTGGGCAGTGTCAGCTCACCGCGTTTTTGTGCCTGGCGCATCATCAGTTGTTCGCGCTCGGATAAGCCAAAGCGCACTCGCACCGGATCCAGTGCGGTGATCTGCGTCAGCAGGACTTCCGGGCCGGACACATAGGTGCCCTCGGAGACCTGCTCACGTCCCATGATACCGTTCACCGGCGCCTTCACCTGGGCATAGTCCAGATTCAGTTTAGCCTCGCGCAGCTGCACTTCGCTGGCGCTCAGTTCTGCTTTGGCGATATCGACACTGGAGCGGGCATTGTCGTAGTCGCGTTGAGATACAGATTTATCTTCATGCAGTTTGGCCAGACGTTTACTTTCTCTTTGCGCCTGCTCCAGGCGAGTTTTGGCGGCATCTAAAGCGGCTAAAGCCTGCTCATAGGCGAGCTGATAGGGCGCCAGGTCTATGGTGAAAAGTGATTGACCGGCGCTGACCTTTTGCCCTTCGGAGAAGTTGCGCGACTCAAGCACGCCACTGACGCGGGCGCGAATTTCAACCTCTTTAGAGCCAGATACAGTGGCAGGCAGCGAGATCACAAAGGGCGCATCTATGGGGGTGGCGGATTGCACTTCAACCTGTGCCGGCGGCATGGCCTGCTGTTGTTGTGGTGCCCCTTGCTCACAGGCGCTTAACAATAAGCTGGCGGTGAGCGTCAAAGACGCAGCGCGAGGAAAAGAATTAACGAGATTAGATAGCATAAGACGAGCGTTTCCCTGTGCAAATTAAATGATATTTACGCGCCATCGGGGCGCTGTACCTGGCATTTATAGGTTATTCGCGGGAGCAATCGAAGCACCAGCAGCAAGGTGAGTGTCAATCTCAGTGTAGATGATTTCACTTTGCAAAATGTAATTTATGTAACCCAGTGGTCACCAAGTAAACGAAAGTGTATACATTTTTTTAATTTAGGTATACTTTTTCGTTTACCTGCTATCTTCTTAGTGCAGTTTAGTTATACTGCCGGACGTTAAATAAGGGGCAGCACATGAGTAGCACAAAACAGCAAGCGGTGATCGGCGCGGCCATTGCCTTGTTTGCCCAGCGCGGGCTGGCAGGCACGACCATGGAAGCGGTGGCCACTAAGGCCAAGGTTTCGAAGCGAACCTTGTATAAATATTACAGCAACAAGGAGCAGCTCTTTGATGGCGTGGTTGACTTGTTGATTGAGCGTATTCGCCCGCTCAAAGATAATCCCTTTTGCACCCAAACACCGATTAAAGAGCAATTACAGAAACTTGCTGATGTTGCACTGAAGCTGACTCAGGATAAGGATTACTTAACCCTGTCGCGCATTATTATGATTGAGTCGCTGCGCTCGAAAACCCGCGCCGTGATGCTTGATGAACGCTTTAAGCATTGCGAGCAGGGGATTAACCATTGGTTTGATGAAGCCCACCGCAAGGGGGCGCTCAAAGATGTTGCCCCGGATATCGCTGCTGTGGTTTTTTTCGGTGGCCTCAAAGAGCTGGCCTTTTGGGATCAGCTTTTTACCTGGCAGCCACCGGTCGATAAGGAAAAGCTCAATGCTTTAGTTGAGCTCACCAGCAAGATGTTTGTTCAACCGCCATTGAAATAATCTGGCGTACCGTGTGCTTCTATGCCTTCACTGAGGTGTTTTAGCGCCACCGCATAGACGGCATCGCGAAAGTCCATGCCGTTTTGCTCTACCAAATCATTGGCGCGTTTAAAAGCGCGCTGCATTATCTGAGCCAGCTCATGGCTGACCTTTTCCCGTTGCCAGCGCAAACCACTGCGATTTTGCACCCACTCAAAGTAGCTAACGGTAACGCCGCCAGCATTGGCGAGAATATCCGGGACCACTATCACTCCTTTATCTTTTAAAATAGCATCGGCATCGCTGGTTACCGGGCCGTTGGCAATCTCAACTATGTAACGGGCTTGGATGGCGGCGGCGTTGGCAGCTGTGATCACCCCATCTAGGGCGGCGGGAATAAGAATATCAACATCACAGGTTAATAACTCGGCGTTACTCAGGTGTTGATGGACCTGAGCCTCACACACTGAGCCTTCACAATAAACGGCTTGTAGCTCCTTATGCTGTTGTTTTTGCCGATAAACGCTGTCTATATTCAGGCCTTGATGGAGATAAATAGCCCCTTTTGAATCGCTAACCGCCACCACCTTATAGCCGTCATTGGCGAGCAAACGTGCCACATGGTAGCCGCCGCTACCAAAGCCCTGTATCGCCACACGGGTCTCTTCTGGGATAAGTTTATCGCGCTTTTCCAGCTCCTTGATGCATAGATACGCACCGCGGCCGGTGGCATCATCGCGACCTAAACTGCCGCCCAAAGCTATGGGTTTGCCAGTGATCACAGCGGGGTTTTTTACCCGGGTAATCTTCTCGTACTCATCCATCATCCAACCCATGATCAGCGCATTGGTATAAACATCAGGGGCGGGAATATCGCGCTCGGGGCCGATAAAGTCGGCCATGGCACGCACATAAGAGCGGGATAAACGTTCGAGCTCAAAGGGGGATAGGGTTTTTGGGTCGACACAGACGCCGCCCTTGGCGCCGCCAAAGGGAATACCGACCACGGCACACTTTAGCGTCATCCACAGCGCCAAAGCCTGCACTTCATCAGCGTTGACCTGAGGGTGAAAACGTATGCCGCCCTTGGTCGGGCCGAGCACATTATTGTGCTGGCAACGATAGCCGGGAAAGTAATGAATATGGCCGTCATCCATGCGTACCTCAACATTAACATGGAGCATGGCATTGGCGTGACTGAGTGCGTTTATCACCTGAGTGGAGCATTGGGTGAGGGTGCCTATGCGCTTTAAGCGTGCTATTGCATCATCAAATACCGAACTTGCCATTTTTTCCCCTTAGTATCATTGTTTTGCAAACAGAGGTTTGCTTTATCGTTATTTACTTATCTAAGACTAGATTGTCCTTTGCCAAAATAACAACTTAGCGGACAAAGAGATATTGCTGGTGGAGCTATTATTTGTGTGTTTTCTTTTGGGCGATAAAAGGGAGCCTAGGCCCCCATATTTTGTTGTTAGTTCTTATTCTTGCCGAGCATGCGACTTAAGGTGCCGTCTTTGTCGATAAACTGATGTTTAAGTGCTGCGGCAATGTGGATGATGATGGCCAGTAGCAGCAACCAGGCCGCCGGGGCATGAATATCGTGTCCAAGATTGCCCATCCATTCGTTTTTTTCACTCTTGGGGTAGAGCTCGAAACCAAATAAGGCCGCGCCATGGCCGCCGCCTATGCTCATCATTAACCCGGAAATGGGCATTAACAAGGTGCCTATCAGCAGTACCATGTGTACGCTTTTAGCCAGTATTTCCTGCATCTTGGTCAGTTGTGCCACATGGGAAATTTCACCTTCTTTAAGTCGCCATAGCAGGCGCACAAAGGCAATACATAAGACGGTGATACCAAAGGATTTATGTAGTGCCAGCAGCTCAAATTTTTCAGCTCCCTTGGGCAGCTCCTCAACATATAGGCCAAAGGCCAATACGCCGATAAACAACAAGCCGGTGAGCCAGTGCAATACTATAGTGGGTGTCGAGAGTTTATTATTCATATTTAAGTCTCAGGTTGAGCGAAACTAAAATCCAGTATGGGTGAGATTTGTGTCAATTTCGACAGCATTCAGCGTAAATATGTGTAAATTTTACGCAAAGAAGATCTGGATCATATTTTCCAAGGCGTTGGCTTTCAATTGACGCCGATGGGCCCAAATAAGCGAATGGCCAGCATAAAGGTGATGGCCATAAACAAGGTGGAGATCATAGAGACCACTATGGGAATGACGATAAGTTGCCATAGTTTCAGGATCAGCACTTTTCTTAATACAAAAGCAAAGAGGATCACCGAGGCGACAAGGGTAGTGGGTTCGACAAGATTGAGCAGGTTGCTCAGCCAGCCGCAGGCGAGTTGAATGGCTAAAAAACTTATTGTCAGTGCCGCGGCTCTTTTATTCACTTCGTCTTTCACCCGTAAATAAGCCAGGACAAAACGAAAACCAATAAAGGTGCCGATAAAAAAAGTGAGCAAAAAGAGTGGGTGTTGCACAGAAGGGAATGCCCCTATCGCTTAGTTAAGTTGCTTAAGACTAAGGATAGACAACAAAAGCGAGTTTATTACCATAACTATCGCGCACATACGTAGAGTGAGTATATGCAAGGGGTTGAATTTATTGTAGAGAATTATCATTTTTGCGGTCGCGGGAGGAAACTTTTCCAGCGTTTTGTCGCGCATCATACATACTGTAAAGGGAGTAAATTAAGCGCCTGCTTGAATAAGTCACAAGAGAGTAGGCGGATCTACAGAGCAATATCAAGGAGAATAAACATGAGTTATGTTGATGGTTTCGTCTGTGCTGTGCCTACGGAAAAACGCGAAGAATACCGTGAACATGCAGCCAAGGCGGCGCAATTATTTAAAAAGTATGGTGCCGAGCGTGTGGTCGAAACCTGGGGTAACGATGTGCCTGATGGCAAGCTCACGTCTTTCCCCATGGCGGTGCAATGCAAAGACGACGAAACCGTGGTGTTTTCCTGGATCAGCTGGCCATCAAAAGAAGTGCGCGACCAAGGCTGGGCAAATTTTATGAAAGACCCCAGCTGTGAGGAGCAGCTTAACCCCATGCCATTCGATGGTAAGCGTCTAATTTATGGTGGTTTTGAAACCTTGCTTGATGAGTAGTTTTTTTTAAATCAGGAATGCAAAAAAGGGGCAAATGCCCCTTTTTATGTTTGTGAAATTAAGAAATAAGCTCTTCGTTTTCCACGCGGATCCAGTCTTTTTCATCCACCCAGTTTTGCTTGCCATCGCCCAAGGTACGAATAGGAACTATGTAGTCACAGCTGATCTGCGGCTTAACCGAGGCGAAGATGGGCACAAAACCAAAGCTTAACGCGGTTTCGATAATGGCCTGCTGGTTTTGCGGGTCGATATCGGCGGCCTCATCAATATACAGGGGTACGCGGTACTGGCTTTTCTCTTTATCCGAAAGCAGATGACGAATAAACAACATGCCGCATAACAGCTTGATGGTAATACGGGTACCGTTTGAACCGGCCGAGTCGATTTTATCGAAATATTCTGTGTCGCCGGCGCGGTTAACCACCTCAAAGCGAATATCGAAAAGATCGCTCAGCGTCAGTCCCGCCTTGTCGGAAGCTAGCTTGATCAATAGATCTTTGGCCTCGTTCACCTCACTTTCGTGGACATGTTGCTCCGCCAATAAATCCAGGCTATCCCCTTGCTCATAGAGATCTGAGGTAGCAAGGATAGTATCTATGCTTTGCACCAGCATTTTTCTTGGCACCACTTCAATCTTAAAGCCTTTGAGGTTGGAGATCTGGTGCTCGCTAATGCCTTGGTTAAACAGACGCATTTCCGATGTTAAGCGGTTTAAGTCTTGGCGCAGCCCCTTGATGGTGGCGGCCACATCGGTGAGTGCCACCCGGGCCTGGCGATTGACCGCTTCGCGCTCGTTATCCAGGTTGTGATAGGCGCTGATCAGCTTTTGATATTTGCTTAGCTCGTCGCTTTCGTTATCGAATTTGGTGATCCCGGCGTTGTAGATATGCAAATAGGTGTTGCGCACATTAATATCGAAATTGCGCAGCTCCTGGCAATCCTTGTTAAAGCCGTGAATGGTGTCGGCCAGGGCATCAAGATCAAAGGTGATATCGATAAGGTAAGGGGTTACCTTGCCGCTGATAAAGTCCAGAGTGTGATCTAAACGCTCGCTCTTAACCTGCTGCAAACGGGCCTTTTGACGCTCTAACGCCTCTTTTTTGGAGTTAATAATGGCGCGGCGATCGGCAATGCCCGCGGCATTTTGCTGCACTTCACTGAGATGGGCATCCACTTCTTCCTGCTCGCCATTTAGGCTTTCCTGCAGGGCCTGTTGGGCATCGCAGGAGCGCTGCATAACCTGGTATTGCTCAAAGCGTTTGAGCGCCGCTTCCTGGGCCATAAGCTGCTCATACAGGGCATCGCGCTCGGCCTGTTTACCGGCGACATCGGCGGCAACATCGCGCTGGGACTTAAGGTCATTCAGTGAGCGCTCAAGGGATGTCAGCTGCTCGCTTAGTTGCGCCTTATCGGCGCCGCTTTGCATCTGAACTACCGGCAGTTTTTTCAGGGAGATGGTCGCGCCCGGTACAACCAGCTCGCCGCCGCGCACGGCCTGGCTTAGCTCGGATAAAAACGCGCCAAAGGTATCTTCGTCTTCAATGTTGATCTCGCCGCCATTGCTGGTAGCAAAAGACAGCAGATCCGGATTGAGGATGCGTGAAATTTCTTCCACTTCTTTAAGTGATAAGTCCTCGCGCATGCGGGTAAAGAGGTTGTACTCCAGGTTCTTCAGCTGGAGTTTCAGGCTCTTGATCTGCTTTTGTGTTTCCTTGATGCGAAAATCCAAAGTATGCAGGCTTTGGCCCTCGGCGCTTTTCAGCGAGTGGGATAGGGCTTCATACTCTTGTTTCAGTGCTTTTAGCTCGCTTTGCAAGGTGGCGCTATTGGCCAGTTCAAACTCGCCATGCAGGGCGTCGAAATCGTTAAACCAGGCAGTCAACTCGGTGAGCTTGCGTTCTATATCCCGTGATTGTTGCACATAGAGGCGCTGCTTTTGCTCGAACTCTTCCTTTTCCTGGGTGATATCTTCAAGCTGCTCGGCCAAGGTGGCATGTTGGTCTTCATAAAAGGTATCAAACTCGGCCAATGCCAAATCGATTTTCGGCGCATAGGCACCCAGCTTACCTTTAAGGGCACTTTGGTGCTCCAACATGCTTTCGAGCGCGGCAATGGGCTCTTGCATGGTTTCCAGAGCATTAAGCTCGCGGCGGGCGCGATTAACCTTGTCGAATGCCCGCTGCCAAACCTCATAAAAATCAACGTGGGCGTTGGACATATGGCGCTCAAACACGCGCATCATAAAGCGTTTTACATCACTGGCGCCGAGCTTATGCAGGTTAAGCATACGACGGAAGATTTCTTTATAGGTGGCGGCATCGCTAACATTATTGAGCGGGATCATGCGCAGATTAATATCGCCGTCAAATGGCGTTGCCCCGCCTATCAATAAGGCATTGAGTTCCTGCGCCTTGAGTTCGATGGGGCTAAAGCCCTTGTCCTTAAGATGATTGAACAGTCGAGTGTATTTGACGATGCGCTTGTTATCGGTAAAGTCATCGAGGTTCAGCGCGCCGTTATAGCAAAAGAACTGATGGGCAAAGCCGGCTATTTTGCCAAGGCCCGCCACACCGATCACCACCTTGCCATGGGGCAGGTCGGCCTCAAGCAAGATATAAGACTGGTCGGAATTAAAGTAGAATTTGCGGGTTTCTTCTAAATCGTGGCCATCCCATTCGGTCAGGCGCAGGTCATTGATAAGGGGAAACTGCAGGGCGTTGATCACCGAGCTTTTACCCGTATTGTTCGGGGCGCAAATAGAGCTGCTTTTATCGAGCGGGATCACGCATTTGGCATAACCCGCAGTATTTAATAGGGCAAGTTTACTAAGACCATGTAACTGCTGCATTTATAGCTCCTCGGCGCTTTCAAGCGCGTCTTCATTTACTTCTAACAGGGCATCAAGATAGCGGTGAATGGGGGCGAGTAAACGAAACACGCTTTCCTTGTCTTTGGCCTTGGCCATACCCAGGCGCACCATGCGCATCAGTACGTCCTTGCGCAAATCGGTGCCGGAGAAGATCTCCAATTGGTCATAGAGCACCTTATTGTGCAGCACCAGCTCCTGACACAACTCCAGGTCAACGTCTTTGTCGAACAGCGCCCGCATAGGGTCCTGGCCCTGGTTGGCGTAGTGCTCAATCAGGGTATAGATAAAGAGCGCTATGGCGCGGGAGATCTTACCCATGTTGGCGGTGCCTTCATCGGTGGCAAAATGGAAAAAACCACGGGCGTCGTGTACCAGGGTGTGACCCAGGGCACTAAAGAGGGCGGTGTATTGCTCTTGCTGTTGGTCAAGCTCCTGCCAGGCAAGGTTATCCTGCTCGCTG
Organism: Pseudoalteromonas qingdaonensis; assembly: GCF_038739665.1. Classification (NCBI taxonomy): domain Bacteria; kingdom Pseudomonadati; phylum Pseudomonadota; class Gammaproteobacteria; order Alteromonadales; family Pseudoalteromonadaceae; genus Pseudoalteromonas; species Pseudoalteromonas qingdaonensis. The sequence continues at coordinate 157,959 of NZ_JBCGCU010000006.1, read as the reverse complement.
ATATGATAGCCGCTGACCAGTTTTTTATTGATGTAGTGCAGCTGGGTAAGCTGGGTTAAGTCTATATTGGTCATAATTCTTCGCTGTTGTTGGTTGTTGTCGCATCGCCGGCATCAATAAAGGGATACAAGGCAAAGCGCTTGCCGGCAATGGTTTTATGTTCAAGCTGCTCGCTTTGACTCAGGGTTAGCGAGGGGTCGTTAATCAGTTTTTGATACAGGTATAACAGCTCGTCGGACTCCAGCTCAGGATAATGGCTATCGAGCACATCAATAAGCTGTTGCTTACGGGCCTTGCTTTTGCCCTTGGCGGGTTTAAACAGGGCGCGAACATCCCGGAAGCTGGGAATATTTGGAGCGCGATAGGGCTCGGCGGCACTGGCGTCGGGCATTTCAAAGTCATGCTCTTCAAATTCGCTTAAACCGGCCATATAGGCCACCAGTTGTGCATTACTGCCGAGTTGGTGATGCATGGGGTCGCTGGCAAAAAACGGCTGGTGAGCACTCATCACATTATCCAAACCGCGCTTACGAATAAGCCCCAGCACCTTGGCGGCCTGACGGGTGACTAGGGTGTTTTGTCTTAGCTCTTCGCGCAGTGGCATCAGCATATCGGCACTTTGGCGCAGGCTTTCGCGGCCAATATGGTGCATATCTAGAATACGGGTGCGCAGCTGTTCCAACATGCGAATGGTATTGGCATCGCGGCCGCTTTGTTTTAGATGCAACAGGTGTTCGGTAAGGCCAAGCTCTATGGCATCAAAGCAAATTTGAAAGGCGCCATTAATGTCGAGCATTTCCAGCATGGGCTCTATGTATTCGTCAAAGGCTTCAATCACCGCCTTATAACGCTTGCTTAAAGACATGCTTGAGCCATTGGCCTTGGCTTGCTCCACCAGGTTGTAAATGGCGTTTTCATTGTGTTGGTAGAGTTTGACGATTTTACGAACCCGTTCATCCATAATCCGGGTGTAACGGCTAATATCGCCGTAGTCGTCATCTTCGACCGCCTTGGCGAGCTTAGCGCTTAAGCGCTCTAAGTCGTCCACTAAAACATGAATTTCAGCGGCCACGCCGAGACTTTCATCTTGTAATAAGTAGGCGGCAAAATCGCTTATCGCGCGGTTGATCTCCAATTGCGATGATTTTGCTAAGGGAACAAGAATGTCTTGGCTGAGCAGGCGGTTGGTTTCTTTGTAAATCTGAGCGCCGGAATAATGAGGAAAGTGCTGTTTTATGATGCTTTGCACTTCCTTGATGCTAAAGTCGCCCATTTTGAAACGTTTCATCAGGGTCTCAAGCACCGGCCATAGCTCAGTCAGCGTATTGAGCACGCGTTTCGCTATTATCATTATGTTGTTTCTTTGTGCTTGGCAATTGGCAGGGATTATAACTAAATACCAATTCACTTAAATAGCTAATCATTTTAGTGGGCTAAATATCGTGCTCTCAGCGTTGGGATTTTGATATGGGGAGTAACCATATAAGAAAAATTCCGCCTTGTGATCACATCATTTATCCAGCGCTATTTCTGATCACATTCTTAACAGAGTGGGTATAGGGGACAAAAGGGGAAAATAGCTTTTTGCTGTTACTTTATCTTTACGAAAAGCGTTATTTTTGGTTGACAAGAAAACTGTAAAAAAAAGTTCACTTACAACGAATTGGTAATAGCCCCCTGAGCATATGAATGTTAGAATTCGCGCCGCTTGCAGACTGTAATTGTTCTGCAATTAACCCATGGTATCGCTAAGTTTGTTATTTGTACATTCGGGTGTATTTGTACCACCAATAAACTTAGCCGTACTTTTTTAAATCGCTTGTCGCAAGGAATAATACTCAAAATGGTCAGTGCGCTCATCTTGACGCTCATTGCCGTGGCGTTTGTGCTTATTGTTGTGGAAGACGTCATCCATGTAAATAAGGCTAAAACCACGCTTTTTTTCGGCACTTTGTGCTGGATTATCCTCTTTATCTCGCCCCTTCACGGTCATTCCCTTGATCACATCAAAGAAGAACTTAATGAGAATATTTTAGAAATAGCGACACTATGGCTGTTTTTAATGGCGGCTATGACCTTTGTTGCCTATCTCAACTCTAAAGGGTTCATTCAAAATTTGGTGCAAAGGGTGCTACCGAAAGAAATTAGCGAGCGCAAGCTGATGTTCCTGGTCGCTGGTTTTGCGTTTTTATTCTCATCGATTTCCGACAATATTACCGCGACGCTAGTATCGCTGGCGGTGGTGATGTCGTTGAAACTTGATGGCCGCAAGATGGTAAAATACGCGACCTTGATTATTTTCGCGGTTAACTCTGGCGGTGTGTCGCTGATCACAGGGGATGTAACCACCTTGATGATCTTCCTGGCCGATAAGGTGACCATAGGCAATCTACTGCTATTGATTGCTCCTGCGGCCTTTAGTGTCCTTGTGCTGGCGACCTTGTTATCTATGAAGATGCGCGGCACTGTGACCTTTTCTCTGGGCGAGCGCAAACCCATAGAAAAAACCGACATTACCATAGCGGCGATTTTTCTTTCGACCATAGTCGGCACTTTGACCATGAGTGTGCTGTTCCAAATTCCGCCCTTGTTGACGTTTTTATTCGGCCTATCTTTGATGTTCCTAACGGCGCAATTCCTGATGCGCAAAAAGGACGTGAATAAGCAGATCATCGATTATATCCGCGAGATTGAGTACGACACCTTGTTATTCTTCGTAGGTGTATTGTTACTGGTTGGCGCTCTAAAAGAACTGGGCGTACTGGCCCAGTTTACTCATCTGTATGAGGTGTTAGCGCCAAGTCAGGCCAACTACCTGATGGGTCTACTGTCGGCGGCGGTTGATAACGTGCCTTTAACTGCGGCGCTGCTTAAAGCCGATATTCATATGGATACGCAAAACTGGCTGGCATTTACCTATGCCACAGGTGTGGGTGGCTCCATGTTAGTAATAGGCTCGGCTGCGGGTATTATCGCCATGAGCAAGGTGCGCGATTTGACCTTCGGCAGCTACCTGCGTAACAGCTTCTATCTTTTGATAGCTTATTCAGTGGGTTATGTGGGGTCGTTTTACATGGGCTCACTCGTGTAACGGCAACTGCAACTGCATCTGCATCTGCATTTTCTATAAAGACCATCTGGGCTTAAACTCAGGTGGTCTTTTTGTTTCTGCTGAGCGCTTAAGAAGGCTTTAGGGCTGATAAATACACCTTGTACAATAAAAACAGTGCTTGGCATTGCTGCGGGCATTAACTTGCAGCACTATTAACGTATTAGGTAACTTATTGACCTGATTGAAAAAGGTGGCATATGCGTATTGCGGTTTTTGGTGCCGGCTCAACGGGGTGCTATTTGGGCGCGTTATTGAGCGCGGCAAAGCTTGATGTATCCCTGATATGTCGGCCACGAATTAAAGACGCCATTATTGCTAACGGCGGCATTCATATCAGTGACTACCAAGGGCTGGATAAAACTGTGATGCCGTATGAGCTTATCACCGAGCCCGGCGAGCAGCAGTTTGATGTGGTTTTTGTCACCCTCAAGTGTCATCAATTGCAAGCCGCATTGGCACAACTGCTGGCTATAACCCATAAGTCTTCTAATCTGGTATTTATGCAAAATGGCCTTGGCAGTTTTGAGGCCATCAAGGACCAGCTAGGGGAGCGTAGCTGTGTGTTTGGTATCACCCCATTCAATGTGCTGCAACAGGGTGCGCATTTTCATAAGGGCACCGAGGGTGAATTTGTATTTGCCAAAACCCCAGCTACTGAGCATATCGCCAAGACTTTGCGGGAGCAGGGCTTTCACTGCGAATTAAAGGCGCAGATGGAGCCTGTCATCTACGGCAAGCTGCTGTTAAACCTCAATAACGCCCTTAATGCGGTGGCGGATATGCCCATCAAGCAGGAGCTGGAAAATAAAGCCCTAAGACGTGTGTTGGCGGCGGCCATGAAAGAGTGGCTGGCGGTATGTCAGGCCATGAACATTGAGCTGGCGCAATTTACCAAGGTTAAACCTGCCATGGTGCCCCTTGTGTTGCGCTTACCTAACTGGTTATTTAAGCGCCTTGCCTCGGCCATGCTGGATATTGACCCCAGGGCGCGCTCGTCCATGTGGGAGGACATTCAGGCGGGGCGTAAAACGGAAATTGCCTACCTTAATGGCGCCGTGGTCGCGCTTGGCAAACAGCACGGGGTGGCCACTGCCGTCAATCAGGCCATAGTCACTTGCATTGAAAAACGTGAGTGCGGCGAAGAGGTCGCGCTGGCGGATCTGCTGATGGCCGCCAAGCAAAAATAAAGTGTTGAACAGTGCGTTGACATCCAGCCATCCAAACGTTAAATTGCTTGCCTAGGTTTGCGGTTCACACCGTAAACCCTTAGCAGAAGAGGTGCGATAGCTAGGTAGTAAACGCGAGGCAGACGTAGGCCCATGACCGTTTATGAGGGAGACTATCGCCGAGGAAGTACATTGCTCGTCACAATGGCTTTCGGTTCTTGAGGCTGAATCCTCGGAACTGTCACCTGTTTGGGTGGAGGGCTTCTGGCAATGGACATACCTTTCTTTTTAGTCTTGCCAAGTTCTCCTGATTGTATTTGAAAAATAACCTATTTTTCATCTCGGAGAAAAAATGAATCAGGAATTTACCGTCGCCAAATTTGGCGGCACCTCAGTGGCCGATCATGCAGCTATGATGCGTTGCGCCGACATTATCGCCAGCGACTCGCAAGTGCGCATCGTGGTTGTCAGTGCCAGTGCCGGGGTGACCAATCATCTGGTCGCCTTATGTCAAACCGGGCTTAGCACTGAGGAGCGTCAGGCACATATCGATGGTGTTATCGCTATCCAACTGAATATCATTGAATGTCTGAGCCTGGACGCGGATTTAGCCCATGGCTTCGATAGCACCCTTAATGATTTTAAACACGCCGCCCAGCACCCGGCACAAACCAATGCACACCGAGATGAATTGCTCAGTTTTGGCGAGCGTTTATCTTCGTATCTGTTTACTCAGGTGCTGCGCGATAAAGGCGTCGCCTCTAGTCGCTTCGACGTGCGTTCGGTACTAAAAACCGACGGCCAGTTTGGTAAGGCGCAGCCGGATATAACCCAAACTAAGACGCGAGCTCAGGCCGAGCTAGTACCACTTTTAAGCGAGCAGGTGGTGGTGACTCAGGGCTTTATCGGCTCTGATGAATACGGCGATACTACCACCTTAGGTCGCGGTGGTTCGGATTACAGTGCTGCCTTGTTGGCAGAGGCCTGTGGTGCCCGTAATATTCATATTTGGACCGATGTGGTGGGTATTTACAGCACGGATCCGCGCCTGTGTAACAAGGCTAAGCCCATTGCCCACCTGACCTTTGACGAGGCCGCGGAAATGGCCACCTTTGGCGCCAAGGTATTACACCCGGCGACCATTTTACCGGCGGCGCGCAGCGGCATTGGTGTATTCGTTGGCTCCAGCCAAGACCCTCAAGGGGGCGGCACCTGGATTGAAAAAGTGCCCAGCAGTGAATTGATTGCCGGCGTACGCGCGGTGACCCAGCGTAAGAATCAGCTGTTGCTGACGCTCAAGAGTCCTGAAATGCTGCTCGCCAGCGGTTTCTTGGCACGAGTATTTACCATTCTTAGCGAGTATAAAATTTCCGTTGACTTGGTCACCACGTCGGAGATAAGCGTTGCCGTTACTCTGGATAACGCGCCTAATGCCAGCCGCCCTGAGCTTGATCAGGAAGCCCTGGAGCGTTTAGGTGAGTTTTGTCATGTCAGCGTGGAAACCAATCTTGCCTTGGTGGCACTGATCGGCTCCGAGATTCAGTTACGCCAAAGCGAATTGAACCTGATGCGCGTGCTCAGCGATTTTGATATTCGCCTGATTTGTCATGGGGCGTCGAAGCACAATCTGTGCTTCTTGGTGGAGCAATCACAATCGGATACCGTGGTGCAGGCTATTCACCAGCAGTTGTTAGAGCAAGGCCGATAAGGTCGACCTCGGCCTTGGCGGTGATCAAACTGAGATCGAAATGCCGCCAGGGCTGGCAATAAACCTGGGCCGGGAAGCGCTCAAGCAAGGGCAGTATGGGTTGGCTTAACAGCGTGCTGATACTTTGCTTGGCGGCCTTGGCATAGGCTTCTTTTAACGTCCACACCCGAAAAAAAGTATCGACATCGTCGCCTATATCCCGGGCTTCCACCTCGGGGTAAAAATGCGCCGCCAGCTTTTCAAAGCGCCGGCTTGCATCACGCTTTTCAATATCCACGCCCAATAAAGATTGCCGGCCCTGAGTCATGGCCACGGCAATGTGGCCGTGGGAGTGACTGATCACCACATTGATATCCAATAACTGCCCGTCGATTAACAGCTGCAGGGCTCTTTCCTGTTCGTTAAACACACTCTGCCAGCGTGCGAGGGGCACCTGTGCGTATTGTGGAAATAGGCTCTGCGCCAGGGTCTTGATGCAATAGCGACTGCTTAGGTATTCGCGTTTGGCCTGGGGTTGTTTACGCCTGTTGAGCACCTCGAGTTCACTCGGGTGCAGGTGGGCTTCATTGAGATCAATGGCGGCACTGAGGCTCAGTAAGACTTTTTCCGATATCGGCACAGATGGTGTGGTCTTTGGTAATGCGGGAAAGCGATAAGCTGCATTAAACATGGGATGAATGGTCCGATATGGTTGGCGGTGACTACTTTGTTAATGGTAAGTGTGGTTTAATAGCGGCAAAACAATAACAGATATCAATAAGAATGACGAATAAACGTGACGGCTTTCAAAGTCGCATAGGATTTGTGCTGGCGGCTGCCGGCGCCGCAGTGGGTTTAGGAAATATATGGGGGTTTCCAACTCAAGCTGCAAACCACGGAGGCGGAGCCTTCCTACTTGTTTACTTTATCGTAATTTTTGCCTTGGCACTGCCCGCGCTCTTTACCGAGTTATATCTAGGCTATGCGGCACAGGCCAACCCGGTTCAGGCACTCAAGCGTGCCTGGCAGTATAAGGCACCTAAGCTCGGCGCCGGCGCCGGTTACCTGGGCCTGGGCGGTGCGGTGGTAATGCTGAGCTTCTATTCCATTGTGGCCGGCTGGATGCTGGCTCATGCCTTGGCACCGATTGCGCAAATGCTGGATATGCCAGCGGCGGCCGAGTTCCTAAGCAATGATTCCTTGACTCGAAACCTGGTGTTTACGCCCTTAATGCTGGTGTTGACCGCGAGCATTATTTTACAAGGGGTGAAATCCGGCATTGAGGCCTGGTCGCGACGTCTTATGCCCTTATTGCTGGTGCTTCTGGTAGGGCTTATCTTCTATATCGGCTCCCTTGATGGGGCGGCCGAAGGCTTTGCTCATTATCTAAAGCCCGACTTTGATAAGGTCTGGGATGCGGACTTAATCATTGCCGCCATGGGACAGGCGTTTTTCTCCCTGTCGCTTGGGGTGGGGTGTATGATGATCTACGGCTCTTACCTTAAACCCGGTGCTAACCTGGGTAAATTGACCCTGAGCGTGGCCGCACTCGACACCTCGGTGGCGTTTTTAGCCGGTTTACTGATCGTACCGGCCATTTTTGTGGCCAGCCATAACGGCGTCGAAGTGTTTGCCAATGGCAAGCTGATCGGCGAAGGCCAGCTCATCTTTGCGGTCTTGCCGCAACTGTTTGAAGCCATGGGTACCATGGGCTTGGTGATTGCGTTAGCGTTTTTCGTGCTGATGTCCATCGCCTCCGTGACCTCGACCATCTCTTCGACCGAGATCCCAGTGGCCTTTTTGGTGGAAAACCATCAAATGGACCGTAAGCGAGCGACCGCCTTGGTGACCTTAGTGGTGGCCATCGCCTCGGGCACCATCATTATGAACTTTGACTGGCTGTTTGGCTTGGTGATCCAGGTCTTTACCCAGTACCAGTTGCCGCTGATGGGCTTGTTCTACTTCCTTACCCTGGGCTGGGTGTGGAATCGCGGCAATAAACTGGCCGAGTCGAACCACCCGGGCATTAAAGCGCTGTTATGGTATATCCGTTTAGTGTGCCCAATTTTGATGACCGCTGTGTTTATCAATGTAGCGATGAAATAATCCTACAAAGCCAACTAGAACGAAAAAAGGGATATGCTGTCATATCCCTTTTTTTGTGCCTGCCGATAAGCTTAATGCCTACACATCCAGTACCTGGTTGGTGAGGGGGTCACCCTTGGTGAATTGGTGCAGATTAAAGTAAGTGGTCTGTACAATCTGTTCCAGCGCCTCCTGGGTAAAAAAGCCCTGGTGGCCGGTGATCAGCACGTTCTTAAAGGTGAGTAGACGGGCAAACACATCGTCCTGGAGAATTTCTTCCGATCTATCTTTAAAGAATAACTCGGACTCCTGTTCATACACGTCCAAGCCCAAATAACCGAGCCGGCCGCTTTTAAGCGCCTCGATACACGCCTTGGTGTCGAGCAGGGCACCGCGACCTGTGTTAATGAGCATGACGCCGCGTTTCATCGTCGCCAGGGCAGGCTTATCAATGATGTGATGGGTTTGCTCGTTGAGCGGGCAGTGCAGGCTGATAATATTGCTTTTAGCCAGCAGCTCATCTTGCGCCACCAGGGTAAAGGCGCCTGTAGGCGATGCCGGGTCGCACACCAATACCTTGGCGCCAAAGCCGTTTAAAATCTTCACCATGGCCTGGCCGATTTTACCGCAACCGATCAGACCCACGGTTTTATTGTGCAGGTTAAAACCAAGCAGGCCGTTGAGGTCAAAGTTCTCCTCCCGCACCCGGTTATAGGCCTTATGAATTTTACGCGACAGGGTTAAGATCAGCGCGATGGCGTGCTCGGCCACCGCCTCCGGGCTATAGGCGGGCACTCGGGCCACGGCAATCTTGTGCTTTTTCGCCGCCGCCAAATCGACATTATTAAAACCGGCGCAGCGCAGTAAAATAAGGCCGACACCATAATCGGCCAGCCTGGCTATAACCTCGGCGCTCAGGGTGTCGTTGACGAATACACAAACGGCATCAAAGCCTTTGCATAGGGAGCAGGTATGGGCATTAAGGCTGACATCGAAATACTGGGTCTCGACATCCGCGGGGCAGAGTTCATTAAATGCGCTTTGTTCATACCTTTGCGAGCTGAATAGGGCTAATTTCATCGAGTTGACTCTCTATTACCGATCTAAGCGTATCGGGCTTGGTGCGTGGCGCGTAACGATTTACCAGCTGTCCTTGAGAGTTTATGAGAAATTTAGTGAAATTCCATTTTATCGCCCGGTTTTGGGCTATGCCGCGGGTATGCTCTTTAAGGTAATTAAACAGCGGATGAGCGTCCGGGCCATTAACCATCACTTTGCTAAATAGCGGAAAACTCACATTAAAGGTGTTTTCACAAAAATGTTTTATGGTGGCGTTATCGGCAATTTCATGGCGCCCAAACTGATTGCAGGGAAAGCCAAGAATAACCAGTCCCTGATTTTTGTAATCTTGATAAACCCGCTCCAGCGCGCCGTATTGATGGGTGAAGTTACAGCTGCTGGCGGTGTTGACGATAAGCACCACACGTCCTTGTAATTGTTTAAATGAATAGGGTTGGCCATCGATAAGTGTGGCGTTGAAATGGTAAATACTATCCATTGAGTGCTCCCTTGCTGAAAACCTGACGTTTTTAGCCTTGCCTTTGATATACTTTGTGCGTTTACTCGATGCTAGCAGCTAAATAGGTCAGAATTATGTCAAAAAAATGTACCTTTATCGGTTTAGGGGTGATGGGTTATCCCATGGCTGGTCACTTACAACAAGCGGGATACGATGTTTGCGTGTATAACCGCAGCGCCGAAAAAGCGCAAAAGTGGGTTGAGCAATACGGCGGTCGCAGTGCGGCCACTCCAGCGCAGGCGGCCAGCGGTGCCGAGTTTGTCTTTGTCTGCGTAGGCAATGACGATGATGTGCGTAGCGTGATTTACGGCGACGACGGTGCCCTTGCGACCATGGCACCGGGCAGCTATTTGGTCGATCACACCACCACCTCGGCGCTATTGGCTCGTGAACTAGGTGAAGCGGCAAGCCAGAAACAGGTAGCCTTTATTGATGCACCGGTTTCAGGTGGCCAAGCGGGCGCCGAAAACGGTGTATTAACGGTTATGTGTGGCGGTGATGCCGATGCCTTTGCCGCGGTGCAGCCGGTAATGGCGCCGTTTAGCCGTTTTAGCGAATTATTGGGTCCTATCGGCAGCGGTCAGCTGTGTAAAATGGTCAATCAAATCTGTATCGCCGGTGTGGTTCAGGGTCTGGCGGAAGGCTTACATTTTGCTAAAAAAGCCGGTTTAGACGGCGAAAAGGTGATTGAAACTATTTCTAAAGGCGCTGCGGGCTCTTGGCAGATGGAAAATCGCTATAAAACCATGTTGCAGGGCGAATACGAGTTTGGTTTTGCCGTTGACTGGATGCGCAAAGACTTGGGCATTGCTCTGGATGAGGCGCGTAACAATGGCGCTACCTTGGCACTGACGGCCCTGGTTGACCAGTATTATGGCGATGTGCAGGCCATTGGTGGTAACCGTTATGACACCTCCAGCCTGTTGGCACGTTTGGAGAAGCTAAACCCAAGCAACTAAGCTGGGTTTGCCTCTGCGCCCAGGCCGTTTTTTACAGGCTTTGGGCGTAATGATACAGGGCTTTGAGTACCGCCATATTGCGCTCATTGCCCTCGTTTTCATGCACCAGATTTTCAAGGCTGAGCATAAAGTCCTGGGCATTAATAGAGGGGCTGTCCTCACCGTGCATCAATTTGTTCTGGCAGTATTTACGCCACGAATCCAGCTCTGCCGGGGTCAGGCTTTCTGGCCAGTTACGGGCGCGATAACGAAACAGCATGGTGGCGAATTTGGGATCTTCAAAGTCCAGCTCCAGATTCCCCAGCTCCACTGGTGAGGTGCTGCGGATCACATCGAACTTGGCCTTATCGCCATTGCTGATAAAGCCACTGTATAGCTGATAATCCACATTGGTGGTGGCGGCAAATTCACGGCTTTCACTAAATACTTCGGCCACTTTTTCACGCAGCTCGGGATGCGCCTTTAAAAACTTCAAATGCTCCAGGCATTGCTCCCTGTCTATGCCCAAACGTTCGGCGTTTTCTGGCAACAGGGTTTTTGCTGGCGCGAGAATAGGGCACTTGTTTACATGCACCAACTTTAAGCCTATGGGTGCTTGCCCTTCGGGCAGCTCGTCTCGGCGGGTATAAAGGTATTCGCGCAGTTGCTCGACGGATAAATCGAGCAAGGGCTGAGGGTCTTGCGTCAGGTTAAAGCAGACCACGGCGTTTTTGTTGCTCGGATGAAAGCTCATGGGCGCAATCCAGGTGGTGCAGCCCTGCGTTGCCGGAATACGCGACGAGGTATGCACCAGGGGCGTCATATTGAATACGTCCACCAGCTGCAACAGCGCTTTTTTATGGCGCAGGCCGAAAAAGAAGTTGTACAGCTTGGGCTGGCGCTCTTTAACCAGCTTGGCCAGAGCAATGGTGGCCTTAACATCGCTCAGAGCATCGTGGGCATCGGCATGCTCTATGCCGTTGGCCTTGGTGAGCTCCTCTAAGCGAAAGCTGACGCTGCCATCTTCCTTGCGCGGCCAGTTAATACCCTCAGGGCGCAGAGCATAGCAGGCGCGCACCAAATCAATAATGTCCCAGCGACTGTTACCGTTTTGCCACTCTCTTGCATAGGGGTCGTAGAAGTTACGATACAGGGTGTAGCGAGTGACCTCATCATCGAAACGAATACTGTTATAACCGGCCACACAGGTATTGGGTTGGCTAAATTCTTCGTGGATCTTAGCGATAAACTCCGCCTCGCTGAGGCCATGGCGCAGCGCATGTTGCGGGGTAATACCGGTAACTAAACAGGCCTCCGGGTGAGGCAAATAATCCGGCGCCGGACGACAGTATTCAATCAGCGGCTCGCCGATAATATTCAGGTCGAGATCGGTACGAATACCGGCAAACTGGCTCGGCCTGTCTTTTTGCGGGTTGGCCCCCCAAGTCTCGAAGTCGTGCCAGTAGATTGTGCTCTGCTCATCGCCGTTATGCGCCATTGTCGATCCTTTCGCCTAACTTGTCTTGTAACCGCGTAACTGCATGTTACTTATGATTTCCGCCATTATTACATAGCAAGTCATAGCAACAAAGTTTAGTACTTGGATTTGCTGGGTTTTGAAAAATAAAGTGCCAGAAAATGATGCAATGGGATTTTAACTAAGAAGCATAGTTCGAGTAGAATGCTTTGAGCCACGCTAATTTAGGATTTCTGCATTTAATGAGTTTCTTGGCACCAAGTATATTTGGTCGTATTTTTACTTCTCAGCCACAGATTGTATTTGATGACATTGGTTTAGTCATACCAGAAGGTGATTCATCTCAGTTGATAAAATGGAGCGAGCTAAACGCGCCGATAGTATTTGAGTTTGGTTTGTTTGGCCAACGCATCATCTTCTCTACTTCCAATAAAAGCTATGAGTTTTCTATGATGGCTTATAGTAGCGAGAAGTTTTTAAACTCGCGGTGCCAGAATTATTGGGTAAGGGGTAATCTGCCTCAACTTGACTCTCTGCTTGGCAAAATAGAGAAAGTTGTAAACACTCGCTTTTTACGTCAATCGACGGTAGAAACGCTCAAAAAGTTAGTTCTACAAGAGCATGGTCGTTGGTTGCCATGGGTAAGAAGTAGCATACTGTTTTCAACCATAGAGCGGCAAATTCAACTGTTGGAAAAGTATGCGGGTTGGGACAATGAGTTGACCAGCCATTATCAAGAGCAGTACGTTCAAATTCAGTTACAGCAGCATCAATTGTTTTTCGACAATGTAGAAGCTAACCCGTTAACAGAAAGGCAGCGAAGGGCGTGCGTCATTGATGATGACAATAACCTATTGTTGGCTGGTGCTGGAACAGGAAAAACCAGTGTTATGGTGGGGCGGGCTGGTTTTTTGGTTGAAAGTAACCAATCTGAGTACAAGGATATCCTTTTGCTTGCCTATGGGCGAAAAGCCGCTGATGAGATGGATAAAAGAATCAGAGATAAGCTGGCAACAGATAAGATCAACACGGCAACCTTTCATAGCCTAGGTCTGCAAATTATTTCGCAGGTTGAACGAGCAAAACCCTGTCTTTCAAATTTTGCAGAAGATGGGAAGGCTAAATCAAAGTGGGTGCAAGACTGCTTTGAATCACTTATTGATAATCACGCTGAATATAGAAGCCTGGTTTTCACTTACTTCAGCAAGTATTACTACGTAGAAAAAAATGACTTTGATTTTGACACCTTAGGTAACTATTACCAATATCTAGAAGACAATGATATCCGCACTTTAAAAGGCGATAAGGTGAAAAGTTTTGGCGAACTGTATATTGCCAATTGGCTTTTCTACCACGGTATTGACTACGAATATGAGGCTGCTTACCAGTTCGATGTGAAAACGATTGAACGTAGGCAATATCAGCCAGATTTTTATTTACCTGAATATGATCTCTACATCGAGTATTTCGGCATAGATGAACGGGGTAATACCGCCCCCTACATCGACAAGGATGAATATCACAATGCCATGGAGTGGAAGGCTCAGACCCATAATCGTTTTGGCACCAAATGTATCCAGCTCACCTATGCTCAGCATAAAAGAGGGCATCTACTTCAATGCTTGCAGCAAGCTCTAAGCGAACACGAAATCAGTTATGAGCTTTTGCCCGTTGCATCTATTTTGGCAAGCCTTAAAGAAACTGGCAGAATCACCGTGTTGGCCGAACTTTTTGGGCAGTTGCTGGGATTGTATAAAGGAGCCAATTTAACCGACAGTGATGAGAGGGGAGTTATCGAAAGGTCTGCCGATGCCAAGCAGACAGAGAAAGCATTAGAGTTGCTTAAACCTATCTTATCGCAATACAACCAGTATTTACTTGAACGTGAAGAAATCGACTTTGAAGATATGATCGTGAAAGCAATCGATTACGTTGAATCAGGTCGTTTTATATCCCCTTGGAAATACATTATGGTTGATGAGTTCCAGGATATATCTGAGCCAAGAGCCCGTTTAGTAAAAGCTCTTCGTGACTCCCTTCAAGGGTGCTCAGTATTTGCGGTTGGAGATGATTGGCAAGCCATCTATCGTTTTAGCGGTGCCGATATCCGACTAACTACTCAATTCGAGCAATACTTTGGCTTTACCACTGAGACCGCACTTGATTTAACTTTCCGCTTTAATAATAAGATAGGTCAGGTAGCCTCTGAGTTTATAGGTAAAAACCCAGCACAAATAAACAAGGAAATATCGTCACTGCGCGAGGAGTCAGCGCCTGCAATATCTCTTTTAAGAAGGGGAGATGCGTCAACTGGCTATTCTTACCAAAGTTCGCTGGTGGAACTATCTAACGGTGCAATTGATGACGTTTTGCATTCAATATCAAATAAGGTAACAGAATCCGTCACGGTCTACCTACTTGCGCGCTTTTGGTTTCAGTTACCTAACAAAGCTGATATAGAGGCTTTGCATGCAAAGTACCCTTTGTTGAACATAGATACTCAGTCTTTTCATGCATCAAAAGGGAAAGAAGCAGACTACGTTATTGTATTGGGATTGCAAAAGGGAAAGCATGGGTTCCCTTGTGAAAAAGCGACTCCACCGATATTAGATGCAATTTTGCCGCAAAAAGAGGCTTTTGCGCATGCCGAAGAAAGGCGCCTTTTCTATGTAGCGCTGACGCGAGCGAAGCATAGGGTTTATATTATTGCTGATATGACCAATTCCAGCTGTTTTGTGAATGAGTTAATTGCAGACCATGAAATTGAAACTAATGAGTTTACAAGCGAATGTGATCAAATTTTTGTGCAAGATATGAGTTGTATGCGTTGTGACACGGGCACCTTAAAAAAGCGAGCTGGGCGCTTTGGGGCATTCTATTCATGTTCTAAGTTTCCGCGTTGCAGGCATATAGAGAAGCCTTGTAGCCAATGTGAGAGCTCAATGACACGAACGCGATATTCAGGATTCAAGCTATGTATTAACAACCGCTGTAATCATATTGTACCTGTTTGCGATAAATGCAGTGCTGAAATGATCCTGAGAAATGGCCCCAGAGGGGAGTTTTGGGGGTGCAAAAACTACAAAGGAAACGAGGAATTCAGCTGTCGAAATGGAAAAGATAAATCCAGCATTCAATGGCCGGCGTTGGCGAACTAAGAGCTAGGATGTAAAAAAATTTGTGTACATGGGGCTCTTTTGACTTGAGGCGAACCCGAAAAATAACTAGAACAACCTCCTGTATTTCCACGGACTATAAAATTTTTTATTGGATTAGGTATGTTAACTCACAGCCGCAAACCTTGGGCTACACTTTGCTAGGACGTGAATAATAATTAGCCAGGAGATACCTATGGAATTACACGGAAGCTGCCTATGTGGTGGTGCCAGCTACAGTGTTAGCGGTGAGGTGAGCGGTTTTTATCTTTGCCATTGTCATCGTTGCCAAAAAAGTACGGGCTCTGCTCATGGTGCCATCGTTTTTATGGACGCAGCCCAGCTTGATTGGTTACGTGGCGAACATTTATTGACTCGATATCGTGTTGACGACACGCGCCATGAAAAGTGTTTTTGCAGCGTATGTGGTTCATCATTGCCTTTGCTTGTGGAGGAGCGGGGAGTGGTGATGGTGCCCGCCGGCAGTGTCGACAATGGCGAGCTGCCCCAGCCCAATGCCCATATTTTTACTTCGCGCCAACAAGGGTGGCAGCAATACATTGCCTTGCTACCCGGTTATGAGGAATATCCGCCCAAGGAGAGCAACTAACTGAATACTGTCATTATTCTGTTATGAAGCCGTGATATAAGCTTCCATAATTTTTTAGCATAAAGAATGGTGTTGCGGTCGTATGCAGTGGCCGTGACCTAGGAATTAGTGTGCGTCTTATTCTTGTAGTTATGTTTTTATCTCTGCCAGCCTACGGCAAACTTGATCTCAGGCAGAGTACGCAAAATTATCCCGTTTACGCCGATGTGCTTGGTGAGTTACTGAATACTTTGGATGCCGCGTCCCCGGTTAAGCGCGATGGTAAGGTAGAGCATGGTCATATTCAGCATCAGATTGGCTGGGAGTTTTTATTTAATGGCCGGACTCGCCAGTGTCAGGTGAATAAGCTCACAACGACAGTGGAAATTGAATACACCTTACCCAGGCTCGATAGCTACAGTGAAGCGGTGAAACAGCTTTGGTCGCGCTGGTATCCGCATCTGGCCGAGTATCAACGTAAGCAGGGCTTGATGATCATCGCCGCCGCCGAGCGACTTGACCAACAATTAGCGGCGCTGCCTCAAGTGGGTAATTGTCGTATCTTAAAAAAACAAGCGCAGCGAATTGGTGAGCAGGTGCAAGGGGAGTTGAGTTTAGCGCTGCAGCAACTGCAACAAGAAACCGAGTTTGGGCGCACCGAAAAGGCCTGGCTGGTGGATCATTTAAACTAGTCTAAGTTTGAGTCCGCGCTGGGCGCAGCATACGTCCGACACGCATAAGTGCCAGCACTATTAACACAAACAAGGCCTCAATCGTCCAGCTGACTATTAAGGCAAAAATAACCGCGCTGGCCAGGGCTTCCAGGTTCAGTTGGATTTGCGGCGTATAATTATGCCAGACCTGAGTGCCTATGCTTTGTACCGGGGCGCGAACTAGGTGCAGGTAGGGATGTTGAGTAAATTCTTCAAGGGCCACTTCCAGGGTTTCACTGCGCTGCAATAAGGTGGCGAGGTTATCGCCACCTTTGGCATAGACGGGATCTGTGCTTTGTTGATAATGCGCCAGCAATTTGGACAAAGAGCCTTGAAAAAAGCGCTCCGCATCCTCTTTAAAGGGCGTCACCGCAGCGCTTGTTTCAACCATGGCCGCACGCAGTGCATGGCCATAATCATCTTTAAATCCAGGCACCTGCAGACCAATAAGGGCGGCGATAAAAAACACGCACAGACGCAGATAATTCCGGCACCAACGAAGAATATTTACCATAGATATTTTGGAGCTTACGCTTAAGGTGAAGTAACAGATTGCTCCAGTGTGTCATTTTTCACCACTAATTGCGAGGCTGCCAGCGCTTGCTCTTGAACATGTTGGCGGTAGCGATTTCGCAAAATATCTATGCGCTGCACAAAGGCGCGGGTTTGTTTAAACGGCGGTACGCCACCATAGTGCACCACATTGCTGGGGCCGGCATTATAGGCGGCGGCTGCAAGCTTGGCATTCCCCTTAAAACGTTTTAACAAATGGGCCAAATAGGCACTGCCTGCGGCGATATTTTCAGCAGGATCGAAAGGGTCGTTAATATTGAACTCTTTCACCAGCAGCGGCATAAGTTGCATCAGCCCCTTAGCGCCCTTATGGGATTCGGCCTTGGGGTTAAAGTTGGACTCGGCATGAACGACTGCTTTTAGCAGCGCTAGGTCGATGCCGTGCTCTTTCGCCGCGCCAACAAGATGCTGATGATATTTGTCCGTATAAAGAGGCGTTCTATGCCAAGCAGCCAGTTGCTGATCGCACTGGGCACATTTTAATTCTACAACCTCAAAGCCTTTAACCTTGGGCTTGGCATCGGTAAAAACCGCGATCCCTTCTTGGTTGTAGTAATGATAGATGGTGGATTGTGCCTGAACTGCCAATGTTGTCCCTAATACGGCAAGTAATACAAACACTTTCAAGGTATTAAGTTTCAACAAAAGTGGTCTTTCCATGTGGTGTGCTCGCATTTAGAATCATCTTTAAGCCTAGCACAGGCTCATGATTTAGTATGGGAAATTGCAGTGTAAATGAATTTTCACTTAACGGACAGAGAGTTAGCTTTTTACCCACCTTACTTTTAATTTTTATATACAGAGCCAAAACACATTTTGTGTACATTTATCTAACAAAGGTGTTCTGCGCTTGCTTACAGCTGGCATTATTTATGCATTGGTTCTGCTAGGACGCAGTAAATTCGGGGAAGGCGGGCAAAATTGCACTATTTTGCCGCTCGGCCTGCACTGTAATAAAGCGTCCATATTAGGCTGTTAGCCTAATTCAAACTTTGCAAAACACACCGATTTGCTTAGCAGTATCCATAGTACATTGATGTGGCGATCGAATATTTAACCTTATTTGGAGCCCTTCTATGCTAAAAAAACGCTTTTTTAAAACCAAAGAAGAAGCTGAAGTCACCTTTGAATATATGCATCCGGATGCCGAAGCTGTGGCCTTAGTCGCCGAGTTTAATCAGTGGCAACCGCTGACGATGCAATATTCGAAGAAGGATCAGTTATTTCGTACCAAGCTGCGCTTACCGAAAAAAAACGAGTTTCACTTTCGCTATTTAGTCAACGAAGAGCAATGGGATAACGACCACCAGGCCGATGCCTATGTCGCCAATGATTTTGGCACTGACAACAGCGTTGTTTCGACTTACTTAGGTTAGTGCCGTGGATGTCTTCGCGCAGGCCTGTTACCTCATGGGCGTTGGCTATGAATATCATAGCTATGAAAGTCGCGCTCTGGACACGCATAAAAACCAGCCCCAGCACTGGCAAGAGCTAAGTGCAAACGCCCGAGAATGCCACTTTAGCTGGCATGAGGCCGCCAAAGTCTATTTAAGCGAGCTTTATGCAAACTAACTGTTAGCCGATCTCACGGTCGGCTCAAAATTTTAGTCGGCTCAAAATTTTATCCAGACACCCACTTTAACTACTAGCTAGACACCCATTTCAATATTTCACACTCCCTGATCCTTCTGCTACGCTTTGAAGGTGCTACTCAAGGAGGAGTGGATCATGGCAACGCCTCGGAAAAACCAAATCAGCCTGGCTGATACTTCATATTACCACTGTATTTCTCGCTGTGTACGGCGGGCCTTTTTATGTGGCATAGATGCACTGACCGGCCGCTCTTATGAACATCGCCGCGGTTGGGTTGAAAGTAAACTGCTACAGCTGGCCCGTATTTTCTGCATTGATGTCTGTGCTTATGCAGTAATGAGCAATCATACCCATGTGGTACTGCATGTGGATAAGCCTAAAGCGCAGGACTTAACGGATAAAGCCATAGTGCTGCGGTGGCATAAATTATTTAAAGGCACCATGCTCTGCCAACGCTTTTTGCAAGGAGAGCAGCTTGATACGGCTGAGCTGACTGCTCTACAGGGGCGAATCTTGATTTATCGGGAGCGCCTGAGCGATATCAGTTGGTTTATGCGCGTACTCAATGAAGGGATAGCCCGTCAAGCCAATCGCGAAGATGACTGCACCGGCCGCTTTTGGGAAGGGCGCTTTAAGTCTCAAGCCCTCCTTGATGAAGCAGCCCTAGTAGCCTGCTTAGCCTATGTAGATTTAAATCCGATCCGTGCAAAGGCCGCTGATTTACCCGAGCAATCCGACTATACCAGCGTGAAAGCTAGAATCGCATCAGCAAAGAAAGGTTCGCAACCCACCGCATTAATGCCCTTTGTTGGTAATCCTCGTAAAAACATGGCTAAGGGCTTGCCTTTTGAACTACAGAGTTACTTAGAGCTGGTTGAATGGACAGGGCGCTGTATGCGCGAAAATAAAACAGGGCATATTTCATCTGACACAGCCCCCATTCTTGAACGACTCGATATTTGCCCTAAAAACTGGTTAGCGCTAACAACCTCATTCACCAAGTTATTTCACGTGGCTGTGGGTAAGGAGCAAGCAATAACAACCTATTGCCAGCATCAACACCGAAAACGACGTATAGATTTAAGCAACAGCCAAAGCTTATTCGCTTAAGTGTTACTTTCCTTCCCTATGTTTGAGCTTTTTAACCAAAGTGTCGATTTCGCATGTCTAAAATTCACGAAAACAATAAAAACCAAAGGAAAATCGTTGAAAAAACGCTCGCATCGAGAGAGATGCAATATAAAACCCAGAGCTCGCGTCCAAAACTTAATTTTTAAAGTGGGTGTCCGCAATTTTAAAGTGGGTGTCCGCAATTTTAAAGTGGGTGTCTATTTTCTTTTCTTTAAAGTGGGTGTCCGCAATTTTAAAGTGGGTGTCCGCAATTTTAAAGTGGGTGTCTATTTTCTTTTCTTAAAATGGATGTCCATGTTCTTTTCAAGCAGGCGTAAAAAAGCCTGCGCGAGGCAGGCTTAATTTCAGTGAAAAGGGCGTTTAGCCGTTTTCTAATGCGTATTGCTTGCAGGCATCCGTGTCCACACATTCGCCATACAGGTAAAGTGAGTGGTTGGTTAATTTAATGCCATTGCTGTCGGCAATTTCAAGCTGACGCTGTTCGATCATCTCGTCTTCGAATTCGATTACGCGGCCACATTTCAAGCACACCAGGTGGTCGTGGTGGGTCGAGCCTGCAAGTTCGAATACCGATTTGCCGCCTTCGAAGTGGTGGCGGGTAACGATACCGGCATCGTCAAACTGGTTTAATACGCGATACACAGTTGCCAGACCGATTTCTTCACTGTTATCAAGCAGGATTTTATAGACGTCTTCGGCGCTGATATGTTGGTTATCAGGGCTTTGAAGGATCTCCAGGATTTTTATCCGTGGCAAAGTGACCTTGAGGCCAGCTTTTTTGAGCTCTAGGTTATGATCAGTCATTTAACTTGTTCTCAATTATGATTTTTTGTGCACCTAAGGCAGGCTTTGCCCTGACGCGCGCGACGCATTTTAAAAATTAACAATAACGTGCTTCGAGGGCAAGTGTAAAGCCAAGTTAAACTTGCCCAGCAAAGACTTAGTCTGCTAATTCGGCTAGGCACATTTCTTCATGAATTTGTGCGCACCACTGCTTCACACGTTGCTCTGTAAGCTCAGGTTGGCGGTCTTCGTCGATACCCAGGCCAACAAAGTGGTTGTCATCAATCATGCCCTTTGAGGCTTCGAAGTCGTAACCTTCGGTAGGCCAGTGACCCACAACGATGGCACCACGCTCGGTGATGATGTCGTTGATCATGCCCATGGCGTCAAGGAAGTACTCGGCATAGTCTTCCTGGTCACCACAACCGAAGATGGCGCAAAGTTTACCTTCAAAGTCGATGGCTTCTAGTTCAGGGAAAAAGTCATCCCAGTCACACTGAGCTTCACCATAGTACCAAGTAGGGATACCAAATAGCAGCAGGTCAAACTCTGCGATCTCTTCTTTACTACTTTTTGCGATATCGTGCACGGCCACCAATTTCTTGCCGAGCTCTTTTTGGATCATTTTTGCTACGTGTTCAGTGTTACCCGTGTCGCTTCCAAAAAATATACCTACACTTGCCATGAATAAATAACCTTTTATGTATCTATAGCCAATCGTTCTTGCAAAATGGTTTCAATCAACGCACTGCGGCTAATATTTTGCGCATCCGCCATATCGTTTAGTGCTTGATACAGCTGTGATGAAACTTTAAATTCGACGCGTTTTAAGCCTCGCGCTTTATCGCGCTTAAGCTGATTTCGCTTATTTACTTTTAACTGTAACTCCCGAGGGAGCGGGTTTGTTTTCGGACGACCCGGACGTCGCTCATACTCGAATAAATCGAGTGTCGTTCTATCTTGCTCTGACTTGGCCATGGTTAACCCAAACCTGCTCCTTGCCAAAACACCTGGATCAGGCCCTTAGCGATAAAGCCGGAACAGCCTAAAAATAATACAAGCCATACTATGTAGCGGCCAAATTTAGGCACATTGCCTTTTTTCAAAACGTCTTGAATAGCCATGCCGATAAAGAAGAAGATGCCAGCAAGGCCAAAATATAACCCAAGGGTATCTAGTCCATTTATAAATTGGTCGACCATTTACTGCTACCTATTTGGAAAACGGCGCGCATTGTAGCACATAAAAAATGAATAATTTAGGCATAATGCGCGTTTCGACTCACATCAGTATAGTGCCTTTAACACTTTAATTTATTGATATGGATTAACGAGTTAAAAAATCAACTATGGACTTATTAACCGCCACCGGTTTTTCCGCGTGCAGCCAGTGCCCGGCACCTTGAATCACCTTAGCCTTGGCCTTGGGAAACAAGCGCATAATCTCATCGCGGTGCGCGGCTTCGATATAATCCGAGTCACCGCCCTTGATAAAGAGTGTATCGCACAAACAAGAATCATTTGCAACTGGAGCGCCGAGGATTTGTGGATATTCTGCACTCAAAACTGGCAGGTTAAATTGCCAGTTCAGCGTCCCGGCGTCTGTTTTACTTAAACTCTTGGCCAAAAACTGGCGCACGCCCATGGCCTCTATATGCTCACTCATAAGCGCATCGGCTTCACCGCGCGAGTGTACGGAGCTCTGTGCTACCGTATGCAGGGCCTTAAAAATGGCGTCATGACGGGAGTGATAGGCAACCGGGGCAATGTCTAAAACCACAAGCTTATCAACGCATTCGGGTTTAGTGAGCGCCACCTGCATGGCGATTTTACCGCCCATGGAGTGGCCAACCAAATGCGCCTTTTCAATGCCCAAGTGTGTAAGCAAGGCGATAATGTCATCGGCCATGGCCGGATAATTCATCTGTTCGCTGTGAAATGAACGACCATGGTTACGCACATCCACATTAACCACATGAAAGTGTTCGGCCAGCGCCCGGGCAACCACCTTTAAATTGTCGAGTGAGCCAAACAAGCCATGGATAACGATAACGCTCGGTGCCTGTGTGGCACTTAATCCGCTTTGTTCATAATTAAGTAACATAGATATGCCAATTTGGGTTTAGAAAAACGCAGGAATTGTGCCCGAGCTAAGGGCCTTTTTGCAACCTTGATGGTTATTCAACAGGCATGTTAATGCCGATATGATGATCTGTATGCCCTAGCTTATTCACTTAACTTGGGTATAATTCTGCCATGCGTGAAAGACACGGCAGTAATGACAGGAATATCATGAAAAAAATAGAAATAGACGACGAGCTATATCAATATATCGCCAGTAACACCCAAAGTATTGGCGAGAGTGCCTCCACTATTTTGCGTCGTTTATTGAATCTGCACAATGCCGGTGCCGACTCGGTCCCAGCGCCCGCAACCACGAATCCCCCGGCCGATAAGCCAGCTGTAGCAACAACCGAAACAGCCGCAGTGAATGCACCAGCAAAAGCCCAGGCCAGTGAGCAGGGCTCGGTATTCGATATTCTTAATAAAGAAGAGCTGGCGATGCAAAAAGGCGTAGTGGGTCGCTTCTTATTTATTCTGGCGGCATTTCATCGCACGCATAAGAACACCTTTGAGCGTGTCTTAAATGTTCAAGGTCGTGATCGTCGCTACTTTGCGACCAGTAAAGAAGAACTCCAAGCCAGCGGCAGCAGCCTAAATCCAAAGAATATAGACGACAGCCCTTATTGGGTCATGACCAACTCCAACACCACGCGCAAAAAAATGATGCTGCACGAGGTGGCCCTGGAACTAGGTTATAGCCAAGAACAAGCTGAAATCATTCGCGACTATTTATAAGGAACCAAGTATGGCCGTTCACCCAAACGCTGGAAAAACCGCTCCTCAGTCAGAGCTAATTAATGTGCCCAAACTGATGAGCGCATATTATCTGCATGAACCGGATGTTGAGGAAAACCCCGAACAGCGTGTGGCATTTGGCACCTCGGGCCATCGTGGCTGCTCCTTGAATACCCAGTTTAATGAATCGCATATTCTTGCCATTACCCAGGCGATTTGTGATTACCGCAAGCAAAATAATATTTTTGGTCCCTTGTTTCTGGGCAAAGACACCCATGCTTTGTCTGAGGCGGCCTTTAATTCCGCCATTGAGGTCTTGGTTGCCAATGAAGTGCAGATCATTACCCAGGAAGGGGAAGACTACACGCCAACGCCTGTGATAAGCCACGCCGTGGTTAGTTATAATAAGGCGCACCCAGGCGAGTTGGCCGATGGCATAGTGGTGACGCCGTCGCACAATCCACCAGAGGATGGTGGCTTTAAATACAACCCACCTAACGGCGGCCCGGCGGACACAGATATCACCAAATGGATTGAAGACAGAGCGAATCAACTGCTGAGGGAAGATTTGGTCGAAGTCGAGCTGTTTCCTTATGTAAAGGCGGTGCGCTCCGGTTTTATCAAGTATGTGGACCTGCAAACCCCGTATGTGGAAGACCTTGTTAACGTCGTGGATATGCAGGCTATCGCCAAATCTGGCATCAGCTTAGGCATTGACCCGCTGGGTGGCTCGGGTATCAATTACTGGCCGCTAATCGCTAAGCACTATGGCTTGAACCTGAGTGTAGTGAATGATGTAGTTGACCCGCGTTTTGCCTTTATGCCGCAAGATAAAGACGGCAAAATCCGTATGGATTGCTCGTCACCTTACGCCATGACCAATCTTATCGGCCTTAAAGATAAATTCGATATAGGCATAGGCAACGATCCGGACTATGACCGTCACGGCATAGTGACCAAAGACGGTCTGATGAACCCTAACCACTTCCTGGCTGTGGCCATCGACTACTTGCTCACGCACCGTGACTGGCCGGCAGACGTTAAAGTGGGTAAAACCTTGGTATCAAGTGCCATAATCGACAAGGTGGTGGCCAGTCATGGTAAAGAGCTGGTTGAAGTGCCGGTAGGTATGAAATGGTTTGTTGATGGTCTGCACAGCAGCGCCTTGTGTTTTGGCGGTGAAGAAAGTGCCGGTGCGGCGTTTTTACGCATCGACGGCTCGGTGTGGTGCACGGATAAAGACGGCTTTATTATGGGCTTATTGGCCGCAGAGATTTTGGCGGTAACGGGTAAATCACCGTCACAGTATTATCGCGACTTGGTCGCCAAGTTTGGTGAGCCGCTTTACAAACGCATTGATGCTCCAGCAAATGCAGAGCAAAAACAAAAACTTAAAGCGCTTAGTGGTGATGATATCAAGGCCACCGAGTTGGCAGGCGAACTTATTATAGCTAAGTTGACCGAAGCGCCAGGCAATCATGCCGCCATCGGTGGCCTTAAGGTGGTCACTGAAAACGGTTGGTTTGCGGCGCGCCCTTCAGGCACAGAAGATATCTATAAAATCTACTTTGAATCCTTTAAGGGCGAGCAGCATTTGGCGCAATTAGAACAAGCCGCCGTTGAGCTGGTTAACGCCAGTATCGCTTAATCCCAATTTTTATATAAAGCCAGTCGTTTGACTGGCTTTTTGCTATCTAAACTTTGCCACCACACGGTGGCAGCACATTGAGAAGGTGTATTATGTATTTACAACGTCTTCAGCAAAGTGGCGACTTCCTTGGCATTACCCGAGAGAATGAGTTCACTTTGGCGCCAGAGCAGTTCACTCTTGATAATGGCACCCAGGTAAAGGTCCTTGACACTGGAGTGATCCAATTCGAGCCGAAGAATTACGGCCACAAGGATTTTATCTTCTCCAGCGCCGTGCACGGCAACGAAACTGCACCCATTGAAATCTGCGATCAGCTGATCCGCGCCATTATTGCCGGCACCCTGGAATTAACTCATCGCGTAATGTTTATTTTCGGCAATCCCAAGTCCATTAATATTGGCGAGCGCTTTGTTGATGAAAACCTTAACCGCCTGTTTTGCGGCAAACACAGTGTTGGCGAGGTAACCAACCCAGAGCGTGAGCGGGCGAAAAAGCTTGAAGAATATGTGGAAGGGTTTTTTACTGCCCCAGGCGAGGGCCGTTATCGCGCCCATTATGATCTGCACACAGCTATTCGCGACTCAAAAAATGAAAAGTTTGCCGTTTACCCGTTTCTACACGGCAAACCGCACAAACGCGAACAGCTGCAGTTCTTATTAAGCTGTGGCGTGCAAACCGTATTGCTGATGGCCGAGCCAGCCTCTACCTTTAGCTATTTCTCATCGCGCCACTTTGGTGCTGATGCCTTTACCATAGAATTAGGTAAAGTGCGCCCATTCGGTGAAAACGATATGGCCCGCTTTGAAAAGACCAAGGTGACCTTGGCGAACTTGATCAGCCAAAATGAGGTGAGCTACCCGCCACTGCGTGCACAAGACGTTGAGCTATTCTCCGTGTATCGCACCATTAATCGCCACCATGAAGACTTCTCCTTCACCTTTTCTGACGATGTGCCTAATTTCACCGGCTTTGCTAAAGGTGAGTTACTTGGCCACGACGGTGGTGAAGAAATACGCGCCGAAGTTGAGGGTGAAGCCATTATTTTCCCTAACGCCAAGGTGGCGCTAGGGCAGCGTGCATTACTGACCGTTATCCCCACCGAATTGTCTGATGAATTCATCTGATCTGACCACTTCGCCTCATAATATCTAACTATTTCAGTATGTTATGAGGCGTACACCGAACTTGCCAACCCTAGGTTATGAATGATGCAATTATTCGACTATGATTAGTTGAATAAGCCTTTACGTTGACGTAAAGTGGCGGCAGCATAATTTAAACTAGGCACCATGTGTAGAAATATTATTCTGCATATTCACTGCGGTTGAATTGTTTATTTCAATTTGACGCCCACGCAGAAGTCACAATAACAAACCTGTGCCTAGTGACATGACAACAAGAGAAGGGAAGGTTATGACTAACCCCAATAACGTTTCGTTGAATATCAGTCACGAACTCGCGTTCATTGACAGCCACGCGCTTAATATACCTACTTACCGTGTCCTTAATGAGCAAGGTGTCCTAAGCGAAGGCGCTACTTTGCCTGAAATCGATCAAGATACGGCACTTAAAATTTACGACACCATGCGTTTTATCCGCGCCCTGGATGAGCGTATGCAAGCGGCACAACGTCAAGGTCGTGTGAGCTTCTATATGCAATGTCTAGGTGAAGAAGCAGCCGTTACCGCCAGTGCTGCGGCTTTGGATGATAACGACATGATCATGGCGCAATACCGCGAGCAAGCGGCGCTGCGCTACCGTGGTTTTACCCTAGAACAGTTTATGAACCAGATGTTCTCTAACGAGCTGGACCTGGGTAAGGGCCGTCAAATGCCTATCCACTATGGTTCAAATGAACTGAACTATATGACCATCTCTTCGCCGCTGGGCACACAAATTCCGCAAGCGAGCGGTTATGCTTACGGTCAAAAAATTAAGCATATCAACAAGCAAACTGGCGAGCTTGATAGCGAAATTGACAACATCACCATTTGTTACTTCGGTGAAGGTGCGGCCTCAGAAGGCGACTTCCACGCTGGTTTGAATATGGCGGCGGTGCATAAAGCGCCGGTGATCTTCTTCGCCCGTAATAATGGCTATGCGATTTCTACGCCTGCAGAAGAGCAGTTTGCCGGTGACGGTATTGCCTCGCGCGGTGTGGGTTATGGCATTAAAACCATTCGTGTTGACGGTGGTGACGCCCTTGCCGTATACGCAGCGACTAAAGCGGCGCGCGATCACGCCACTAAAACCGGTGAGCCTGTGCTTATCGAGTCTTTGGCGTATCGTTTGGGTGCGCACTCAACGTCGGATGACCCAAGTGGTTACCGCTCAAAAGATGAAGAAGCAAGCTACCGCGAAAATTGTCCGGTTGCCCGTTTCCGTACCTGGCTTGTGGCTCAAGGTTGGTTAAACGAGCAAGAAGACGAGCAGGTGAAAGAGCAGGTACGTGAGCAGATTCTTGATGCCCTAAAGGTTGCAGAGAAAGTAGCTAAGCCACCGCTTGAAGATTTGATCAGCGATGTCTATGACACGCCAATTCCAAGCCTGCAGGCGCAATATGAGCAATTAAAATCTCATATTAAGAAATACCCGGACGCTTACCCAATCACAGCAGGGAGAATCAAATAATGAAAACAATGAATATGCTCCATGCCATTAACTCAGCCCTGGATATCACCATGGCCGAGAATGACCATGCCTGTATTTTTGGTGAAGACGTGGGTTATTTCGGCGGTGTGTTCCGCGCCACTTCTGGCCTGCAGGAAAAATACGGTAAGCACCGTGTTTTCAATACACCGTTAACCGAGCAGGGTATTGCCGGTTTTGCTAATGGTCTGGCCGCTTTCGGTGCGCCGGCCATTGCCGAAATTCAATTTGCCGATTATATCTTCCCGGCCTTTGACCAAATCGTTAACGAGTCGGCCAAGTTCCGCTACCGCAGTGGTAATGAATTTAATGTGGGCAACCTGACCATACGCACTCCGTACGGCGGTGGTATTGCCGGTGGTTTGTATCACTCGCAATCACCTGAAGCCTATTTTGCCCATACTCCGGGTCTGAAAATCGTTGTACCACGCGACCCGTATCAGGCTAAAGGCCTGCTGCGTGCAGCCATTAAAGACGATAACCCAGTGATCTTCTTTGAGCCTAAGCGCCTATACCGCGCTTCAGTGGGTGAAGTACCTGAAGAGGATTACAGCATCGAACTTGGCAAGGCCGAGGTTGTGCAAGAAGGTAAAGACGTAACCGTGCTGGCCTGGGGTGCACAGATGGAAATCATCAGTGTTGCCGCCGAGAAAGCCAAAGAGCAGGGCATTAGCGTTGAGCTGATTGACCTTCGCAGCATCTTGCCTTGGGATGTCGAAACTGTAGCCAACTCGGTGAAGAAGACCGGCCGTTTGGTGGTCAGTCACGAAGCGCCTATCACCAATGGTTTTGGTGCCGAGATTGTTGCCACCATACAGCAAGAGTGTTTCTTGCACCTGGAGTCGCCGATTGCCCGTGTATGCGGTCTTGATACTCCGTATCCCTTGGCATTAGAAAAAGAATATATCCCAGATGCCTTAAAGGTATTCGAGGCGATTAAAAACGCGGTTGAGTTTTAAGGGGCTGACATGGCTAAAGATTTTATCCTACCAGATATTGGCGAAGGTATCGTCGAGTGTGAAGTGGTTGAATGGCTTGTTGCCGTGGGCGATGTGGTTAAAGAAGACCAGCCAATTTGTGACGTAATGACGGACAAGGCGCTGGTTCAGATCCCTGCGGTACACGATGGCGTGATCACCGAGCTTTACTATGGCAAAGGCGATATCGCCAAGGTGCATGCTCCTTTGTTTGCCATGAATGTGGCCGGTGAGGAAACAAGTGCAGCTGCAACCCCGGTTGCCCAACAAGCGACTGAAGCAGCACCTGCGGCTCAAAGTGCTTCTCAAGGTAGCGCCCTTGAAGACTTTATCCTCCCGGATATCGGTGAAGGTATCGTTGAGTGTGAAGTGGTTGAGTGGCTTATCAGCGAAGGTGATGAGATCAAAGAAGATCAGCCCGTTTGTGACGTAATGACAGATAAGGCCCTGGTACAGATCCCTGCCAAGTACGATGGCAAGGTGATGAAGTTGTATTACCAAAAAGGTGATATTGCCAAGGTGCACAGCCCATTATTCCAGATGGAAATCGCCGGTTCATCAGCGAATGCCGCAAGCACAGATGCGGCTCCCGCTGTTCAAGCAGCCGCACCAGCACAAACAGCTAATGCCGATAAACCATCAAGCGAACCTGTAGCCCAAGGAAAAGCTCTGGCTTCACCTGCGGTGCGTCGTCGTGCCCGTGAACTGGATGTAGATATCAGCACGGTTCCTGGCTCAGGCAAAAATGGTCGCGTATTTAAAGAAGATATCGAACGCTTTATCGCTGGCAGTGCATCCGCTAAACCAGCAGAGCAAGCAACGAGCACAAGTGCAGCGCCTGCAGCTGCGGCAAGCGGTGGTACTCGCGTCGAGCCTATTAAGGGCATGAAGGCGGCGATGGCCAAGCAGATGGTGCGCTCGGTGTCGACTATTCCGCATTTCACCTACAGTGATGAAATCGATTTGACCGATTTGATCGCCCTGCGCGGTGGCCTAAAAGAAGAGTATAAGCAACAAGGTGTGAAACTCACCATGATGCCATTCTTCATCAAGGCACTGTCATTGGCGATGAAGGAATTCCCGATACTTAATGCCCAGGTGAATGATGATTGCACCGAATTAACGTATTTTGACGATCACAACATAGGTATGGCCGTTGACTCTAAATTGGGTCTCTTGGTACCAAACGTGAAGCAGGTACAGAACAAGTCTATTGTTGATGTGGCTAACGAAGTAACGCGTCTAACGGAAAGCGCCCGTGAAGGTCGTGTGGCGCCAGCGGATCTTAAGTCTGGCACTATTTCGATTTCGAATATCGGCGCCATCGGCGGTACTACGGCAACGCCTATTATCAACAAGCCTGAGGTGGCCATAGTTGCCCTGGGTAAATTGCAGCATTTGCCGCGCTTTAATGCCAAGGGCGAAGTTGAAGCCCGTGCCATTATGCAGGTAAGCTGGTCTGGCGACCACCGCGTTATCGATGGTGGCACCATTGCCCGTTTCAACAATTTGTGGAAAGACTACCTAGAGCAACCGACAAAAATGTTGATGGCCATGAGCTAAATCTGGTCTAACCAGTTGTTCCTGTTATGAAAAACCAGCGTATGCTGGTTTTTTTTATGCCAAGATTGAATTATCATTCCATAAGCCTCTGTTCTTTAGGCAAATATGCGAGCTAGAAACTAATTCGCACATTGGAATTAACAATAATATATAGGATCTGCTATGGAATATTTTATGGATGCGCTTAAGCGATACGCTGATTTTTCTGGCCGTACTCGCCGTAAAGGTTATTGGATGTTTATCCTTTTCTACCTTATTTTCTCTATCGTTGTGACAGTGATTGATAGCGTATTAGGTACCGCGTTCTTAGGTATGATTTTCTCGCTTGCGTTATTGATCCCAAGCTTGGCAATCGGTGCTCGTCGTCTACACGATACTGGCCGTTCTGGTTGGTGGCAGTTACTTTACTTTCTACCAATTATCGGTTTTATCGTACTTCTTATCTTCTTCGTACAAGATAGCCAAGACGGTGACAACGACCACGGTCCAAATCCAAAAGATGCTGGTTTAGAAGGCGCTGCTATCTAAGCTGAGCAAGCAATAAAAAAGCCGGTTTTAAAACCGGCTTTTTTATGTCTTTGGTATCTCAGCACACCTATTTGGTGCGCTGGAACTCTGAATTGGCATACCATTTTGGCCATTGCTCTTGTTGTGAGATATCAAAACCCACCTTATAGAACAATTGCAGGTCTTGTACTGCGCCGGACAGATCCCACTCATCGCGGTAACGGTCGCAAGGCTGGTGATAACAACCACGCAGTACCAAGCTCATACGTTTACGGTATTGAGCGGTTTCTTCGTCGCGGGCTTCACTGCCGCCGCCAGCGTACATGGCAGGTACACCCATGTTGGCAAAAGCGAAGTGATCCGAGCGGTAGTAACCACCCGAGCTTGGCTTAGGATCGCCGGAAATGGTGCGCTCCTGCATTTTTGCCGCCTCACCTAGCATATCGTCGAGCTCAGATTTACCCATGCCAACGACACTAACATCTTTTACCTTGCCTAGCAGGTTTAAGCTGTCCATATTGATATTGGCCACGGTTTTGTCTGTGGCAATAATTGGGTTCGCGGCATAGTATTTAGCGCCCAGCAGGCCTTGCTCTTCGGCGGTGACCGCCAAGAAGGTGATGGAGCGATCAGGGTGACTTGGCAACTTGGTAAAGGCTTCGGCCACTTCAATCATGCCGCCTGTGCCGGTGGCATTGTCGTGGGCACCGTTATAAATCTGGTCGCCTTTACGGTTTTTATCCGTACCCAGGTGATCCCAGTGCGCCGAGTAGATAATGTGCTCATTCGGCTTTTTACTGCCCGGCAAGGTGGCGATAAAGTTGTAGGACACCGACTTTTTGATTTCGCTGTTTACCTCAACGCTGGCAGTCAAATCGCCCATATCTACATGGTAGGCGCCTTCGGCAGCACGTTGCTTAGCCTGCTCGAAATCAAGACCGGCCTTGGTGAATAGCTCCTTGGCCACATCTACAGTAACCCAGCCTTCAACGGCAACGCGGTCCATATTGTTGTTGTCTTTTTGGAAGCCAAACTGTGGGCCACTCCAAGAGTTCTCAACCACAGACCAAGGGTAAGAAGCCGGTGCGGTTTCATGCACTATGATGGCCCCAGCAGCACCTTGACGGCTGGCTTCTTCAAACTTGTAAGTCCAGCGGCCGTAGTAGGTCATGGCATCGCCGGTAAAAAGCTCAGGATTCTTGGTGGCAAAGCCTGGGTCATTCACCAGCATAACCACGGTTTTGCCTTTTACATCCAGGCCTTCGTAGTCGTTCCACTTGTATTCTGGGGCATTCACACCATAGCCAACAAACACTAGCTCCGAGTCTTTAATGCTTTCTTTGGCACTGATACGGCTGGTGCCCATCACCATGTCTTTTTTGTATTGGTAGTCTTTGCCACCTATGCTCAGGGCCATATTGGCGTCGGCCTCGATAGAGACCAAAGGCACTTGTTGTAAAAAGCTGTCGCCATTACCCGGCTGATAACCCAGAGCTTTAAATTGCTCGGTTAAATACGCCAAGGTGAGCTCTTCTCCTTTAGAAGAAGGGGCACGGCCACCGAATTCATCTGAGGCTAGAGTTTTGACATGCGTGGCCAATTGCTCGGCATTAATACTGTTCCAACCAGCCATAACATCCTGGTTGCTGATCTGTGTGCTCGCACAGCCGGCAAGAATAGCCGCGCTGACTAGAGTCAAAGGAAAATAGCGTTTCATAATTATTGGTTTCATTGCTATAAGACCAAGCCAGTATAAGGATAGCGGTAAAATTAAACCAGTTTTTGCGCTAAACTACGCAAAATTTACGCTTACCAATTGCAGTAATGAAACGTTTTACCCCTTTTGAACACTGGCAAACCACTTGTTTGCAAAGCGGCGCTTTTGCCCATTTAAATACGCTTTTTGCCCTCGACCAATACAAGGATTGGCCGACTTTGGACGAGCTAAATCGCCACACAATTATTAATGCGAATAACCAACCGCTGCAGTTTATTGATAACGCTGAGTTTGAACAGGATGGCCGTTATTACGAGTCATTTATTTATGAAACCGGCAAGGTGCCAACGCGCCAGCATAACTGGCACGATCTTTTTGGTGCCTTTATGTGGCACTTGTTTCCTAAAACCAAGGCCTTGTTGAATCGCTTACATATAGACGAAATGGCGGCGCAGCAGGGCACCCAGCGCAGCAAGATGCGCAATGCCCTGACGCTGTTCGACGAATGCGCGGTGATTTTAGCGGTGACGGACACAAGTTGGATAGAGGCATTTCGCGAGCACCAATGGCATGAGGTGTTCGTGACGCGCCGTGAGCAGTGGCAGAGCGAAATTCGTGTTTACACCTTTGGCCATGCGAACTATGAAATGCTGACCCAGCCTTTTATTGGCTTAACCGGCAAAGCCCTGTTTGTGCCTGTGAGTCCTGATATATTTTGTAAAGATTTAGTGAGCCAATACAACTACCTAGATGAGCGCCTCTATGAGATGATAGCGATAGATAGGGTATTGGCGGATAATTCAGCCATGTCGCCACTGCCATTACTGGGAGTGCCGCATTGGTATGAAGACAATAATAACGCCGATTTTTATGTCAATACCGACTACTTTAGGCCAAAACGAAGGAAGAATAACAAATGATAAGCGTGAACGGGCTTAAGAAGAAGTTCAAGCTCACCAAGGATCATAAAAAAGGGATCGCCGAGGCGCAGCAAGACCCGCGTGAAGAAAAAGACTACTTCCACTCCGTCCGTGATGTGCATTTTCATTGTGAACAGGGTGAAGTCTTGGGCCTGCTTGGGCCTAATGGCGCCGGTAAAACCACCACCTTGCGGATGCTCTCAACAGCCCTGAAACCGGATGAAGGCAGCATAGAGGTAGGCGGTGTGGACTTGGTGAAAAAGCCGCTGGCCGGGCGTAAGGCAATCGGCTTTTTATCCGGCTCAACCGGGCTTTATGGTCGCTTGACCGCCAAAGAAAATGTCGAATATTTTGCCAAATTGCATGGCATGAAAGGGGCCGAGCTTAAGCAGCGCTGCGATGAGCTGTTCACCCTGCTCGACATGCATAGCTTTTTGGATAAGCGCGCCGACAATCTTTCCACTGGCATGAAGCAAAAAACCAATATTGCCCGTGCCGTGGTGCACAGACCTAAGGTGGTGATCCTGGATGAGCCGACCACGGGCCTGGACATTATGACCACACAAACGGTGATCAATTTTATTAAAAGCCTAAAAGAGCAGGGCACACCCGTTGTGTTCTCAACTCACCACCTCGACGAAGTAGCGCTGCTGTGCGACCGCGTTTCTGTGATTGACCAAGGGCTCACCTGTTTTGATGGCACCTTGGATGCCTTTAAACAACAAGGGCGCAGTGAAGAGCTAAACCAGGCGTTTATGAATATTCTTGAGGAACATCGTCATGTTTGAAGTATTTTTAAAGGAAATAAAAGAGCTGTTACGTGACAGAAAAACCCTGATGTTTGTTGTTGCTCTGCCGCTTTTGATCTTCCCAATTATTTTTGCACTAATCGGCTTTTTGGCCTCTAAGGCGGCCTTGGAAGCGGAGCAAAAGGTACACACTTACGCCATAGTTAATGCGCAATACGCTGAACCCTTTGCCAAGGAAGTATTTTTTCACAAGAGCTTTAAATCACTCGAAGAAGAACATACTTATGCCAGTGTGGACGACTTAAAAGCAGCCGTAGAAGCCGGTGATATAGATGTAGGTATTTATATTCCCGCCGATGCTCAAAGCGCATTAGATAAAGGCGAGCAAAGTAACTGGCAGGTGATCTTTAATGATGCCCAGACTATTAATTTCTTATTTACCAACCTTAAAGCGGTGGCCGACAAATACGCCAAACAGCTGCAAAGTGCCAAACTGGTGGCCCTCGGAGTTGATATTGAGGCGCAAAAAGCTCTGCTTCAGCCCATTGAGCTAACCAAGGTGAACACCGCAGATCAACGGGAAAACCTTGGTGAGAAAATAGGTGCCTATATTCCTTACCTGCTTTTACCCCTGGTATTGACTGGCGCCATGTATCCGGCGATCGATCTTGGCGCAGGCGAAAAAGAGCGCGGGACGCTGGAAACCCTGCTACTAACGCCCTTGTCGCGTACCCAAGTGGTACTGGGTAAGTTCTTAACTGTGTTTTGCAGTGGTATCACCAGTGCCATGGTAACCGTGCTCAGTTTTGGCCTTTGGTTAACTTTGGCTGGGCAATTTATCGAGCTGGGTATGCTTAAAGAAGCCTTTGGCAGCGTTATGGTATCGGATCTGTTGCTTATTCTATTGCTGCTTATTCCTGTTGCCGCTATTTTTGGCTCGTTGGCACTGACCATCTCCATCTATGCGCGCAGCTTTAAAGAGGCGCAAAACTATATGTCGCCCTTGTCGTTTTTAGTGTTTATTCCCATCATCGTCGCCATTATGCCGAACATGGAGTTAAACACGAAAACCGCCTTGATCCCCATCACTAATATTTGTTTGGCGATTAAGGAAATCATTAAAGGTACCGTAGATATGGGCCTGGTCGGTTTGATATTTGTCGCCACAGTGGTACTTGCCGGTGCCTTACTGGCCTTTTGTACCTACTGGTTTAATCGCGAAGAAGTGTTGTTCAGATAAGGAGTTATGAGCGAGCCCTAGTGGCTCGCTTGGTTTTGCAAGCCCGATAAATTTGTTAACATCTAATGTCACAGGATTGCAGGATCAAAGGATTATGAATATGCGCCTATCTCTAGCTCTAATATCTTTACTCATTTTTTCTACCCACTTACTCGCCACAGAGTCCCTATCACTGGTTTACACTGTTACTGACGAGGAAAACCAAATAGTTGGTGAGGCTGCTCTGCACCTCAGTGACACAAAAATAGCTAATCACTACAAGTTCGCGGATATTAATCTGTCGCAAATCACCAAGGCATCGACAGGTACGTATTTTGTCATTCATGCCAGTAAGCTCATCTATTTTCGCGATTATGCGGCCATTTCGGCTATCCGTGAGCAAGATTTAACCTTAATGGCGGCACAAACGGGCTCTCTTACTAAGCAGGATATATGGGAAATGTCATTAGACCCAAGGACTGATCCCAGTTCGGTTGTGTTTAATTCCACCGAGGCTGGGCAGTTTGATGGTATTCGTGACGATTTTGTGGTGTACAAAGTTGAGACGCAAGGCGGCATCCAGGCACCTGTTAGCGCCGCTCAATTAGTTTGGCTGAAAAAGCGTTTAAAGGAGCAAATGCTGTTACCCCAGTCTGGGCTGGGGTTAAGTGACAACCTGGATGAGTTTCTTCGCCAATTTACCTATTTTCATGACGCTATTCCACAACGCATAGAAGATCTGGATGCGGGTTTTATGTTGACCTTAAAAGAGCTCAAATGGGATAAGACGCAGGACAGCCAGTTAGCCTTGCCAAGCGGATATGCCACGAAAGATATAACCCAAGCCACGCTGGATATTGTGGAATATTTAGAAAGCCTGGATTGATAACAAACTGACATTAGCACTGATGGCCGTTACTTCGTTTAGCGCTGCAGCTCAAAATTACTCGACACCCATCGAAAACTGCGTAAAGGCAGCCGAGGTAGTTAAGAGTAATGATGCAGCCACGTTAAAACCACTGGTGAGAGATTTGAGCCCTGAAGCAGAAAAAGCCATGGTTTCTTATCTGGCAAAAGGGCAGCTTTAAATGAGCCGCGAGCTTGATGAACGATATTATTTTTTGATTTTTCTTTTAGTTTTTATTCACTTGAATATATAAGCACGGAGCAATAGATGAATACACTTCGACTCAGCCTTGTTGCGCTTCTACCTTTGAGCCAGGGCTTGGCCGCCCAAGACAGTACCAATGTGGAGTTTGCAGCCGAAAATAACCAAGCCGACGTTTTTATCGAAAAATGCCACACGTGGCGAAATGCTATGCGTGACAATGATATGGACTTAATGTGGACCTTTGTTGAAGAAAAGTTCAAAGGACCCCTTAAGCCAAAAATGGCACAAAAACTTAAGAAAGTCGCCGCCAAGCATAGGCGTCACCTAGATGAGGCCGGAGCATATGTACAGCGCTCGGTGTCCTTGTCTCAGGAGACACCAAGTGATACCGCCCAAGTTATTGTTTAATGGGATAATAACGGGACAGGAAGTAAGGATATCGGTTATGTGGATAGCTGTGTTTTTGAGCAATTGCCAGGCACCACAAAGTGGGTACTTGATATATAGAAAATAATGCTAAGGGGGCGTCGTGTCTCTTAATTTATATATGTATAAATCCGGCGGAGCATTCCGCCGGTTTGTTTTGCGTCCCCCCTCTTTTACCGATTAAAAAACATGCGGATGTCATTAAGAGTTAAGGAGTAGCAGTGAAAAATACCCAGCAAATAACATCTATAAATGAATGGGTAGCAAAGGGGGCTGCAGCCCCCTTCGTTGTGTTGATTTTATTTAGTGTGCTCAGCCAAGATATAACCGCAATTGTGATTAATACACTATTTGTGGCTGTTTTATTTGCGTTTCAACAACGATTATTGTTGCAGGCAAAGGCATTGGTGATTCGAAGTCAGTTTAGTTTTTTTGGCAAGACTTTCTGTGTTATTTATGAACGCTCTATTCCCTTGACCTCCATCACAGAGCTAACTTTCAGCCAACGGCAACATAAGAATGATCTCGCCATTACTTATAAAAATGGAAACGGTGAAATTAAGATCTTATCTTTTTCATGCTTACACCAAGCACAGCAGACGATGGAGTTGCTCAGCGCTTCGGGCCTTAAATACAGCGTTCACAGACCTACTCGGAACACAAAGGGACTACAAGCCGATGACACAAAAGAGACTGTAACGGATATTTTCCCATTAGGCGCTCTTGGTAAGGAAATAAAACCAACACACACCATAGCGCGCTTTGCCATGCCCTTACCACAAGACAAAGTTTTAACCCCTTGGGTGACGGCCGGAATTTTCGCTTTGGTGACAATTGGCTTGACAGCATCTTCGGGAAATTGGGTTGCTGCCTGTGTATTTATCGCTTTAACCTACCTCAGTTATTGGCTAGCACGAGCCTATATCAGCAATAAGCATTACTTTGTAGCCGCTTCTCCTTGTAGTGATATTGTTGTTAAGGAAGAGCATTTATTTCTACCTGCGCTGTTGTTTACAGACAGGCAAGCACGGGAACTGCATAAAGAGCAGGTGAAACGAATTGTGGTGAAATGGAACTACTATATTGTTGGTAAGCCAGACATAGAAAACGCAAGCTTAGGACAGCAAAACCTAAAACATGCTTATGTAGTTGATGTAACCTTTTATACTGATCAAGGTGATACCCTTGCGCTGACAGGGATGAGTGTGAATGCACAGGCATTATTGCTAGCTCTTACACATTGGCATTATCCGGTATCTCTGGAGCGTTCAAATAAACTGGCGATGCCGATCATGGTGCATGTGCGTATTGGCGCAGTAATTGCGGTTATTGGGGTAATCCTTGCATCATTAATAAAGTATTTTTAACTGGGTGAATCCCTTGAGAATGATTCACTATATTTAGATTAAGGAAGAAGCATGAGGACAATTAACTTATTGGGGATAATGTCTTTTTTATCCCTTGGCGTTGAGGCATCGGATTACAGTGTGCCAATTGAAAATTGCGTAAAAGCAGCCGAGGCAGTCAAAAATAATGATGCAGCCTTGTTAAAGCCGCTGGTAAGAGATTTGAATCCAGAAGAAGAAAAGGCCATGACGCCGTATCTGGCAAAAGTCCATACCTATTACACCAAGGGTAGCTATCAGGGTATTAGAAACTTTCGTACCAAAGACGTACAAGTAATCGAAAATGCCAAAACCAGCATCTATCAAGATACGCGCGAAAATGCAGAAAAGTATAATTACGACGAAGAGATTTGGGTCAATTATTCGTTCGATACCAGCCGTGTTGATAAAAAGGATGCCGTCAAAAGCGGGCAGTGTAAATTTGCCCAAATCGGTGGCCGCTGGGTCATGATGAATGTATTAAATTAATTGCTAATTCAATTATGAAGCTAGAACTTACCGATCCTGTATGGTTTTCCTACGTCCATTTTAAAGGGCAAAAGGGGCTTTCCCCGCACAGTGTTATTAAGCTGCCATTACTTAGGCTGCTGGCGACGCTTTCGCCAAAAAAGGAATGGCTGTTTGCCCTTATGGTACTGGCGTTAGCGCCGCTGCCTTTTATCCTTGAGCCCCATTTTGGCCCTAGAGGCTTTGTATTTATCTATTTTCCGGCCTTGGTCGGTGTCTTGATGCTTAAGCGCATTGTCTTTTGGCGCACCTTTGGCGCCGATAAGAAAAAGTTGCTGACTTTGAGTGCCGAGCAAATTGAGATAAGCCCATTGGCATGTGCTCAGTTAAGTGAAAAAGCCGTGCTATCTCGTCAGCAGATTGCCAAGGTAAAGGTTTGCTACACCTTGACTCATGATCATGATGTGGGCAGCTCAGGGGCGAGGGCCTCGGTAAATCAGATTACCTTAGTGCTTGAGAACCAAAGTGAGTATAAGTTAGATGGCTACCGCCTTGGTCTGGCTAATGTGCTCTATTTACTGGTTTATTTTGACTATCCTTTGGAGTTTAGTAAGCAGTCAATAGCCCAAGTCCCTGGGCATCTTTGGCCCCTCACTTTACGACTGCTCCCCATCTGTGCCAATGTTCCGGCACTGGGGCAGGCATTATTTGCGTTAAAGAGCGTTTTTTAGCGAACCAGAATTAACAATTTACAAGGATGTAAATAACCTGCCAATTTCTATATTCCCCCTCGTTTGTGTACCGATTTCTTCCGACGATAAAATCGCCTGCTATACTCTTTTTGGTATTTGTTCACCTTTTATTAACAGCAAGCCGTAATTAAAAGTAAAAGAGGGCAAAGTCAGGGGCGGATCAGCGCAAGTGGTTCCAGCTATCCAGCCCCGCTGGAAGATAAGGTATAAACCAACTTAGGAATCCATCTATGCTGAAAATAAAACGACCCCTGGTAGCGACAGCTGTGCTGTCTGCATTATCACTCGCAGGCGCTGCACAGGCGGCCAACGAAGAGCAGCGCTATATAGTCAAATTCAAACCAGGGCAAAAAGCCTCGGTGATGACAGCTGTGAGTAATAATCGGGGTAAGGTTAAACGTGAGCTCGACAAGCATCGCCTCGTTGCGGTTACGCTTCCTGCGCAAGCGGCCAAACAATTTAAAAACAGAAAAGACATAGAGTTTGTCGAGGTCGATCAAAAGCGCTATTTGATGGCCGAAAGCATGCCTTATGGCATCTCTATGGTACAAGCAAACCAAGTCAGTGACGCCCTAACCGGTAATATGAAGGTCTGTATCATGGACACAGGTTATGATTTGGGCCATGAAGACCTGCCCAACACGGGCGTTACTGGGGATGACGGTTACGGCAGCTATAATTCCGGTAACTGGTATGAAGATGGCCATGGTCATGGCACTCATGTCTCGGGCACCATAGCAGCCTTGGGCGGAAACGGCACCGGCGTGGTGGGGGTGAACCCCAGCGGTAATTTAAGCCTGCATATGGTTAAGGTGTTCGACAGTAGCGGCAACTGGGCGTATGGCTCGGATCTGGTTGCTGCGGTCGATCAATGTATGGCGGCCGGCGCCAAGGTGATCAGCATGAGCCTTGGCGGCAGCGGCTCAAGCAGTGCCGAGCAAGCTGCGTTTGATAATGCTCACGCTAATGGCCTGCTTTCTATCGCCGCGGCGGGTAATGACGGTAACAGCAGCATGTCTTATCCGGCTTCTTATGGTTCCGTGGTCTCGGTTGCAGCGGTGGACTCTAACGGCAATAAAGCCAGCTTCTCCCAGTACAACAGCCAGGTGGAAATTGCCGCGCCCGGCGTGGCGGTTAATTCCACTTTGCCTAATAACAGTTACGCGGCCTGGAGCGGTACCTCCATGGCCACTCCTCATGTCGCTGGCGTTGCCGCTTTAGTATGGAGTCACTATCCAAGTTGTAGCAATGATCAGCTACGTACCGCTATGGCGATATCGGCTGAAGACCGCGGCAGCGCGGGAAGAGATAACAGCTATGGCTGGGGTATAGTCAAGGCTAAGGCGATGTTTGACTTGTTCGCCGATGGTTGTGATGTGGGCAATTTACCTGAGCCCCCAGAGCCCGAGAGCTTAGTTAAAGGCGTGCCGGTTGAAAATCTTTCCGGCGCCAGTGGCGACTCCTATGACTACAAGCTGGCTGTGCCAGCGGGGGCAACAAATCTGGAATTTAATATGTCTAGTGGCCTCGGGGATGCGGATCTTTATGTGAAGTTTGGCTCTAAACCCAGCGGCAGTGACTATGACTGTCGTCCCTACATAGCAGGAAATAACGAGAGTTGTAGTTTCGAATCACCACAAACGGGCTCCTATTATGTAACCGTACTGGGTTATAACAGCTTCTCAGGTGCTTCGCTTGTTGGCGATTATGAGGGAGGTGGTACACCGAATACACCACCAAGCAGTGCATTTAGCTTTAGCTGCACCGAACTAAGTTGTGATTTTGACGCCAGCGCCAGCTCTGACAGCGATGGCAGCATCAGTAGTTACAGCTGGGAGTTTGGTGATGGTAGCACCGCCACTGGTCAGGCGACCTCGCACAATTACAGCACAGATGGCAGTTATAGCGTCACCTTGACGGTCATCGATAATGATGGTGACTCGCACAGCAGCACAGAAGTGTTGACAGTAACTGGCGGCTCAACGAGTGACATTAGCCTACAGGCATCCGGCTATGCTTCAAAAGGTACGCGTTATGTAGATTTAACCTGGAGCAACGCCAACGGCAATAATGTCGATGTGTATCGCAGCAAAAAACGTAATACGGCGACCTTTTCCACGGCCAATGATGGCGCTCATACCGACTCCTTCGGTGGTGGTGGTTCCGTTGTCTATAAGGTGTGTGAGTCAGGCACGTCAAACTGCTCGGCGGAAGTGACGGTGAATTTCTAATTACACCCAGCACTCAAATAAAAAATCCACCCTATGATTGGGTGGATTTTTTATGTGAAGCTCATTTTCCTAGCGGTTAACCAAGCAGGCTATACATCAAGGCCGATACCGCTAAGGCGCCTACCAGCAAGACAAACAGGGTGCTGGGGTTACCTCGGTATTGCGCTAGAGCCGGCACCTTGTACACGGCAACCATGGGCATAATAAAGAGGATCATGGCGATAATAGGGCCGGAAATCGCTTCCATCATACCCAGGATGCTGGGGTTATAAATGGCACACACCCAGATAGCTATAAACATCAGCGCCACACCCAGTTTATCGGCGCCGCTATAGCTTAGTGACGAATGCTTTACTACCAAACCGTTAAAACTCTCACGGGCACCTAAAAAGTGGCCAAAGAAAGAAGAGGTAATGGCAACAAAGGCGATCAGCGGGCCAGCATAGGCAAGCAGTGGGTTGTTATAGGTGTTGGCAAGATAAGAAAGCACAGAGATATTGGCTTCCTTGGCCGCTAACAGCTCTTCACTGGAGAGCGCAAACACACAAGAGAATACAAATAGCAGCACAAAGCTTATTAGCATAATGGCGGTGTACTTTAAGATTCTGTCGGATTTGCTACGTGCCTGCTCGCCATAGTGACGGCGCTGGGCATTGGCGAAGCTGGAAATTGCTGCGGCATGGCTAAATGAAAAAACGATCACAGGCACCGCTAACCAAAGGTTTTTCGCAAGCTCTGGAGCGCTGCCCATATTCATCGAAGGCATTTGCCAGTGCGGAATTAAGTATAACGATAAGCCAAATAATACAGCTACCAGGGGGTAAACCAAGAATGCGAAGGCGCGCAGCATCAGCTTTTCGCCGCCTAGCATTACCGCCACCATGGCCGCCACCAGTACACCCGAAAGCAGCGCGCGCGGTGGTGAGTTCATGCCGAGCTGATGGACGAGAAAGTCATCTACCGTATTGGTTAAAGCGACGCCATAAATTAATAAAATCGGGAAGATGGAAAGAAAGTAGAGCAAGGAGATAAGGCGCCCAGCAGTGATGCCAAAATGTTCCTGCACCACATCGGTAAAATCGCTGTCGTCCTTCTTTGACGAGAGTACAAAACGGGCTAAGCCGCGGTGCGCTAAATAGGTCATGGGGAAGGCGGCCAACGCCATAATCACTAGGGGCCAAAACCCTCCTAAGCCCACATTAATGGGTAAGAATAAGATACCCGCACCAACGGCGGTACCAAAAAGGCTAAGCAGCCAATGAGTGTCGTGACGATTCCATGAACTTGCTGGTGCCGAGGCGCTGGCGCCAAGGACTTGGTGAGAGGAGTTCATATACTATTACCTGATACTGCATAAAAATTCGGGGCAATAATACATAATATGACAAAATAATTCATACTTATGCGTAAAAGAGTGTATTTTCATGTGACTGGTAGGGCCTGTCGTCAGGATATTATTTGCTCTATTTATAAAAAAGGCCCCTGAATTCAGAGGCCTAGTTGGATAGCTAGTTAATTACACTTTTTGCTCTTCGGCTTGCTCGCCTGGGCTGGTATTGAGCCTGAGCTCATCGGTGTCATTGGCGCGCTCCCAAAACTTGGCTTTAAAGTTAAGCAGCACCAGAACTATACCCACGCCTATGCTGAATAGGGCGATTTGCATATATAAGCCTGGGATCTGCTGCACATTTTCCGGGTCGAACGAGCCGGCCAGTAATCCCGAGATAATATTGCCGATGGAATAGGTCAGTACAAACACCCCCATCATTTGTCCCACATAGCG
This sequence comes from Pseudoalteromonas qingdaonensis, assembly GCF_038739665.1. NCBI lineage: Bacteria > Pseudomonadati > Pseudomonadota > Gammaproteobacteria > Alteromonadales > Pseudoalteromonadaceae > Pseudoalteromonas > Pseudoalteromonas qingdaonensis. The sequence continues at coordinate 114,412 of NZ_JBCGCU010000006.1, read as the reverse complement.
AGCGGGCGACAGACGACTTACGGCACTTAAGGCTACCGGGCTTAAGCACAGCTCACCGACCGTATGCAGGAAGTAGGTAGTAATAAGCCAGTAAGGTGCTACTTTCAGACCATCAGCGGCGTATTGTGCGGCAAAAAACATCACCAAAAAGCCAGTGGCCATAATGATTAAGCCCACCGCACATTTTACGCTGTAAGAAGGGGTGATCATGCGCTTGGCCATATTGATCCACAGGGCAGCGAAAAATGGCGACAGTACAATAATGAAAATTGAGTTAGCCGATTGGAACCAAGCGGTCGGAATTTCAAAGCTGCCCACTAAGCGGTCGGTGTAGTCACGGGCAAACAGGTTCAGCGACGAGCCGGCTTGCTCAAAGCCAGACCAGAAACAGGCCGAGGCCACACACACCAAAAACAGCGCCCACATGCGCTTTTTTTCACTCTCGGTGAGCTCACCCATAAAATAGATATGGCCAAAATAAATAAAGAAGGTGATGGTAAAGACGATGGCCACAGAGCCGGCCAGTGCCACTGGGTTGATCACCAACCAGCCTTGGTAAGTGGCAATAACGGTCAGGATAACAATAGCGATAAAGGCGCCGATCACAGTCCAAGCCAGGGATGTCCCTTTGGTTGACAGCGGATTAGCGGGTCTGTCGTTAATACCGGCAATATAACCCTGGCTAAAGCGATATTGCACCAAACCCAAGGCCATGCCCACGGCGGCAGCACCAAAAGCCCAGTGCCAGCCAAGATTTTCCATAAAGTAACCACAGACGCCATAACCTATCATGGAGCCGATATTAATCCCCATATAGTAGATGGCGTAGCCACTGTCGCGGCGCTCGTCTTCGGTTTTATAGAGCTGACCGACCATGGCACTGATATTGGGTTTAAGTAAACCTGTGCCTGTGGCCACGAATATCAAGCCGATAAAGAAGGAGCTGGGGTGAGGAATGGCAAGAATAATATGGCCGCACATAATAATGATACCGCCATACCAGACGGTTCTTTGGCCGCCGAGGAGGCGATCTGAGATCCAGCCGCCGGGCAGGCCTAAAAAGTACACAGCCCCCGTGTATAAACCATAAATAGCGGCGGCGGAGGCCACGGTAAAGGCCAGACCCTCTTGTTGCAAGGAGGCGGTCATAAAAAGCACCAACATGGCGCGCATGCCGTAATAACTCATGCGCTCCCACATTTCGGTGAAGAACAGGGTTTGCAGGCCTTTAGGGTGACCGAAAAACGCAGTATCTAGCTTGGCATCCCCAGCCACGCTTTGTTGCCCAGATAATTGCTCGTCAGACATAGATTCACTTCCATTATTGTCGTTATAGTGAACAATTATTAGTACGTGAATTAGCCGCGATATGCAACCTTGGCCACCAACTTGTGTGGCCCTTGTAGAATAATTACGCTGCTTTACTGTTCACTTCCGCCAGGGTGTTGGTTGCCACCACATGCTGAGTATCAGACCAGTGTAGCAGCTCCATACGACCATGCTCGTTTTCGACCAGGGCAGTGCAGTTTTCTATCCAGTCGCCGTCGTTACAATAAACAATGCCATCACTGACTCGCATCTGTGGCTGGTGAATATGGCCACAAACAATACCATCGTAGCCTTGGCGCTTGGCTTCATGAATGGCGGCATTTTCAAATGCGGTTATTGCCGCTTGCGCCTTATGAACCCGCGCTTTTATCCAAGACGCCAGTGACCAGTAATTACCACCAAAGAGACGGCGAAAACGGTTATGCCAACGATTTAGAAACAGCAAAAAATCATAGGCGGCATCGCCTGCCACTCGAATGAGTCTGTTGTAGCGGGTGGCCGAGTCGAAATCATCACCATGGAGAATTAAAAAGCGCTTGCCGTCATCCGTGGTATGCACAAACTGACGATGCACCTCCACCCCCATCAGGGTGTCTTTGTCGTAGCGGCGGAAGGTTTCATCATGGTTGCCCGGCACATAAATAACCCGTGTGCCTTCATCAGCTTTGGCTTTTAGGGCTTCAAGCACATGGTAATGGCTGGGGTGCCAGAAAAAGCGACGTTTCATCGACCAAAGGTCGACAATATCACCGACTAAATAAAGTCGGTTGCACTGTATGCTGTTTAAGAAGTCCAATAGATATTGAGCCTTACAGTCTTTATAGCCCAAGTGTACATCTGATATAAAAACGGCTCGGTAGTAGGTGCGCTTATTCGTATCCATAATCAGCTTCATTCCAGAGTAGTAGAATCCAGCCTAGGAGGCGCGAATGACAATAAGAAGTCTAAAAAAAGAACAATCCATGACAATGCTGATCTTGTTATTATTGTTCTTTGTCGGTGGCTGTAAGTCCACTATTAATGGCGGCGATGCATTTGTTGGTGTCGACTTTATTAATCGCACCGGGGCGCAGATAAGGGATGTAAAGCTGGCGGTGATAGAAAGAAGGCAGCACGGCTCATGTTAGTTGCACTCAGATTGACGCAGCGGCTCAGTGCGGAACCGGCTTCCCGGCGCACAGCTACCATGGCGAATAATTGCGTTTAAGCTATTATCAAGGGACGGATCTTAAAAGCCACCTGGTTAAAATCAAGGTGCCCGAAGAGGGGGTTCAGTTTTATCGCGTGCAAATCCGGGTTACGGCATTGGCACCCGATGTACCGGTATTAAAGCAATAAGAAATAAATTACAGGAGTTAGTAAATTTGCGTTAGCTGCAAAATTTGATGTGGTAAAACCAAGGATTAAGGAGGCACAGATGCGTGTAGTAATAATGCTAGTGTCACTGTGTGTTGTTGCCGCTTGCGAGCAGCAGCCAGCCACCGAATTGCAGCCAGGCGATATGGGCAATCCAGCGATACGCTTTTGCGTTGAGCAGGGCGGACATTACCTAGGGTCTGTTGACCTTTGTTGTTCGTTTCTGCAGCAGTTTGTAGTGTATTTATACAAGGCGGCACATGTGTGGTGTAGTTATTCTACATGAACATGTAACAACACAGTAGAAATGCGCTACAAGCGCTGCCCTACGGGTTCATCTAAACGCATCCTGCTCTGTGTTACTCGCTATGAACATAGAATGACTATGCATCATAACGAGCGTCGTGATCAGAATGCGTTTAGATTGAACATAAAGTAAACCGCAAAGATAAACAGACCCTAAGTGAAGGTAGAGCTGCTAATCGGCGACAGTATTGTGTCTTGGATGATGGCACTAAGGTCGATATGTGGGAGTTTTATCGAGACTATCAATGACATTAAAAAAGCCAGTCCTGATGAGACTGGCTTTTTCTTTTGCCCAGTTGTGAGCTTAGCTGTGAGCTGCGACCTAGTCTTGTTGTAGCTTGGCAACAATAGCGGCCACCGCATCGTCGATTTTAAGCATGGTTTTCTCACCGGTACGGCGGTTTTTCAGCTCAACTTCGTCGTTATCCAGGTTACGCTCGCCAATAACCAGGGTATAAGGCACACCTAGCAGTTCCATGTCGTTAAACATTACGCCCGGGCGCTCTTTACGGTCATCGAACAACACATCCACACCGGCTGCTTGCAGCTCGCTATAAAAACGCTCGGCAATATCAGGAATACGGTGTGACTTGTGCATATTCATAGGCACAATGGCCACCTCGAACGGGGCGATATTCTTAGGCCAGATAATACCGTACTGGTCGTTGTTTTGCTCAATAGCAGCGGCAACCACACGGCTAACACCAATGCCGTAACAACCCATGGTCATGGTCTGGTTTTTACCGTCTTCACCTAATACGCCAGCGTTCATGGCTTCTGAGTATTTAGTGCCAAGCTGGAAGATATGACCTACTTCGATACCGCGCTTAATGCTTAAAGTACCTTGACCACAAGGGCTTGGATCGCCTTCAACCACGTTACGTATGTCGGCAACTTCATAGCCAGTTACATCGCGCTCCCAGTTGATGCCGCTGTAGTGCACATCATCGCTGTTGGCACCGGCAACAAAGTCAGCCATTACCGCCGCACTGCGATCAACAATGATTGGCACAGTAAGGCCAACCGGGCCAAGTGAACCAGGACGAGCGCCAACGGTGGCTACTATGTCTTCTTCTTTAGCCATTTCCAGCGGTGAGAACACACCGGCCAGCTTTTCGGCTTTCAATTCGTTCAGTTCATGGTCGCCACGTACCACAAGGGCTACCAGGCCACGCTCGCCTTGCTCGTTTTCTTCGCCGTAAACGAACAGGGTTTTAACGCCGCGGTGTGGTTTTACACCATAGTGCTCTTTTAACTCGGCAATGGTTTTGGCATTCGGGGTGTCGAACTTTTGCAGCTCTTTACTTGGCTCAGGGCGTGCATCACTCGGTGCTAAGGCTTCTGCCTTTTCGATGTTGGCGGCGTAATCACTGCCGTCGCTAAAGGCGATGGCGTCTTCGCCGGATTCGGCTAAAACGTGGAACTCATGGGAGAAGCTGCCGCCGATAGAGCCGGTATCGGCCAATACAGGGCGGTAATCCAGACCTAAACGGTCGAAGATATTACAGTAAGCCTGGTGCAGCTTTTCATAAGTCTGCGCCAAACACTCTTCGCTCAGGTGGAAAGAGTAGGCGTCTTTCATCATAAACTCGCGTGAGCGCATGATGCCAAAGCGCGGGCGAATTTCATCGCGCACCTTGGTTTGAATTTGATACAAGGTGATAGGTAACTGCTTATAGCTGCTTACTTCACGACGAATGCAATCTGTGATCACTTCTTCATGCGTTGGACCTAAGGCAAACGGACGATTATGACGGTCTTCAATACGTAGTAGCTCGGGACCATATTGCTCCCAACGACCCGACTCCTGCCATAGCTCGGCGGGTTGGATAATGGGCATCAGCATTTCGATGGCGCCGGCCTTGTTCATTTCTTCACGAACAATGTTTTCTACTTTTTTAAGTACTTTTACACCGCTTGGAAGCCAGGTGTACAGGCCCGAGGCCAATTTGCGGATCATCCCGGCGCGAAGCATAAGCTGGTGGCTTACCACCTCGGCATCTGAAGGGGTTTCTTTCAAGGTCGCAAGTAAATACTGACTGGTACGCATGAAGGTTCCGTTTTGTTATTAGTAAATAGATATGGGCGCTAGTTTAGCAGTGCTGCGCCCGTGGGCAAAGCGCTAAAGTGGCGATATTTGCTCGACATGATTATGCTCGCCATCAACTTGCCAGCGAATATTAAAATCATACAAGGTCATGCCGTAACTTTGCGTCCCTTCTTTGTTTTTCTTATAGGCCGGACGCGGGTCCTGCTGCAATACCTGGGTAATAAAGGTTTGCAGCTGTAAAGCAGGATCGACCTTGGCGATAAAGGTCAGCGCCTGCTCGGAAAAGCTCACCGTCATCTGGGTTTGCGGGCGGGTGTCGGCAAACCCGGCACTGGCATCGGGCAGGGCGTCGGAATAAGGCAGATAGGGTTTGATATCCAGCACCGGAGTGCCATCAAGTAAGTCGACGCCACCGAGCTGTAATGTGACTTGGCCGTTTGCATAATCAACACCAAGCAGCTCCACCGCACTCATGCCTATGGCATTGGGACGAAAGGTGGCACGGGTGGCAAATACTCCTTTGCGCGCATTACCGCCTAAACGAGGTGGGCGCACCAAGGCGGAATAGCCCTTATCGGCAGTTTCATGAAAGCGAAACAGCACCCAGATATGGGTGAATTCTTCAATGCCGCGAACAAACTCTTCGTGATTAAATTCGCCCGTCAGCACCAACTGAGCACGAGCGGTATCCACTAAGCGTGGCTGCCTGGGAATGGCAAACTTTTGTTTATAGGGTGAGCGGATATGGCCTATGGCGTCGATGGCAAAGGATGTGGTCACGGCAATACTATTAGGTGTTAAATAAGCGCGCCAGTGTATCGGCGGCGCCGGTTTAATTCAAGGGCTGGCACCGAGCATTCGATACCAGCGTTAATATTAGGGCTAGCCCTTGTCTGTGGTTTGCTGCAACAGATTTTCCGTTTCTATGGCAATTTCTTTCATCCGTATGGCGTAGGCTTCGAGGCGTTTTTGCTCTGTGGTTTTGGCGACAAACTCGGGTACCTCAACCGGGTAGCCAGCTTGATCCATGGCGACGAAGCTGATCACGCAATGGTTGGTCTCCACCATATGCTGGGTTTTTGGGTCGCCACAGCGCACCTGAATAAAGATTTGCATACTGGTTTTGCCGGTGTGGGCGATACTGGCCTCAACCTCAATTAGTTGGCCAACAAGTACGGGGCGGCTGAACTTGACCCCGGCCACCGACACGGTCACACAATAATGGCCGCTCCAACCAGCGGCACAGGCGTAACCGGCCTGATCTATCCATTTCATTACTACGCCGCCATGCACCTTACCGCCAAAGTTGACGTCTGTGGGCTCGGCTAAAAAGCGAAAGGTCACTGATTGTTGTGGCATTGTTCTTCCTCGGCTGCCTAAGTGCTTATTCATAGTATAGTAAATGTTTGAATTTGGGCACAAAAAAGGGGCTGACGCCCCAGTTGCAACTTAGGATATAGAAAAGGTTTATACCAATTCTGTTAGGTATGTGATCAGAGATAGCGCTGTATAAATGAGATGATCACAAGGCGGAATTTTTCTTGTGTAGTAATCTACATCGAAAAATTCCAACACAGTGAGCATGATAATTAGCCCGCTAGAATGATTAGCTATTTAAGTGAATTGGTATTACATATTTGGATAGTTTGGACCGCCGGCACCTTCTGGGGTTACCCAGGTGATATTCTGGCTAGGGTCTTTAATATCACAGGTTTTACAGTGCACGCAGTTTTGCGCATTGATCACAAACTTAGGCTCGCCTTCGCTGTTATCCACTTCGTAAACACCCGCTGGGCAATAGCGCTGCGCCGGTTCATCAAAGCGCGCCAGGTTCACCTTGATAGGGATGCTGGCATCTTTAAGTTTAAGATGACAAGGCTGCGACTCTTCGTGATTGGTATTTGATAAAAATACCGAGGACAATTTATCAAAGCTGAGCTGGCCATCTGGTTTTGGGTAATCAATTTTTGGCGTTTGCGCTGCCGGTAACAAGGTGGCGTAATCCGGGGTATTATCCTTAAAGGTGAAGGGTAGTTTACCGGCAAACAGGTTTTGATCTAGGGTGTTATAAGCACCGCCTAAGAACTTACCCAGCTTGTGCATGGCCGGGCCAAAGTTACGCGAGCGGTATAACTCATCATACAACCAGGACGCTTCAAAGCGATCTGCGAAGTCAACCAGATCCGTATGTTGTTGGTCTGCTTTAAGCGCAGCAAAAATACTTTCCGCAGCTAGCATGCCAGACTTCATCGCCGTGTGATTACCCTTTATCTTGGCGAAGTTCAGGGTACCGGCGTCGCAGCCTACCAATAAACCGCCTGGGAAGTGCATCTTAGGTAAAGAATGCAGACCACCTTTGGCAAGGGCGCGGGCACCATAGGCCAGGCGCTTACCGCCGCTGAGCATATCGGCAAACACAGGATGATGCTTCATGCGCTGGAATTCATCAAATGGACTTAGATGCGGGTTTGAATAGTTCAAATCCACGATTAAACCAACCACCACCTGGTTGTCCTCAGCGTGATACATAAAGGCACCGCCGTTGGTATCACCTGATAAAGGCCAACCCGTACCATGGACTACTTTACCGGCTTGGTGTTTATCCGCATCTATTTGCCAGATCTCTTTAAAGCCGATGCCATAGTGTTGCACCGAGCTGTTTTTATCCAGGGCAAATTGATTAATTAACTGCTTACCCAGGTGACCACGACAGCCCTCGGCAAAGATGGTGTACTTGGCGCGCAGTTCCATGCCCGGCATATAGCCTGGCTTTTCATTGCCGTCTTTATCCAGTCCCATATCACCGGTAATAATGCCTTTCACCGTATCGTCTTCGATAATAAGGTCGTGGGCGCTAAAGCCTGGGAAGATTTCTACCCCAAGCTGCTCGGCTTGCTCGGCCAAAAAGCGACAAACATTACCCATGGAAACAATGTAGTTACCATTATTATGGAAGGTTTTAGGAACCATAAAGTGGGGCAGGGACTTGGCGCTTTTCTCGTCGTTGAACCAATAGATCTCATCCTCGGTCACAGCTGTGGTTACCGGAGCGCCTAGCTCCTTCCAGTTTGGCAACAGCTCGTCAAGGGCCTTGGTTTCAAATACCGCACCGGAGAGAATATGAGCACCGACTTCCGAGCCTTTCTCTACCACGCATATCATTAATTCTTGTTGTTGTTCTTGTGCAAGCTGCGCAAGTTTAATGGCGCTGGCAAGGCCGCTAGGCCCTGCGCCTACGATCACCACGTCAAATTCCATGGTCTCACGTTCTACCATAATAATCCCCTGCTATTGATGACGGTCAAAGTGTTACGAAATGCAAATTAATCGTTACACAAAAGATAGTGCTCCAAGGTTATTTTAGGTTGACGTTTACGTCAACAGGAAGTAGGCTGATTTCATCAAAATAAATAAGTTTACGTTAACGTCAGGTTGTGGTGTCAAAATAGTGATTATGCGGGTTTTAGCCGTATCCCCATCTTCCTGCGTCTCTATTAGGAGCATATATGAAAGTATTAGTGCCCATTAAACGTGTAATCGATTACAACGTAAAAGTACGCGTTAAGGCTGATAAAAGTGATGTGGATTTGGCCAATGTAAAAATGGCGATGAACCCATTTTGTGAAATTGCCATCGAAGAAGCGATTCGTTTAAAAGAAGCGGGTAAAGCGACCGAAGTTGTGGCCGTGACTATTGGTGATAAATCCGCTCAAGAGCAACTGCGTACCGCATTAGCTCTGGGTGCCGACAGCGCTATTCATATTGAAAGCGAAGATAAGCTGGACTCACTGCATGTGGCCAAGTTGCTTGATAAGGTCATTGACGAACAGCAGCCAGATTTGGTGATTTTAGGTAAGCAAAGTATTGATGCCGACAACAACCAAACAGGTCAAATGCTGGCAGCGCTGCGTGGTTGGCCGCAAGGCACCTTCGCCTCAAAAGTAGAACTAAACGACGGTAAGGTGAATGTGACCCGTGAAGTAGACGGTGGTCTGCAAACCGTGGCCCTTACACTGCCGGCAATCGTGACAACGGATCTGCGTTTGAACGAGCCTCGTTATGCATCTTTACCTAACATCATGAAGGCTAAACGTAAGCCGTTGGATGTTAAAAATGCCGCCGATATGGGTGTTGATCTTACCCCTCGCGTGCAATTGGTAAGCGTTGAAGAGCCAAGTCAGCGCCAAGGTGGAGTGATCGTTGAAGACGTAGCAACCCTGGTCAGTAAGTTGAAGAATGAAGCGAAGGTGGTGTCATGAAATCATTAGTTATTGCTGAACACGAATACGGTCAACTAAAGCCGGAAACGGCAAAAACAGTGCATGCGGCCGCTAAAGTTGGCGCCGATATCGACCTACTTCTTATTGGTGAAGGTTTGGAGGCTGCGGCTCAAGAAGCAAGCACTATTAGTGGTGTAAGTCGCGTTCTAGTAGCCGACAACGCTGAGTACGCACATCAGCTAGCAGAAAACTGTGCCGACCTAGTGGTTAAGCTAAGCGCCGATTACAGCCATATCTTCGCCAGCGCCACCACCACAGGCAAAAACATGATGCCACGTGTTGCCGCGTTACTTGATAAAGCACAGGTATCGGACATTATTGACGTAATCGACGCCGAAACCTTTAAGCGTCCAATTTATGCCGGTAACGCCATTGCCACGGTGAAATCATTGGAGTCACAGCACATCATCACCGTACGTGCCAGTGCCTTTGATATTGCCGAGCAGGGCGGCAGCGCACCGATTGAAGCAATTGCTGATGTGATTGCCTCTAGCAACAGCGCATTTGTATCAAAAGAGCAGACCGAGTCTGAGCGCCCTGAGCTTACCGCTGCCGATGTGATCATCTCGGGTGGTCGTGGCATGCAAAACGGTGAGAACTTCAAGCTGCTTGAAGGTATTGCCGATAAGCTAGGTGCCGCCATTGGTGCTTCTCGTGCCGCGGTAGACGCAGGTTTCGTACCTAACGATATGCAGGTAGGTCAAACGGGTAAAATCGTTGCTCCTAACCTTTACATTGCCGTGGGTATCAGTGGTGCCATTCAACACCTAGCAGGTATGAAAGACTCTAAGGTGATTGTGGCCATCAATAAAGACCCGGATGCTCCTATCTTCCAGGTGGCCGACTATGGTCTGGTAGCGGATCTGTTCGAGGTATTACCTGAGCTTGAAGCCGCTCTGTAAAAGATGCTGGATATACAGGGTCTGTTGACCTTTGTTGTTTGTTTCTGCAGCAGTTTGTAGTGAATTTATACAAGGCGGCACATGTGTGGTGTAGTTATTCTACATAAACATGTAACAACACAGTAGAAATGCGCTACAAGCGCTGCCCTACGGGTTCATCTAAATGCATCCTGCTCTGTGTTACTCGCTATGAACATAGGCGAGCAAGACCGAAGCAATGCTTCGCAGCTTAGCGAGGTGAGCGCATGGATGCGCGATGTAACCAAGCTTCATGGATGAATTTGACCACATAAATCAGTGATTATATTCATCAGAATGCGTTTAGATTGAACATAAAGTAAACCGCAAAGATAAACAGACCCTATCTAAGCCTGTATGAGCTTTTCTTATACGGGCTTCTTTATGTTGATATTTAGCCCGCTAGAATGATTAGCTATTTAAGTGAATTAGTATTATCTACAAGGAGAGTGTATGAAAAATGTCATCTATTTATTGCTGATTTTGTGCAGCGCCATGGCGTTTGCGGGGCAAAGCTTCCGTCTTTCGGATGGCGACTTGGTTTATACGGGTATGAATAAAATAGAAATACTTGATAAGCTGGGTGAGCCGTTAATAAAGGATGTGCAAAGTATTGGTGTAGACAAAGGCGATGGCTTTGCTGGTAAGAAAACCGAAATTTGGTCTTATCGATTGCAAGGCGATATTGGCGGTGAATACTTGGTATCTGTCACCTTTAAAGGCGATAAAGTAACAAGTATAGATTCCAAGCAACGCAATCGTTGATGGATAACTGTGAGAGAGTAATAAAGACTCATACCAAGTAATAAAGATTCTGAGTATTAAAGTATCATACTAAAATGGCAGCGTTCGTAATCGATAGGCTGCCATTCCTAAATCGAAAATGCCCCAAAAAGAGTTAACGTAATTACTCTAAAAGTCTGCTTTAAGCGAACATTGAATACTTTCTTTTGATACAGTTTTATATTCAGAATTTACAACTTTCCCCTATATTCAGGAAAATGAGCAATTTGCGCATATTTGTCGTCAGACCACTTTACCAATTTAAAAATATTTTGTTAGCTAGCAAAAGGTTAGCTAATTTGATAAAAACGTAGTAATCAGAAAAGTGAGCAGTTGTGTGGTAGAAATATGCGCGATTTGCGCACTATTAAATTGTTAGGCTCAAAACTCGGAATTGGCTATGAGAAGAATTAGAGTTGAGGTTGGAAATCCAGAAACTGAAGAGTGGGGTGAATCGTCCTATATCGATCTGGTGCCATATGAGGAGGTTTTTCAAAAGCAGTATCCAGGATTGCCTTCCTATCCAGGAATAGAAGATCAACTAGCTGTCAAAGATATAGAAATTGATGTGGCTGGGGAGGCAGTAATTAGTATAGAGGCACATCATCATATTCCAAAAAATAGCATTAGTATTTTTGTAAGGTATCAAGGGCAGAGTTTTGTTCAGGCAACGGGAACAGCAATTGATCATGAGGGCATTGGCCTTTCTTTGCTATTTACACCTCCTTCTTCAAAAGTTCCGGTAAGTTTAACCTGTGAAGCCTAACAAGTTGGTGAAGTTCACTCCGGTGGCTGTCGCCGCCTGCGCGGGACAGTCAAAGCGCGGTTCGTTTGTGAATGGCTTTCGCCACGTTGTCACAAACGCTCCACACTTTGCCTGCCCCTTACCAAGGCGTTATATGAATCTTGAGTATGATTGAAATCGTCATCGTAATTTTCGTTGGTTTTATCTTGATAAAAGCGGTTCGTCATTCGCGAAAAGTTAACAAAGATTTCTCTCAACTTGATAAGCAACAAAAAGATGAGTTGGTTGAATTAGTTAATACCAATCCCAAAAGGTATTTCCTGTCAGGCGGTTCATTTACGAAGTTACCTAAGCCGTTGGCAATCATCGGAAATATTCTAGCTATTTGTGTAATTTTGTTTTTTGTGGTCTTATTTATCGCAGCACTTTCATAGCGTTATTGGGTTAAATTCATATAACAAGTCAATAATGGCATGGACGCAAAACGCATGGCTTGCGCTCCTTCGTCGCTGAGTATAGCCATGCATTTATGCGCCCCATATTGAGGCGTTAGGGTAAATGGAGTAAAGGTTTAATGTTCAGTTCTTGTTTTCCAGTCTATGAAGATCAAATTCTAGAAGCCGAAAAACTTCTTGGCATTAAATTGCCTGAGAGATACAAAGAACTGGTTTGCAACGAGAAAGTGCTTAAGGCGTTAACTTCTAAGAAGTGCAAATTTATCGACCCATCCCTGTCAATGCTCGATTTTGTAGAGTATTCGAAAATAGTGAAAGAAATAGATCCTAACTTTCCCAAAGATGCAATTGTAATGTTTTGTCCCACTAAGAACATTAGATATAAATCTAAGTGGGGATATTTGAGGTTCTGGATTCCAGATAAAAAGAATCCAGGAGTTCTCTCAAACACGATATATAGCTGGGATCTAGATAGAGGTAAAAAATCAAAAGACTGTAGCGTGGATTGTTGGCTATCATCACCAATTGAAGTTTACTACGGTAGAGATAAGCCTCTATTTGAAAGCTTAGGTTTAGCCTTGCCGGAAGATGAAACCTTTATTAAGGATGTCACAAGCCTTGTTGTAAATGAGCTTGTGGAAAAAGACCAAGATGAATGGCTAAAACTTGGCTCAATGATTATAAAAGGTAAATGGCTTACTCCCTGCGATCTGGGGCAAACTCCCGATTCAGATGTTTCACCTTCATTAAAGGTCAATCCTGGAAAATTCGATGTGTACTTCAGGTCTATAGCACATCCGGATAACAAAACTTTCACACTTAAAGGGCTTCGATTGCTGCCTGAGGCAAGCAAGTTGAATTCAAAGATTGAGGCTTTTGACATCGATATAGATGTGGGTTCCGTTTGTATCTTCGATAGGCAATCGCTCTTTCGTCAAGTATCCCTATACGAACGAGAAGATCTAGGTATGGAGCTTCTTGAGCTTGATCCTGATATCAGCATAATCAAGATTGGAAGCTCGTCAGAGGTTTTATGCTGCCCCGCGGGTCGGGGAGATGGTACGTATAAAGTATATAAACTAGAAACTATTGACAATGAGGTTGGCCTTGAAATTGATTTTAGTGCCAATCAACCCTAACAATTTGCAGCACGCGGACCCAGTCACGCCGCACCATTATTTGGCTCGCTGCGCTCACTTTACCAAATAATGGCACAACGTAACTGGGCCGGTGTGCAAGGCGTTACCGAATAAATACTCTAACGTGTTTTTGTCCAGAAGTGAGTTACAACGAGTATGATACTTTAACACTCAGTTGTAGCTTGATTCGGACTGGATAGTAGCATTTAGTATGAAACTTTATTCCTCTCCTACAATAACTCAAAGTAAAATAAAAAACCGCTCATTGAGCGGTTTTTTGTGTTTGGTACTTAACTAAATCTTGAACTTAGTAAGTAGCGCTGCCCTTAGTACGAGGGAAGGCGATAACGTCACGAACGTTGCCCATGCCGGTTACATAAGCAACCAGGCGCTCAAAACCTAGACCAAAGCCTGAGTGTGGTACTGTGCCGTAACGGCGCAGATCACGATACCAGCTGTAGTCTTCTTTATTTAGACCCATTTCATCTAGGCGGGCATCCAGTACGTCTAAACGTTCTTCACGTTGTGAACCACCTATGATTTCACCGATACCAGGGGCAACCACGTCCATGGCTGCCACGGTTTTGCCGTCTTCGTTTTGACGCATATAGAAGGCCTTAATATCACGTGGGTAGTTTTTGATAACAACCGGTGATTTAAAGTGCTCTTCGGCTAGGTAACGCTCGTGCTCTGATTGCAGATCTACGCCCCACTCAACAGGGAATTCGAATTTCTTGCCACATTCTTTCAAGATTTCGATGGCGTCTGTGTAATCCACCTGAGCAAAGTCTTTGCTCACGAATTCTTCCAGGCGAGAGATTGCCGTCTTTTCAATACGTTGAGCGAAGAATTCCATATCATCACGGCGCTCTTCAAGTACGGCGGCGAATACATATTTCAGCATGTCTTCGGCCAGCTTGGCGATGTCGTTCAGATCGGCAAAGGCAACTTCCGGCTCAACCATCCAAAACTCCGCCAAGTGGCGTGAGGTGTTTGAGTTCTCGGCACGGAAAGTCGGGCCAAAGGTGTAAATCTTAGACAGGGCACTGGCATAGGTTTCGCCGTTTAGCTGACCCGATACGGTAAGGAAGGCTTCTTTACCGAAGAAATCCTGGCTGTAATCTATGTCACCCTTGTCGGTCAGTGGCAGGTTCTGCATATCAAGCGTCGATACACGGAACATTTCACCGGCACCTTCACAGTCACTGGCGGTGATGATAGGGGTGCTTATCCACATATAGCCACGCTCGTGGAAGAAGCGGTGGATAGCTTGCGCTAAACAGTTACGCACGCGCGTTACGGCACCAATTACATTGGTACGTGGACGCAGGTGGGCGTGCTCACGTAAAAATTCGATGCTGTGACGCTTGGCCGCCATAGGGTAAGTATCCGGGTTCTCAACCCAGCCAATCACCTCAACGGTTTCGGCTTGAATTTCAAACGCTTGGCCTTGGCCTTCGGAGGCAACCAATTTACCGGTTACAGACACAGAGCAACCAGCGGTTAAACGAGTGATTTCATCATAATTATTGAGCGAATTGGGCACGACCGCTTGAATAGGATCAAAACTCGAACCGTCATGAACGGCTAAAAACGAAATACCTGCTTTTGAGTCGCGACGTGTACGCACCCAGCCCTTAATGGTGACCTGGCTGTCCACGGCAACGGCGCCTTTTAATAGCTCGGCGATTGCTGTATGGCTCATTTTCACTCCAATGATTACTATTGCCCAAGTTGCTTAGCCCTTGTTCAGGCTCTTACTAAGCAGCTTTATTATGATGTAAATTAAGAGGTCTATCTTAACCCTGTTCGGGTGAGAAAAAAACTGCCAATTGTGCTCTTTACCACTTAATCGCTGAAAAATGGCCAATAATTCACCTAAACTAAAATTGAGCGTGAAATTATAAGGCTAAGGCATATGTTACGAGGCGATAGAGCGGGTCCGTTTATATTGGTTGGCTGGTGTGCGGTATTGGGATGGAGCCTATTTGTGCTGGTTTTGATCATGATCCATTACGGCCGTCCGGAGCAGGATTTTGGCCTTTGGCGCTATTTAGGCGTGCAAACACGGGATTTTTGGCTATTGAGTGCAAAAAATTCCGCTTTAATGTTACTTGGGTTGTGCAGTCTGTGTGCAGTTTGTGGCATTATAAGAGCCAGAAAGATAAATAAAATGATGCACCTGGCGCCTTTATCCCTAATTGCCTTGGTGTTTTTGTGCATCAGCTTCACGCTAGCCTTAGTGAGTAGTTAATGAAACAAGTGTTTATTTTGCGCGGTTTACCCGGCAGCGGTAAAACCAACTATGCGCACAACCTGGCCGACGATTTGGTCGCCGGCGACAGCAGTCAATATGTTATTTGCAGCACCGATGATTACTTTGTTGGCGCCGAGGGCTATCAATTCGATAAGCATAAGCTGCCTGAATACCATAACCTTAACCTGGCACGCTTTATCAAGGCCCTGAGCGAGGGCATTCCCTTGGTGATAGCCGATAACACCAATATTAAAAAGTGGGAATTTATTGCCTACATTGAAGCCGCCCATGCTTTGGGATATCAGGTTAAAGAAGTAATAGTGGGGGAGATTAAAGACAAGGCCATGCAGCATCTTTACGCCCAGCGTAATACCCATAATGTGGCACTGAGAACCATAGCGAAGATGGCCTATCAGTTTGAATGGTAACGCCTGTACGAAAGCCTCTTATAAAAGTAAAAATCCCGCATTAAGCGGGATTTTTTATGGCCTTACATGGCGTTGTATTCGTCTTCCCAGAAGAACTTCTCTTCGCCGAAAGCGGGCTTTAGGTCATCAAGCCAGGTGGCGGTTTCGTCGTATTTGGCAAAGAAAGGACGTTGCACCCAGTCCGGATTACGGGCCTGAATAAAACGCAATACGAACACCTTTTCACCGGCGATTTCGCTCACACCCGATACTTCGACCTTGCCTGGGCCAGCACTCATAGACGGGCCACGCACGGTGCGACTTACTCCGGAGATCTGCTTATAGGCTTCGCGGAAGGTTTCCCAGGTTTTATACAGGGGTAACTCAAAGTAGCGTTTTGCACCTGTGTCCCGCTCGATAAACATATAGTAGGGGATCATGCCAAGCTGGGTTTGCTCTTTCCACATCTCGGCCCACATATTGGGATCCGTATTGATGTTATTGAGCAATGGCGCCTGGGTACGAATTTGTGCTCCGGTTTTACGGATCAAGGCGATGGCTTCGCGGGTGGCTGGACTGCGCAGCTCTTGCTTATGGTTTATATGAGCCATAATGGACACATGTTTACCGGCATCGACCAATTCCTTTAAGAGTGCTAATAAGTCCTGCGCGTCTGGGTCGGTCAGGTATCGGTATGGCCAAAAGGTCAATGATTTGGTGCCGATACGGATAGTACGAATATGATCAAACTCGGGCTCTTTTAACTTTTCAAGATAGCCACGAAGTTTGACCGTACGCATCACCATAGGGTCGCCGCCGGTCATCAGTAGGTCGGTTACTTCGGTATGCTCGCGCAAATATCCGTGCAGCAGTTCGGTATCGTTATTGTTAAAGCGTGTGGCTTTACCTACAAACTGCGCCCAGCGGAAGCAAAAAGTGCAGTAAGAGTGGCAATATTGGCCCTGAGATGGAAAGAAGAGGACGGTTTCTTTGTATTTATGTTGGATCCCTTCGACGCGCTCGCCATCCAGTTCAGGCACGTTCTTTTCCATTTGCCCGGCGGGATGCGGGTTCAGCTTTAAGCGAATCTCCTGTGCCAGTGTCATCACTTCTTCAGTACTGGGGTTGCTTCTATGTAGCGCCGCCATTTGTTCGTATGACTCGTCATCAAGCATACCGCGCTGAGGAAAGGTCAATTGAAAGACGGGATCATTGGGTACCTTATCCCAGTCAATCAATTCTTCAATGACAAAATTATTGACGCGGAAAGGGAATACACTTGCGACCACCTTCATTTCAAAGCGCATATGCTCCGGCAGTTGATGCAAAGCCTCAATTTTATCGATTTGGCGATGTTGATACACGGTAAATCTGGGTGGGACAAAGGCCTCCGCTGGCTGAATCTGGACGTGTTGCTGCATAGAATGTCACTTGCTTATTGAAAAGGTTAGTACTCTAACAAAAAGCAAGGGGGGATTCCTAGGGTCTGTTGACCTTTGTTGTTTGTTTCTGCAGCAGTTTGTAGTGTATTTGTACAAGGCGGCACATGTGTGGTGTAGTTATTCTACATAAACATGTAACAACACAGTAGAAATGCGCTACAAACGCTGCCCTGCGGGTTCATCTAAACGCATCCTGCTCTGTGTTACTCGCTATGAACATAGAATGACTATGCATCATAACGAGCGTCGTGATCAGAATGCGTTTAGATTGAACATAAAGTAAACCGCAAAGATAAACAGACCCTAGGGAAACCCCGGTATTACTCGGCAAATTTCACCATAAAAGCGCTTTTGAACACTTTTATAGTGATTATATTGCTTTGTATGGAAACAAATAAAATCGCTGCTAGCTTATAAGTTGTTTGATCTAGTAATGTTTTTCGGCAATGGCTTGGTAAATGGCATTGCACAGGGTTTCTATGTCCTGCTCTGAGCTGACAAAAGGTGGCATAAGGTAGATAAGTTTACCGAAAGGTCGGATCCACACCCCGTTTGCTACGAAAAAGCGCTGAATTTTAGCCACATCGACATTGGTATCCAGCTCCACCACGCCGATGGCACCCAAGGTACGCACCGAGACCACGGCATCAAACTCTGTGCAGCGTGTCAGTTGTTGTAGCCAAAGATTGATGTTGCCGACCTGTTGCTGCCAGTCGTTTTCCTGTAACAGGCTCAGGCTGGCGTTGGCCACGGCGCAGGCCAGCGGATTGCCCATAAAGGTCGGGCCGTGCATTAGGACACCGGCTTCACCACTACAAATGCCGCGCGCGACCTTATCCGTGGTCAGGGTCGCGGCCAAGGTCATATAGCCACCGGTTAGGGCCTTGCCCACACACATGATATCCGGACTGATATCTGCATGCTCGACGGCGAATAGCTTGCCCGTGCGGCCAAACCCGGTGGCGATTTCGTCGCAGATCAGCAGCACATCATATTGGTCGCACAGGGCGCGAACGGCCTTTAGGTATGCGGGGTGATAGAAGTTCATGCCGCCGGCATTTTGCACTATGGGCTCGATAATAAAGGCGGCAATGTCCCCATGATGCTCGGCAAAGTAATGGGCTAATTCGTCCGCTTCTTGCTCGTTAAATTCGCCATTAAAGGCACTTTGTGGCTGCGGCACAAAGATCTGCTCGGGCAAAAAGCCGCGATACATGCTGTGCATGGAATTAACTGGATCGCACACGCTCATCGCCGCAAAGGTGTCGCCATGATAGCCCTTGCGTGGGGTCATTATCTTATGCTTTTGTGTATGACCCTGACTAAACCAATACTGCAGCGCCATCTTGATAGCCACTTCAACACTGACCGAGCCACCGTCCGCCAAAAACACCTTATCCAGTGGCGCCGGGGTCATGGCAATCAGCTTTTTACATAGCTCTACCGCCGGAGCGTGGGTAATACCACCAAACATTACATGGCTCATTTTTTCGCTTTGCTCTTGCAGTGCACGGTTTAAGCGTGGGTGATTATAGCCATGCAGTGCGCTCCACCATGAGGCCATGCCATCGACCAAACTCTCGCCACTGGCTAAATGCAAGCGGGTACCGCGGGCATGGGTGACCGGATAGTTGGGCAGGGGTTTGAGCATGGAGGTGTAGGGGTGCCAAATATGGTCACGGTCAAACTCGATATCTATAGAATTACTTTTTGTATAATTGTTGCTCATAGGTAAACTTTAAACATTGCACTGGCGTTGACAATACTAAGGCAACTCGTAGACTGATACAAAATAAGTTTACCGTCGATAATAAAGAGAACCCTATGCAACAGGCTGAAATCCGCCATAACTGGACCCATGAACAAGTAAAAGCCCTTTTCGAAATGCCTTTTAACGATCTTCTGTTTAAGGCGGCGAGCATTCATAGGCAGCACTTTAATCCCAATGAGGTGCAGATCTCGACCCTGTTATCGATTAAAACCGGCGCCTGTCCTGAAGATTGCAAATACTGTCCTCAATCCGGTCATTATAAAACTGACCTAGAGCGCGAGCGCCTGATGGAAGTGGAAAAGGTAGTTGAGCAGGCCCGTTTAGCAAAACAAAAGGGCGCGACCCGTTTTTGTATGGGCGCCGCTTGGTCCGATCCTAAGGACCGCGATATGCCTTATATCGAAAAAATGGTTCGTGAGGTCAAAGAGCTTGGCCTTGAAACCTGTATGACGCTGGGCATGCTGGATAACGATAAGGCGCATCAGTTGCGCGATGCCGGTTTGGACTATTACAACCACAACCTGGACACCTCGCCTGAGTATTATCAGCAGATCATCACTACTCGTACCTATCAAGACCGTTTAGATACCCTAGATCATGTTCGCGATGCCGGCATGAAGGTATGCTCCGGCGGTATCGTCGGTATGGGTGAGCAGGCCAAAGACAGATACGGCCTTTTGATCCAGCTTGCTAACCTGCCAAAACAGCCAGAAAGTGTGCCAATTAATATGTTGGTTAAGGTAAAGGGTACGCCGCTGGAAAATGTAGATGACCTGGATCACTTTGAATTTATCCGCACCATAGCCGTGGCTCGTATTATGATGCCAAAAAGCTATGTGCGTTTGTCTGCTGGCCGTACGGCCATGAACGAGCAGATGCAAAGCATGTGTTTCTTTGCTGGTGCCAACTCCATTTTCTACGGTGATAAGCTACTTACCACGGAAAACCCGGAAGCAGACACGGATATGAACCTGATTCGTAAGCTAGGCATGCGCCCGGCTCAGGGTGAGGACTATTCAGATGAAGCATATGAGGCATCACTAAGCTCGGCCATTGCCGACAAGGCCGAATCTGAGCTGTTCTACGAAGCAAAATAAATGGCGTTTGACTATATCAATGACGCATTAGAAACCAGACGACAGCAACACCTGTTGCGTCGTCGGGTACTGGTGGAAGAGGTCAGTGCCCACAGCATTCGTGTGGCTGGCAAGGATTATCTTAATTTTGCTTCTAACGACTA
This sequence comes from Pseudoalteromonas qingdaonensis, assembly GCF_038739665.1. Lineage (NCBI taxonomy): Bacteria > Pseudomonadati > Pseudomonadota > Gammaproteobacteria > Alteromonadales > Pseudoalteromonadaceae > Pseudoalteromonas > Pseudoalteromonas qingdaonensis. The sequence continues at coordinate 93,932 of NZ_JBCGCU010000006.1, read as the reverse complement.
TCTTGCCTTGGGGGATTTACCCCTGTCTGGTCTTGATGCTCGCTCTGGCGCTCACAGCTCTCCCTTGGTTACAGGTTATCAGCGTTGCCACCAAGCATTAGAGCAGCGTTTTTGTGACTTGCTTGGCTACCAAGCTGCCATGCTTTTTCCGAGCGGCTTTAGCGCCAATATCAGCGTATTAAAAGCCCTGTTTGCAGAAAATAATGATGGGCTTATAGTTCAGGATAAGCTTAATCACGCCAGTTTGATCGACGGCGGCCTGCAGGCCAATGCCGCCATGCAGCGTTTTAATCATAACAATATCAGCCATTTGAAGGCGCGTTTGAGCAAGTCTAAGGCGAAAAATAAGCTGGTGGTCAGTGAGGGCGTGTTCTCAATGGACGGAGATTGCGCCCCGGTTGCGGATATTCATGCCTTGTGCCGCGCCCATGATGCCTGGTTTATGCTTGATGACGCCCATGGTTTTGGCGTGCTGGGCAATGGTTTGGGCACAGCCTATGGCGAAACAGATACCGAGCGCGCCCGCCCAGATATTCTGGTGATCACCTTTGGTAAGGCCTTGGCTAGCAACGGTGCAGTAGTATTGGCCCCAACGCCTGTGATTGAGCTGTTATTACAAAGTAATCGCGATTATATCTATTCCACCGCGGTGTCGCCGATGCAATGCGCTGTTACCGATCAGCGCCTTACTCAATTGCTAGACGCTCACGCCGAGCGCCAGCAACTGGCGGGTAATATCGCTTATTTTAGAGAGCGTTGTGCGCAAGCGTCTTTGGCATTAATGGACTCACAAACGCCAATTCAACCGCTGATCGTCGGTGACAGCGAAAGCGCCTTGCAAATGCAAAACGATTTACGTGAGCAGGGGATTTGGCTCAGCGCCATTCGCCCGCCTACGGTTGCCCACAATACCGCGCGTTTACGTATTACCCTGACCGCGGCCCATCAAAAGCAGGATATAGACACCCTGGTTAAGGCCCTGGAGTCCTGTCGATGAGCGCGGCGTTAAAGCAACAAACCCAATCGCATTTTTCCAAGGCGGCGTGTCGTTATCAGCACCACGCCCGCGTGCAGGCCAGTGCCAGCGAGGTGCTGTTAGCGCATCTGGCGCAGCGGTCATTAGGGTTGTGCTTGGACTTAGGGGCGGGTCCCGGTGTTAACAGCGCGGCTTTGGCAGCGCAAAGCGATGCCCTGATAGCTCTTGATTTATCGCCCTCTATGCTGGCACAAATTCGCACGCCAAGCGTTAAGCTCTGTGCCGATATGGACGCACTGCCACTGCAGGCCAACTGCCTAGATACGGTATTTAGTAACTTTGCCATGCAGTGGTCGAGTGATTTAAACATCGCCCTGGCCGAGCTTTACCGTGTGCTTAAACCTAAAGGGCGGGCCTACCTGGCCATAGTTGCCGCTGGCTCCTTGGTTGAGGTAAAAATGGCGTTTGCCGATATAGGGCGAGAGGCGATTAACCATTTCGCTAGCTTTGAAGAAATACGTAGTGCAGCGCACAATGCCGGTTTTAAGGTCAATTGGCAGCAAGAGTTGCCCTTGTTTGACACCTACTCAAGTGCCAAGGATGCGTTAAAAAGCCTCTCTGCCATAGGGGCAAACAGTGCCGAGCAAGGCCATAAGGCGCTTACCAAGGGCGAATATCTTCAAGTGTTACAGCGCTTAGGGGGCGACAGCCAAGAGGTTGCCCTGAGCTATAACGTGGTCTTTTTGGAACTGATTAAATGAAGCAATTTTTTATTACCGCCACGGACACGGATGCCGGTAAAACCCATGTAACCAGCCTTTTGCTGAAATTGGCTGTGCAACGTAAACGCAAGGCTCTGGGCTTTAAACCCATAGCGGCCGGTGCTGAGCAGGCCTTTGGTCGTCTGGTTAATACCGATGCGCTGACATTAATTGAAAGCGGTAATACGCAAGCCGTCTACGAGCAAGTCAACCCTTTTATTTATGAGCCGCCAATCGCTCCTCATATTGCCGCAGCGCAGCAGGGTGAACAGATCACTCTGGCCAAGCTAAATAAGGCCTATGAAGAGGTAAGCGCCTTGGATGCGGATATCTTGCTTACCGAGGGCGCCGGTGGCTGGTTATTGCCTATCAATGATCAAGAGTTACTTAGCGACTGGGTGGTGGCGGCGAAACTCCCTGTGATCTTGGTGGTCGGCATGAAGCTCGGCTGTTTAAATCATGCCTTGCTCACCATGGCGTCCCTGCAACAGCAAGGAGTAGAGGTAGCAGGGTGGATAGCCAATCAGGTTGACCCTGACATGGCCGAATACGATGCTAATTTGGCCACTTTAAAGGCGCGCCTGCCTGTGCCCATGCTGGCCGAGAGTCCTTATACTGAGGGCACGCCAAAACTGCGTATTCATGGCGCCTTATTGGATGTGCTGGCGCTGCGCTAGCGCATTTCCTTCCCCCTGGCATCTTGTTACAACTATTTACAATTGTTTAAGATACAATGTCTTGATGCTGTCATGGTTAGCCTATATATAGAACTCATAGCGCCAAGAGTGATGCTATCCATTATGGGTCAGGATGCCCCAGCTAAGGGAGACCCCTAATGAATAATCTTACTCGATTGGAGAATGACGTATGAAGCGTGTAGTGCTTTTTTTATTGACCAACCTGGCGGTAATGCTGGTGCTAGGTGTGGTGTTATCGATTATATTTGCCGTTTTAGGTATTTCCTCGCGCAGCATGGGCGGGATCTTAGTGATCGCTGCAGTATTTGGCTTTGGCGGCGCCTTTATCTCTCTAGCCATGTCGAAATGGATAGCTAAGCGCTCAACCGGCGCTTATGTTATCGAGCAGGCGCGTACCGAAACCGAGCAATGGCTGGTGGCCACAGTAGCCGAGCAGGCACAGCAGCGCGGTATTAAAATGCCTGAGGTGGCGATTTACGACAGCCCTGAGATCAATGCTTTTGCTACCGGCCCGTCTAAAAACAATGCCTTAGTAGCGGTAAGCAGTGGTTTGCTTCATAACATGACTAAGGATGAAGCTGAGGCGGTACTGGCCCACGAGGTTTCACACGTGGCCAATGGTGATATGGTGACTCTGACTCTGATCCAAGGCGTGGTTAACACCTTTGTGATCTTCTTGGCGAAAGTACTTGCTGGGGTGGTGGATAACTTCCTAAGCGGCAATGAAGAAGAAAGTGGTCCAAGCTGGACATACTTCATCTTTGATATGCTGTTTCAAATCCTCTTTGGTGTGCTTGCTTCCGTGGTTGTTGCCTACTTCAGCCGTAAACGTGAATATGCCGCTGACAGAGGTGCCGCCGAGCTGGTTGGTGCCAATAAAATGCGTGCCGCACTGGAGCGCTTAAAGGGCAACCATGAGTCGCAGCTAGAAGGCTCTATGATGGCCTTTGGTATTGCCTCGGGGCGTTCAATCGGCGAGTTGTTTGCTTCGCACCCACCGCTGGATGCGCGTATTAACGCTTTAAAGTAATTACTGTACTGTAATAGTAAAAAGGGCCGAAAGGCCCTTTTTATGCTTGTTCGCGCGCTTGCTGATTAGGCAGTAGTTGCTCAATGATTTCTTTGGCCGGCAGGGTATAACGCACCCCGCCAAACATCACCGAGGTATATTCGTCCAGGCCGGTGATCCCCGTTAGCGTCCATCCCTCGCCACGCTCTGGGCAGTATACTGTGGTGGTGGGTGGCACCATGATAAATTGTGCTTGGCTCATTCGCTTGCCGTTTTTAAACTTGCTGATGGCCCTAGTTTAAGGCAATAATCCCGCAACTCAACCTCTGCGAGCTAAGTTTCATGATCCATTGCCAAGAAGCCTCATTGGCGCTTCGCCCAATACGGCATAAAGACGTGTCGGCGCTCTATGGCATACTTACGCACCCAGAAGTCGGTCGTTATAACGATTATGCCGTCCCTTCAAACCCATCCGAGGTTCAAGATATTATTCAAGGGGATATAGAGCTGCTACTTACGGGTGAAGGTGTGCGCATGGCCATCCTTTATCAGGAGCAAGTAGTGGGCAGCTGTGGTATTTATGATGCCCATACCAAGGTGGCTAAAATTGGCTATGAACTTCTCCCCCTGTTTTGGGGGCGAGGGCTAATGCATCTTGCCTTGTCTTTATTATTGTCCGAGGGGCAGCAATATATGGGCGCCGATGTAACCACAGTACAAGCCCAGGTGCACCTGGATAACCTGCGCAGTATTAAGCTACTGCAACGTCTTGGTTTTGTCTGCAGTGAGCCTGGAGTCTATCAATTACCCTGGCCCCCACGCTCCTAGGCATTCTAATATTTGGAGATTTGGGGCCTATAACAGCGCTATCTTGGCGCTCAAACGACGAACCAAGTTAGAGACATCCGGGTGCTCGCTGTTAAGGCCTTCAATTAAGGTCATAAAGTAGCAATCCATCATGGCCGCGGCTCGCACTTCATCGTATTGACGCGTACCATCGAATAACAGCTTCTTAAATGCCTCCATCTGCGCGCTGAAAAACGCGCCTTGCCAAACCAGACCCTGCAATAAAGACTTGCTGAATTCCGTGTGCGCTAGATAAAACCGATAGAGGTGCAGGGCATAGTGACGCATTTTCAGCTTTGGCTGTTCAAAGGTATCTTCACGTTTAGCTTCAGCTATCACCTTATCTATATGCATCAGCATAAGTTGACGCAGCAAATCGTCTTTATTTTCAAAGTGGGTAAACAAGGTGCCATTGGCTACCTGAGCATGCTTGGCGATATCGCGTGTAGAAGTTGCGGCAAAGCCATGCTCTTGAAATAGTTGCCAAGCCGCATCCATGATGCGCTCCCGGGTTCGCTGTTTTTTGCTTGTTACCTTGTTTCCCGCTTCGCTTGTTACTTGCTTGTTGCTCACAAAACACCCGTTAAAGAACTGGAATTGAGCGCGCTCAAATATTATAATGAGCGCGCTCAATTTAAAATCGTTAAGGAAAACAGCATGATATCAAAAACTAACCCCGTCACCTTGGTGCTTGGCTATATTATCTTTATGCAATTATTATTTTTTATAGTTATATCCTAGGTCCTATACTCAAAGCAATTTTACTGCCCGGCGGCTTAGCCCTTTTGGCACTTATTTTAGGGCCTAAGGAGTTCGTACGCGTATGGCGTGAAGCTCATGCTCACAGGCCGGATAGCAAGTCAGAATAAGGTCATTTTATCGGCCAACTTGGCATGCTTTTTATCTGGCTTTTTTGTATAATGCGCCGCAACTTATTGTTGGCAAATGGCCAACAGCCATGGGCGGGCGTACCCCTCAAGTGTGTATAGCTTGGCGCCGGCGCACTAAATCTTAGTGATAACCATGGTTAAATTGGTATCGTTATTGACCCGAGGAGTGACAATGAAAGTAGGTATTATTATGGGTTCCAAGTCTGATTGGCCCACTATGCAACATGCAGCGGATATGTTGGATAAATTTGGCATCGACTATGAAACCAAGGTTGTTTCGGCGCACCGTACTCCTCAATTATTGGCCGATTATGCCTCATCTGCCGCCGAGCGTGGTATCAAGGTAATCATCGCCGGTGCCGGCGGTGCTGCTCACCTACCTGGTATGGCTGCAGCCTTTACTTCACTGCCGGTACTGGGTGTACCCGTGAAGTCTAAAGCCCTAAACGGCGTAGATTCATTGCTCTCTATTTGCCAAATGCCTAAAGGCGTTGCCGTAGGCACGCTAGCCATTGGTGACCCAGGTGCGGCCAATGCCGGCTTGTTAGCGGCACAGATCTTAGGCTGTCAGCAGCCTGAGCTATTGGTAAAAATCGATGCTTTCCGTAAAGAGCAAACCGATACCGTGCTAGCTAACCCAAACCCAGCTGAATAAGGTCCCCAGCCATGAATATGTTAGTGCTTGGTGCGGGACAATTAGCGCGAATGATGGCGCTTGTTGGCGCGCCTTTGGATATTCATATCCGTGCCTATGATGTAGGCTCAAAGCAGGTGGTTCATCCGGTAACCGGCGAAATCTATGAATTAACGCTGGAGCAGGCGATTGCACAGAGCGAGCGCATTACCGCTGAATTCGAGCATATTCCTGCGGATGTATTGGCGCTGTGTGAGCAAAGCGGTAAGTTCTTCCCTGGCGAAGAAGCCATTGCCTGCGGTGGCGACCGAGCAAAAGAAAAGGCCTTACTAGAGCACGCTGGTGTGCCGAGCGCCCCTTATGTGCTGGTAACCGAGCGTAGCCACCTGGATAAAGCCATCTCTGAGCTGGCCTTACCCCTGGTAATTAAAACCTGTCAGGCGGGATACGATGGCAAGGGTCAATGGCGCTTAAAAGACGCCGCGGATGCGGATCAGATTTGGGCGCAAATGCGTGAGTTTTTAGAAAAAGACTCTGAGCACAGCATTATTTGTGAAAAAATGATCCCCTTCGATCGCGAAGTGTCGGTGATCGGCGCCCGTGATCATATGGGTAATGTAGCCATCTACCCGGTAACAGAGAACGAACACACGAACGGTGTACTGACTTTGTCTGTGGCCGGATTAGTCAATGACAGCGTGCAACAGCAAGCCATTGACGCCTATAGCAAATTGGCAAATGCGCTGAATTACGTGGGCGTACTGGCCATAGAGTTCTTCGATGTTGACGGCCAACTTCTGGTTAATGAAATAGCGCCTCGGGTGCATAACTCTGGGCACTGGACACAACAGGGCGCTTATAGCTGTCAGTTTGAAAACCATGTGCGCGCCGTGGCCGGTTTGCCCTTAGGTGACACTGCCTTATTGCGCCCAAGCGCGATGATTAATGTGCTGGGTCAGGCGGCTATTCCAGCCGAGGTGCTTAGCGTAGCGCAAACCCGCAGCCACTGGTACGGCAAGGGCGTAAAGCCTGGGCGTAAAATGGGTCATATTAACGTCAGTGCCGATAACCTGCATGCCTTAGGTGAGTGTTTAGCAACCTTAGCTGAGTATCTGCCCGAGGAGCAATACCCTGGGATTGCGGCCATGGCTCAGCGACTTACTCTCAATTAAGCCAAATCAGGCACTTCTTAAAAACCGAGCTAAGCTCGGTTTTTTTATCTTTTTTAATTACAAAGTCAACAGCTTAGCTGCTACCATTGCGTTCTAGTACCTGTTTTAATCTAAGTGGGTATTAGCTTTTTTCGTCAGCTTAATGGAATCTAGTATGAAAGCACAAGGTCAGGCTTTTTATCTTCTGGGCGCATTACTGCTCGGGGTAAGCGGCTTAAGCGCTTGCACCAGCGCCACCCCCAGGCTTAACTCTGATGCCGCGCAATCTGCGCCCAGTATACGTATTGCCACCTTTAACGTCAGTATGGACGGCTCTAATTACAACGAACACTTTACCTCATTAACCCAGTCGCCATTGCCTCAGTTACTGGCCGAGGGCAGCCACAAGCAAATTCATAATATCGCCGCCATTATCCAAGCGGTGCGCCCGGATGTAATTTTACTTAATGAATTTGATTTCACCGGTGATTGGCAACAAAACGTAGCGCTGTTTCAGCAAAATTTTCTTACTCAGACCCATGGCGACTACCAAGCCATTAGCTATCAATACAGCTATGCGGCGCCGGTCAATACAGGTGTTGCCAGTGAGTATGACTTTGATGGTAATGGCAAAAAGACGGGCATAGCCGGTGATGCCTATGGTTTTGGTTTTTATCCCGGCCAATACGGCATGCTTTTACTGAGTCGTTTTCCCATAGATACAGATGCGGTGCGTACCTTTCAGCATTTGCCTTGGCATACACAAAGCGGCGCTTCTATGCCCCAGCTCGAAGGTCAGCCTTTTTACGATCAACAAACCTGGCAGGCGGCGCGTTTAAGTTCAAAATCATTTTGGGATATCCCGCTGGAAATTGCCGGTGAACGCCTGCATATTCTAGCCTCACATCCCACGCCGCCGGTATTTGACGGCGCGGAAGACAGAAACGGCCTGCGTAATTTCGCTGAGATAAAGTTAGTGGCAGATTATATCACCACGCCAGCCCCAGGTTACCTTGTGGATGATAAGGGGCAAGCGGGTGGCCTTAGCGGCGACACCCGATTTGTGATTCTTGGTGACTTAAACGTCGCGCCCCAAGGCCCCAAGGCAAGACCTGAGGCCATTGATCAGCTGTTAAAGCATCCCAAGGTGGATAGCAGCTTAATACCTGTTAGTAAGGGTGGCGCCGAATCCTCCACCGAGCCTTTTGCAAAATTCTATACCGCCAGCTGGCAAGCCCGCGTCGATTATGTTTTGCCATCCCAGTTTGGTTTGCAGAGCGTGGCCTCGGGTGTGTATTGGCCGGGTCAGGGGGAGTCCGGCTATGAGTTAGTGCGTGATAGAAAGTTATCTTCGGATCATCGTCTGGTTTGGATGGATGTGCAGATAATCACAAATGAATAAACGTATTTGTTTAAATTATGGTCTATATTTATAGGGAACAGGTTCATAGCTTGTTTTATTGCTAGCGCAGAGTTTTGGTCAGCAACACTTGCTGACCTTTTTTGCGTTGTTATTCACCCCATTAAGCGCCTATTTAATCTAAAACACCTGTTTTTATTGCTGAGATTTTGCTTAAATCTTGGCACCTGCAATTTCAATACTAATAATTATGTTTCATAAAACAGTGCTAGCGGCCACCATAGCTTCTAGCTTTATCCTTGCGGGCTGTCAAAGCACGGCACCCCAAAGCGTGGCAGCGGTTAATGCCGAGCCCAGCACCATTGAAAAACAACAAGTATCGACTCCAGCTAAGCCTGGCTCTATCGCCATTACCCTAGAGCAGGCCATGGCGCATCCAGACTGGTTGGGTAACCAGCCGGAAGGTGCGTTTTGGCGCGCCGACTCGAGCGCGGTGATTTATCAACAGAAGCAGCAGGGCAATGAACTAAGAGATCATTATGTTCAAGAGCTTGGTAACAGCGCCGCCGTGGTGCCTCTAAACGAGCTTCATACCTTGGGCGATGACGCCGCGGTTATGAGCAAAGATCAGCGTTTGCAGGCCTATCAGTTTGAAGGCGATATCTTTGTTAAGGATCTTCTTAACAACACCCTGATCCAAATTACTAAAACATCGGCATTTGAATCTAAGCCGCAGTTTTTAAATGACAACTCCTTGGTTTACCGAGTCGGCAACCTGTTTATGCAGGTTGATTTAAGCACGGGTCAGCACAGCGAGTTGGTCAACCTCAAGCTTGAAGACAAGCCGGTGAAGGTGAGTGAGCCGAGCAGCTATATCGCCAAAGAGCAGCATAAGCTAATCGACTATGTCGCTTTGCAGTTAAAGAACAAAAAAGATGCCGTCGCGCGCCAACAGGCCTTGCTTGATGCCAATGATGCTTTGGTGGATGCCAGTATTTACTTGGGTGAGAATAAGCGTCTGGTGGACGCCCAGTTATCACCGGATGGCACTAAGCTGATTGTGGCCCTGACCGACACCCGCAGCTGGCGTGGTGAAGGCGATATCATGCCTAATTACATCACAGATGATGCCGGTATTGATGCGGTTCCCGCTCGTCGCCGTGTGGCCGATGATAAGCCGCAGGAAACCGAGCTGGTGTATATCGACCTGGATAACAAGCAGAAGTCGACCCTGACCTACAATACCTTGCCTGGTTGGGATGAAGACGTTTTAGCCGAGGTTAAGGCTGAAAACTATGCCCGCGAAGGCAAAAAGTATAAATCTGAAAAGAAACGCCGTGAAATCAATCTGATGATGGACTGGGGCTGGGATCAAAGCGCTATTGTCTGGAATAACGCTGGGACGCAAGTCGCTGTTATGCTGGAAGCCTGGGACAACAAAGACCGCTGGATAGCCACCGTTGATTTCAATGGCAAGAAGCTGGTTAACCAACACAGATTGCACGATGATGCCTGGGTAAACTACACCTTTAACGACTTTGGTTGGTTAAATAACAGCGATACCTTGTATTACCTATCTGAGCAGTCCGGTTATAGCCATATCTATACCAAGGCGTTAGATGGTAAGGCGATACAGCGTACTCGTGGTGCGTTTGAGGTCTCCGATCTGACTCTAAGCAATGATGATGCTTACCTTTACTTTAAGGGCAATAAAAAGCACCCGGGCATCTATGAAATCTACCGTTTGCCTCTGGCCGGTGGTGATGTTGAAGCACTGACCGACCTTAACGGTATGACGGACTATGTGCTGAGCCCGGATCAGAGCAAGTTGTTGCTGACCCATTCGACCATTATGAATCCGCCTGAGCTATTTGTAATGGACGCGGCGCCTAAGGCCGAAGTAACGCAACTGACTCACACCGTATCCGAGCAATTTAAAGCCACTAAACTGACAGCGCCGAAAATTGTTGCCGTGCCTTCAAGTCATGGTGAGCAGCCTGTGTATGCCAAGGTTTATTACCCAAGCGACTACGTGGAAGGGGAAAGTGGTAAGAGCCGTAAAGCGGTGATCTTTAACCATGGCGCCGGCTACTTGCAAAACTCACACTTCGGCTGGTCCGGTTATTTCCGTGAATTTATGTTCCATTCTTTACTGGCCGATGAAGGTTATGTGGTGATGGATATGGATTACCGAGCATCAAAAGGTTATGGCCGTGACTGGCGTACCGCTATTTATCGCCAAATGGGCACACCAGAAACCCAAGATCTGATCGATGGTGTTAACTGGATGGCCGAGCATGCCAATGTTGATACCGGTGCCGTGGGCACTTATGGTGGCTCATACGGCGGCTTTATGACCTTTATGGCTCTGTTCACCGCGCCGGAAGTATTCCAAGCCGGTGCCGCCTTGCGTCCGGTCAGCGACTGGGCTCATTACAATGCGCCGTACACATCGAACATTCTAAACCGCCCGGATGTTGATCCCATAGCTTATGAGCGCAGCTCGCCGATTTACTTCGCCGAGGGTTTACAAAAGCCATTGCTGATCAACGCCCCCATGGTTGATGACAATGTGTTCTTCCAGGATGTAGTACGCTTGGTACAGCGCTTTATTGAGCTGGAAAAAGAGAACTTCGAGACCGCTATCTTCCCAGTTGAGCCGCATGGTTTTATTCAGCCTTCAAGCTGGTTAGACGAATACCGTCGTATTCATAAGCTGTTTAAAGAAAACCTATGATACCAATTCACTTAAATAGCTAATCATTCTAGCGGGCTAAATATCATGCTAACGGCGTTAGATTTTTTCTATGTAGAATAACTACATATGAAAAAATCTGCCTTGTTAGCATCTCATTTATCCAGCGCTATCTCTGATCACATACTTAACAGAATTGGTATAACGCTTCGCGATAACAGCATAAAAAAGCCCGGACATCACTTTGGAGCCCGGGCTTTTTCTTATCATTAGTGCAGCTAATTTACTGGCGAGCGCGATGCCTTAACCAGTGCAATACCCCCAGCACAAAACCACCTATCACACCAAACAAATGGGCTTCAATGGCTACCCGAGAGGCGATTAGGGTTTCTAAGTCGGCGCTGGCGCCGATGAATTGCTCATAGGCCACCTTGATTAACACACCTAATAACAGCAGGTAGCCGGTTTTCTCGGCGCTGTAAATATCGCGCAAGGCGCCATAGACCAAGAGGCCATGCAAGGTGCCGCTGAGGCCAACATAAATATCAATATTGTCGGCGAACAGATAAATAAGTCCGGTGCATCCCAATGACATGCTCACAATCGCCAGCCAATAGCCACGTACCGTAAAAAAATGATGATGGAGAAGCCAAAGGGCGCCAACGCCGGCCATATTCATTAATAAATGGGCGCCATTACTGTGGCTAAAATTACCGCTAAGCAGACGATAGACTTGCCCGTCAATGATGGCGCCGCGGTCAAACTGCAGCACGGGATTCAAATTGAAAACCATGATCAGTACGCAGAGAATGATCAGGGCTAAAGGCGCAAGCAGGGTTGATTTTTTAAACAAGGATTGAAACATGGCGGCAATTATCTATTATTTTTTGCGTATTGTGCCCGTTTATACCAATGCTGTTAAGTATGTGATCAGAGATAGCTTTGGTTAAATGACATGCTCACAAGGCGGAATTTTTCTTATGTAGTATTTCTCCCTATACAAATCCCAACACAGTGAGCATGATATTTAGCCCGCTTAGCTATTTAAGTGAATTGGTATTTCCCTTAAGATGCTAATCTTAAACGAGACAATGGACCCTGGCATCTTTATGACTTTTTCCAAATCCCTTCTGACCCTTGCTGTCACTCTTTTTCTTACCTCGGGCTGTGTAGCCACGGATGAAACAAATACCAATAAACAGGTGCTGGCCGACAGAGAGCCCGAAGCCACCACCAGTATTGTCGCCAAACATGCGGTTGTCGGCGAAAAATACATGGTCGCCGCCGCGAACCCTTACGCGGTACAAGCCGGTGAATCTGTGCTGGCCAAAGGTGGCAGCGCCATAGACGCAGCCATCGCCGTACAGCTGGTTTTAACCCTGGTTGAGCCGCAATCCTCCGGCATAGGCGGCGGTGCTTTTATTATGCATTATGATGCCCAAGGGCGTCAGTTAACCACCTTCGATGGCCGTGAAACCGCACCAAAAGCGGCCACGCCCGAGTTATTTCTCGATAGTGAAGGCAAGGCGGTGCGCTGGATAGATGCGGTCGTCGGTGGTCGCTCTGTGGGTGTACCCGGGGTGATGAAAGCCCTGGCCGATGCTCACACCCAGTACGGCAATTTGCCCTGGGAAGAGCTCTTTAGCGATGCCATCGCCTTATCCGAGCAAGGGTTTGAGGTATCACCACGCCTGCATAAGCTGCTAGCCCGTCGTATTAACCCAGGTGTTGAACAGCTGCCGGTGGCCAGTGACTATTTCTTTCCCGAGGGCGAGCCTTTAGCCGTGGGCACAGTGCGTAAAAACCCTGAGCTTGCCGCCTTATATCGTAAAATGGCGGAGCAGGGCGTTAGCGCCTTTTATCAGGGTGACAATGCCAAAGCCATCGCGACAGCAGTACAGCACAGCGAGATTGCCCCAGGTCTTTTAACCGCAGCGGATATTCAAGGCTATCAAGCCAAAGAGCGTGCTCCTATCTGTGTTGGTTACCATAGCTACCGCGTGTGCTCAATGGCGCCGCCAAGCAGTGGTGGTATGGCGGTACTGCAAATTCTAAAATTGCTGGAGCACAAAAACCTCAGCCAGTACCCGGCTAACGACCCAGAAGCGCTGCATTACTTTACCCAGGCTTCGAGATTGGCCTTTGCCGACCGCAACGTGTATATGGCCGACCCGGATTTTCAGGCGGTACCCACTCAAGCCTTGATGGACAGCACTTATTTAGATAAGCGTGCGACTTTAATTGGTGAGCGTGACCATAAGCAAAGCCACGGCAATCCGGTTGTGGGTTTAAGCTACGCTGAGGACGATGCCTTTGAATTGCCTAATACCAGCCATATTTCCATCGTGGATGCAAAGGGCAATGCGGTGTCCATGACCACTTCTATTGAAATGGCGTTTGGCTCGACCGTTATGGTGAATGGTTACTTGTTGAATAACCAACTCACCGACTTTGCGCTCTCGCCTAAACGCGACGGTAAATACGTGCAAAACCGCGTTGAGGGCAATAAGCGCCCACGCAGCTCCATGGCACCTGTTATGGTGTTTAATGAAGATGGCTCACTGCGCCTGGTGATAGGCTCACCCGGTGGCAGTCGCATTATCAATTATGTGGCGCACAGCATTATCGGTGTGCTCGATTGGGGACTGACGGCGCAGCAGGCCATTAATATGCCGCGTTTGACCAACCGCAATGATGTAACCACCTTGGAGCAGGGGACCGAATTGGCCAAGCTAAAAGCGCAATTTGGGCTACGTGGCCATGAGGTGCGCATTGGTGACTTGAACTCAGGTCTGCATGCGGTGGAGATCATTGACGGCAAACTTTATGGCAGCGCCGATCCCAGACGTGAGGGCATAGCTCTGGGCCAATAGGGTACCAATGTTAATATAAATTCATGGGCTTGTTGGTTAATTGCTAACAAGCCCAAAAACTGGTGATGAATACGTAATCTAGTTGATTTCGGTTTGCAATTTACCCTCAAGGGGCAATAATATCAGGCAATTGTATTCTGCGCTAAGTAGGCATCATGACTGATAAATCATCTGCACCGCACACACAAATCAGCGATTCAAATTATCTTTATATTCCATATTCCGGCCCCACTCTGTTAGAAACGCCCTTGCTCAATAAAGGCAGTGCTTTTACCCAGCGTGAGCGTGAGAGTTTTAACCTGGTTGGCTTATTGCCGCCACGCTTTGAAACCATCGAAGAGCAGGCGGAGCGTTGTTATCAACAATACTCCAGCTTTCGCGATAACCTTAATAAGCATATCTACTTGCGTGCCATTCAAGATAATAACGAGACTTTGTATTACCGCTTGGTACGGGATCATATCGACGAGATGATGCCCATTATCTATACGCCAACCGTGGGCGATGCGTGTGAGCAGTTCTCCGATATTTATCGCAGTTCACGGGGCTTATTTATCTCTTATGAAGACAGACACAATATCGATGACATTCTTCGCAACGCCACCAAGGGCAAGGTGAAGGTGATAGTGGTTACCGATGGCGAGCGTATTTTGGGCCTCGGCGATCAGGGTATCGGCGGTATGGGTATTCCCATTGGTAAATTGTCTCTGTACACAGCCTGTGGCGGCATTAGCCCGGCTTATACCTTGCCGGTGATGCTGGATGTGGGCACTAATAGCGAAAAGCTGTTGAACGACCCCATGTATATGGGCGCCCGCCACCCGCGTATCAGTCAAACGGAATACGATGAGTTTCTCGATCTCTTTATCAAAGCGGTTAAGCGTCGCTGGCCTAATGTGATGCTGCAGTTTGAAGATTTCGCTCAGCCTAACGCCATGCCACTTCTAAAACGTTACCGTGATGAGATCTGTAGCTTTAATGATGATATCCAGGGCACAGCCGCTGTGACTGTGGGCACCTTGCTGGCCGCTTGTCGAGTAAAAGGCACCAAGCTGAGTGAGCAAAAGGTAGTGTTTGTTGGCGCCGGCTCTGCGGGTTGTGGCATTGCCGAGCAGGTTATCAGCCAAATGGTGTCTGAAGGTATCAGCGAGGCCCAGGCGCGCAGTCAAATTTACATGGTTGACCGTTTTGGTCTGCTGGCCGAAGGCATGGAAGGGTTGCGTGATTTCCAACAGGCGCTGATGCAGTCTCAGGAGAATCTGGCGCAGTGGCAATACAGCGGCGATTATCCATCCTTATTGGACGTGATGAATTGCGCCGAGCCGGGCATTCTTATCGGTGTATCGGGCCAACCTGGTCTCTTTAGTGAGCAGGTTGTACGTACCATGGCAGAAAATAATCCACAGCCGATTATCTTCCCACTGTCGAATCCGTCTAAGCAGGTTGAAGCCCACCCTCAGGATGTACTTAACTGGACCAAGGGCCAGGCCATTATTGCCACCGGCAGCCCGTTTGGCACCATTAGCTATGAGGGCAAGGATTACAACATTCCTCAGTGTAACAACAGCTATATTTTCCCTGGTATTGGTTTGGGCGTTATTGCCATTAAAGCCAAACGGATTAGCGATGAAATGCTGATGGCCGCCAGTGAAACCTTAGCCTCGAGCTCGCCTTTGGCCAACTCAGGTGCGGGCAACTTGCTGCCGCCATTGACGCAAATTGAAGCCTTGTCTAAGCGCATTGCCTTTGCGGTGGCCAAGGTAGCCATTGAGCAGGGTGAGGCACTGGAGGTCAGCGATGAGGACATTATTAAAGCCATAGATAAGAACTATTGGCACCCTGAATATCGCAACTATAAGCGTGTGAGTATTTAAGCTCCGCCTTATAAGTAAACGCCGCACCCACAGTGCGGCGTTTTTGCGTTGAAGGAAAGGTTAGATAAGACCAAATACAGTGCCTTTTGAGTCGGCTTTATTAATAATGATGTTAGATAAGTATGCAGCGCGCATGGATATTGTGGCGAGGCTAAGGGTCTGTTGACCTTTGTTGTTTGTTTCTGCAGCGGTTTGTAGTGGATTTATACAAGGCGGCACATGTGTGGTGTAGTTATTCTACATGAACATGTAACAACACAGAAGAAATGCGCTACAAGCGCTGCCCTATGGGTTCATCTAAACGAATCCTGCTCTGTGTTGCTCGCTATGAACATAGAATGACTATGCATCATAACGAGCGTCGTGATCAGAATGCGTTTAGATTGAACATAAAGTAAACCACAAAGAAAAACAGACCCAAGGAGTTTAGTGAATTTTGAATTGGCAGCAATTAGTCGATAATCGCCAGCGTTTTTTCTGGGTACTGCAAATCGCCGGATGGATTGGCTATGCCCTGGTTAACTACATAGGTTCCAAGGTCTTTGAAATGCGTGATATTTACGTGTTTGTGATCTTACTTAATGCCTATGCCGGGTGCCTGATGACGGTACCGCTGCGCTATTTGTACCGCCGGGTGTGGAATGCCAAACCCTGGATTTTGGTGCTGGTGGTGTTTGGGGTGTCCTATATCACAGGAACCCTGTGGTCTGTAGTGCAAAAGTTTAACCTATGGGAAATTTACCGCCACGGTTATCGCCCTGATGAGTGGTTTTACTATTTTCAGCAGGGCCTTGACTCGGTTTATATTATTTTATGTTGGAGCGGTTTGTATTTTGGGATCAAATACTACCAGCTCTTACAGGGTGAACGACAAAAGGCGCTTAAGGCCAATACTATGGCCCATGAAGCGCAATTAAAAATGCTGCGTTATCAGCTCAATCCGCATTTTTTGTTTAATACTCTCAACGCCATATCAACCTTGATCTTGGTAGAGGAAAACAAGGATGCCAACAAGATGGTATCGCGATTAAGTGACTTTTTGCGCTATACGCTTAACACAGATCCCATTAAAAAAGTGGCTTTAGAGCAGGAATTACACGCTCTAAGCCTGTATTTAGATATTGAGCGGGTGCGCTTTGACGACCGCTTGGCTGTGCAGATGGATATCAGTGACGAGGCCAGAGGAGCCTTGGTGCCGAGCCTTATTTTGCAGCCGTTAATTGAAAACTCGTTGAAATATGCCATAGCGCAAATGACCCAAGGTGGGGTGATCAGCGTCAAGGCTCAGGTGTTTGCCAAGGAATTGTTGCTTGAGGTCAGTGATAACGGCCCGGGCACAGAGCTTAAAGATGGGCAGTTGCTGCACGCCGGTGGCGTTGGCATAGCTAATACCAAGGATAGATTGAAGACACTTTACGAGAACAATTATTCATTTGTATTATCAGGGAATACGCCGACTGGTTTAACCGTCAATATTCGTATCCCTTTTGAGAAGGCAGTAACAGAGTGAATACCATAAAAACCCTGATCGTCGATGACGAGTCCTTAGCTCGTAAGGGCTTGGCCGTACGTTTGGCGCAACTCGATAACATAGAAGTCATCGAGCAGTGCGCTCAAGGTGCAGAAGCGGTGGCCTTGTGTCAATCGCAAAGGATAGATTTGGTGTTTTTGGATATTCAGATGCCAGGAATGAACGGCTTTGAGGTGGCGGATGCGCTAGCGCACTTGCCCACCGAGCAGCAACCCCTTGTGGTGTTCGTTACCGCCTTCGATCGCTATGCCGTGCAGGCCTTTGAAGTACATGCGCTCGATTATGTGCTCAAACCTGTGGATGACGACAGACTAAAACAGGCGGTGGAAAAAGTGCAATCACATCTAAAAACACAACAAGATAATATTCATAAGAAAAAGCTGGCCAGTTTTGTGGCCGGGATCACAGGTAATAACTGTGAAGAAATTCTTAAGAAATTAGCCAGCGGTGACAGCTTGGAAACCAAGCGCTACCCGGAATCATTGGCGGTGAAAGAGCAGGGTGAGATCATCCGTGTGTCCACCAATAGCATTCAATGGGTGGATGCCGCCGGTGATTATATGTGTCTTCACTGTGGCGACGGACAAACTCATATCCTGCGTAAAACCATGAAAGAGCTGGAGCGTGAGCTTGACCCAGGTTTGTTTGTACGTGTTCACCGCAGCGCCATCGTCAATTCAAAACAGATCAGCAAGCTGGTGACTCAGGTCAGTGGTGAATACCTGCTGGTATTAAGTAACGGTCAAGAGCTGAAAGTTAGCCGTAGCTACCGTGATAAGGTCAAGGCAGCTTTGGCTAACTAAGCATAGCTAAAGCTTGGTTAGGGCTTAGTTTAGAGTCGATACTGCTTTAACCGGGCCACAAAGTCCTTATTACGGGTTTGTGTATTGGCGGTATCGGCAAAGGGGATGGTGGTGATGGCATTATTTTTTATGCCGACCATCACACCACCGGTGCCCATGGCTAATTGCTCAATTGCAGCGACCCCTAACTGAGTCGCTAAAATACGATCTCCCGCAACTGGCGCACCGCCGCGTTGTACATAGCCTAAAATAGCGCTGCGACTATCGACTCCTGTGTATTCGCTGAGCTGATCGGCCAATTGCTGCGCGCTGATACTTAACGAGTGTTCGGCCATCACCAGCACATAACTAGGGTGTTTATCCTGGCGCAGTGACTGTGCCATTTCTTCTTTTAGCTCGTCAAGAAAGGCCTGCTCATCCTCAATCAGTTCTTTGCAGATGATCTGCTCGGCGCCACTGGCCAATCCCGCTTCCATAGCCAAAATGCCGCAGTCACGACCCATTACCTCAACCACAAAGGTGCGTTCAAAGGCCTGAGCGGTATCGCGGATCTTGTCTATGCAATCGAGCGCCGTATCTATGGCGGTATGAAAGCCAATGGTGGCCTCTGTGCCATTGATATCATTGTCTATGGTGCCGGGAATGCCGATGAGCTGCCCTTGCCAGTGCTCTTGCAGCGCCTGGGCGCCCTTAAAGCTGCCATCGCCACCGATCACTACTAAAGCATCGATATGACATTTACGCAGGCTGTTGGCCGCTTGGAGTATACCTGCTTCACTGAGCATTTGTGGGCAACGGGCTGATTTTAAAATGGTGCCGCCGCGGTGGATGATGTCGCCGACATTGGCGGCGCTAAGCTCGGTATAGTCTTCATCTATCAGGCCATTATAGCCGCCGTAAAAGCCGACAACCTGATACTCATGGGAGAGGGCGTGCAGGGTTAGGGCACGGATTGCCGCATTCATGCCGGGGGCATCGCCCCCGGATGTGAGTATTGCGACGCGTTTCAATTTAGACATAAGTTATTGCGTCTGTTGCTTAAACCTATGCTTACTATTTATTGAACGGTGACAATTTTCAAGGTATTTGTGGCACCAACGGTTTCCATCATGTCGCCATGGGTGAGGATCACAGTATCACCTTGCTGCAAGTCGCCAAGCTCAACTAAGCGCGACAGCGCCTGATTGGCGATTTCTTCTTTCTCATACAGGCTGGAATCGAAGTGTACCGGGTAGACGCCGCGATACAGGGCAGACTGACCTAGCGTCTTTTTATGGCGCGACAGCGAATAAATAGGCAGGCCAGATGAAATACGTGACATCAGCTTGGCGGTATTACCTGATTCTGTCAGCGCCACAATGGCTTTAACCGTACCCAGGTGGTTGGCCGCATACATGGCGGACAGGGCAATGGTCTCGGCATTGTCGGCAAACATGCTGTCGAGGCGGTGTTTAGAAATATGGGTTTCTTTTTGCGACTCGGCGCCTAAACAAACGCGCGCCATGGTGGCTACGGTTTGCTCTGGGTAATCACCAGCAGCGGTTTCCGCCGATAGCATCACCGCATCTGTGCCGTCTAATACCGCGTTGGCAACGTCCATTACTTCGGCGCGGGTCGGCATAGGATTGTCTATCATGGACTCCATCATCTGCGTGGCGGTGATCACCACACGGTTTAAGGAGCGGGCACGATTGATAATAGTCTTTTGTTTACCAACCAGTTCGGCATCGCCAATTTCTACACCCAGATCGCCACGGGCAACCATGACCGCATCGGAAGCCAAGATAATATCGTCGATGGCTTCAACGCTTTCTACCGCTTCGGCACGTTCAATCTTGGCTAATAGCTGAGCTGTAGAGCCGGCTTTTTCGGCCAAAGAGCGCACATAGCGCATATCTTCGCCACTGCGGGGGAAAGAAACGGCGATGTAATCAACGCCAATTTTGGTGGCGGTGATCAAGTCTTCTTTGTCTTTATCGGTAAAGGCGGGCGCCGTTAAGCCGCCGCCTAAGCGGTTGATACCTTTATTGTTTGACAACACACCACCGACCTTAACGATACAGTGCACCTTGTTGCCTTCAACATGATCTACGGTCAATTGAATGAGACCGTCGTTGAGCAGGAGTAAATCGTCGGTTTTAACGTCTTGGGGTAATTCTTTGTAGTCGATCCCCACGGCGTTAACATCGCCTTGCTCCGGGCCTAAGTCCGCATCAAGAATAAATTTTTCACCCGGGGTCAGAGTAACCTTGCCATCTTTAAAGGTGGAAACGCGAATTTTAGGGCCTTGTAAGTCGGCGAGAATGGCCACGTGCACGCCTAAGCGGCTGGCGATATCACGTACCGCATCGGCACGCTCTTGGTGATCGGCGGCTTTACCGTGGGAAAAGTTTAAGCGCACCACATTGGCGCCGGCGCGGATGATTTTTTCTAGATTATTGTCTCTGTCCGTTGCCGGACCTAGGGTGGCCACGATTTTCGTACGTCTAAGCATTAAAGTCTCCCGTAGGCAGTTGCTTAATAGCAGGATAGCAAACTCTGACTTGAACACAGCTCGGAGTCCGCTTTTTACTTATTTTTTACTATTTATATGTCGGTAGTATGACACCGGTGTCAGATGCAGTCAATTGTGCTATAATCGCGGGCTGACTCCTTTATGCAATGATATCAGGGTAATTTGATATAATTCCAAGGCGGGGATTGAATGGTGTCTCTTTTTCCCTATAATGCCCGCCGTAATCAGGTTATACACCCAATTTTTAAAGGTGGTCAACCCGCGTCCCGAGCATTTAAGTGCTAACTGGGATAATAATTAAGATTTAGAGCCAGGCTCTATAAGAATTATTAATCCAATTAGTGAGTTAGGCTCTAACGTTAACAATAATATGTTGTTGCACCCATGGGTGTTTTAGACCAGTCACACGTTTATACCGAGGAGGAAACTCGATGCAAGTAGCATTAGTAGGTCTGGGAGTGATGGGCAAAAATCTTGCTTTGAACTTAATTGAAAAAGGGCTCACGCTCGTTGCTTATGATACAAATCCAGACGCTGGTGAAGAGTTACTCAGCTGCGCCAAAACGCAAGGAACGGCCGAGCGCTTGCATATAGTCTCAGATCTTCATGATATGGTGCGCCGTTTAGAAGCGCCGCGTTCTATCCTGTTATTGGTTCCTGCCGGTGAACTGGTTGATCGCGTATGCCAAGACCTGGTTGATGCGGGTGTGGGCAAGGACGACATTATTGTCGATTGCGGTAACAGTAATTATAAAGACGGCATAGCCCGTAAGCTTAAATACCAGAACAAATTTGAATTCGCTACCATGGGTATTTCCGGTGGTGCTGAAGGCGCACGTCATGGCCCAGCCATGATGGCCAGTGGCTCAGAGGGCGGCTGGGAGCGTATCGAGTCTTCATTTGAAAAAGTGGCGGCCAGCTACAATGGCGAGTCTTGTTTTGCCCGTGTGGGTCAATCCGCCAGCGGCCACTTTGTAAAAATGGTACATAACGGCATTGAATATGCGTTGATGCAGTTAATCGCCGAGATTTACCAATTACTACGCTTGGGTGCGGGTAAAACACCACAGCAAATCGCTGAGATTTTCGATACCTGGTCTGAGGGCGAACTGAATAGCTATCTGCTGGCTATTTCCAGTCATATTCTTAAACTTGAAACCACAGACGGCAAGGCGCTTGTTGATTTAATCGATAACAAGGTTGGCGCTAAGGGCACCGGCTTGTGGACGGCGCAAAACGCCTTGGAGCTGGGCATTGCCGTACCTTCATTGGTAGCCGCGGTGCAAGCCCGTCACCTTACCAATACAGGTGACACCCATGCTGCAAAAGAAATGACTTATGCGGCTAAGGCCACAGAACGTCTTGATATCGACTTGGATGAGTTAAAAGATGCTTTCCATCTGGCGAGCCTGTTATGTTATCGCCAAGGTCTGGCGCTGATCAAAGGTGCATCGCGCGCCCATCAGTGGAAGGTAGACCTGGCTAAAACGCTGCAAACCTGGCGTGCCGGCTGTATTATCCGTGCCGATTATCTGGATCAAATTGCCGAGGGCGTAGAGTTTATCGATACCCTGGACACACAAGTTAAAGCGCTGCGTCGTATTACCGGTGCTGCGGTGAGCACAGGTCTGGCGTTCCCGGTACTGAGCGCCACACAAAACTATTTAGCAACCTTAAGCACGCCAAGTAATGGTCACCTGGTGCAGGCGCAACGGGACTACTTTGGTGAGCATGGCATTAAGACCCACAGCGGTGAGGTATGTCACCTTACAGATCTAGTTGAGATTGATGCCAAGGTTCGTTAATCGCCAAGATTAAACGCACATAGATAAAAGCCCCGCACAGTAACTTGCGGGGCTTTTTTATGATTTAAATTGGTAGTTAACGGCTTAACTCGCCGCGCAAATTATCCTGCATTAGGTGACGTATGCTTTGCGCCGAGAGCTGCTTGCTAAGTAAATAATGCAGCTTGGTTAAACAGGCTTCCAAGGTCATATCAAAACCGCTAATAACGCCTACATTCAACAACGCATTGCCGGTGGCATAGCCGCCCATATTTACTTGCCCTTGCAAGCATTGAGTAAGGTTGATAACCACTATGCCACGCTCATTGGCGTTGGCTAGAAGCTCTAAGAACTCATGGTTTTGCGGTGCGTTACCGACGCCAAAGCTCAATAAGATAAGGGCCTTAATATCGTCGTTTATTATCGAGCCGACCACATCGGCGCTGATCCCAGGGTATAAGTGCAATACGGCAATGGCTTGTGGGGTAATCCGTGAGACCTGTAATTCATTGTCGATATAAGGGCTGAGCAGGCCTTCAATCAGGCGAATATTAATACCGGCTTTGGCTAAGGGCGCCATATTAGGGGAGTCGAAAGCATTAAAGCCATCGGCATGTATCTTGGTTGCCCGGTTGCCGCGGAAAAGCTGATTGTTAAAGAAGAGGCTTACCTCGGCAATGGGATAATTCGCCGCCAAATACATGGCGTTTAACAGGTTAACCTGGCCGTCGGAGCGCAGTTGCGACAAGGGGATTTGCGAGCCGGTCACTATTACAGGCTTGGTCAGGTTTTCAAACATAAACGACAGCGCCGAGGCCGTGTAGGCCATGGTATCTGTGCCGTGCAATACCACAAAGCCATCATAGTCATGGTATTTGGCCTGGATATCGTCGGCTATCATCTGCCAATGAGCAGGTGACATATCGGAAGAGTCGATAAGGGGGCTGTATTCTTCGATATCGAACAGCGGCATTTCATCGCGGTTAAATTCAGCACTGTTTTTAACCGTTTCGGTCAGGTAGCCGGCGGCGGGAATAAAGCCCTGGCTTGATTTCTTCATGCCTATGGTACCGCCGGTGTAGGCGATATAAATACGTTTACGTTTCATAAAAAAGCCCGATAAATGCTATCGGGCTAAGTATACATGCTGTGGCGCCGTGACTAAATGTGGCGCCAGGATTTATTTACGAAAATTAATTCGTTATGGCACATACCAAGCAGCGGGCGTAGATACCGTCAGGATCATTGAAGGCTTTAAGCGAGTTCACCTGTTGTTCAATTTGCTCAACAAAATTATCGAACTGCATGGCCGCACCTACGCTGGCACTTTGCGGTGCTTGCTTAGCAACCAATGACTGCACCGCGGCATTGCCAAATAGGTTTTGAATGAAAATATCCTGTGGCGATAACGGCTGCTCAATAAGCTGCACATCATAGTGCTGTAAACTTGCCAGTTTAGCGGCGGCGCTAATGGCGGCCTGCTTGTCGCCAAGTTGGTCAACCAAACCCAGTTGCTTCGCTTGAGTGGCAATCCAAACACGGCCCTGTGCGATTTGATCTACTTCTTCAAGAGATAGGCCGCGAGACTCCGACACTACTTCTAAAAAGCGAGAGTAGGCATTTTCCACACTCATTTGAATGGCTTGCGCCAGTTTATCGTCCAGGCCAAGCAATACCGATGAGCCTTTTAGCTCCGTGGTGCCAACACCATCTGAGTAAACACCTAGTTTTGCAGCGCTGTTCTCAAAGGTCATTATGGTGCCAAAGACGCCGATAGAGCCGGTAATAGTGCTTGGCGCTGCCCAAATTTCATTGGCGGCACTGGCTATCCAATAACCACCTGAGGCAGCCACTGAGCCCATGGAGGCAACCACTGGCTTGCCTGCTTCTTTAAGGGCAATCACTTCACGGCGAATAAGCTCGGAAGCAAACATGCTCCCGCCGCCTGAGTCGATACGAAGCACTACGGCCTTAACGCGATCATTATTACGAGCTTCACGCAGTAGGGCAGCTGTGCTGTCGCCGCCGATCTCACCGGCCTTACGGTGACCGTCGACTATGGTGCCTTTAGCCACAATAACCGCCACTTTTTCAGATAAAGGGTTATCCACTGCAATAGGCAGCTTAAAGGTAGCCAGATAATCGTTGAAGCCGATTTGACGGAAGCTCTTACCTTTTTCATCAAGACCAACCAAGTCGATCATCTGTTGGCGCAGCTCTTGATTATTTTTAAGCGCGTCGACCCAGCCGTTTTGTAGCGCGTATTCGGCGCTGTTGCCATTTACTTTCTCAAGTTTGGCAAGGTAGGCATCCAGGCTTTCATCAAAGTTGCTTTGCTCAAAACCACGCAGGGTCGCGATTTCGTCTTTATATTGCTGCCATAGGTGCGAAAGCCATTCTTTGTTCGCTTCTTTAGCCGCTTGCGACATATCGTTGCGGATCAGCGGCTCTACCGCCGACTTAAAGGTACCCACGCGGAACACGTGTTGGGTGATCTTCAGCTTGTCCAGCGCATCTTTAAAGTAAACAGGGTAGACACCAAAGCCTTCGATAGACACGCCGCCATAAGGGTGTAGGTTAATTTCATCGGCGTGAGCGGCAAGATAATACTGGCTCTGGGTGTAATAGTAGCCTGTGGCGATTACCGGCTTGCCCTGAGCTTTAAAAGCATCAATGGCTTTGGCAACGGCCGCCAGCTTATTGATATGAGCGCCACCTAGGTTTTGCACGTTCAATAGCATGGCTTCAATGCGCTCATCATTTGCGGCCTTGTTGATCACATCAACCACATCATCAACCAGGATTTCGGCCGGCTCATCTTGAGGGCCCATGGATTGAGCAAGGGCGGCATCGAGTGGGTCTACATAGCGCTTTTGTTCGACCAGGTTGCCATTTAGGTTTAGGTTAAGCACCGCGCCCTTGGGAACCATGATCTCGCCATCGTCGCTGGTAATCGATGCGATCACGACGATAACTAAAGCTATAAAGATGAGGTTGACCACCAGGCGGCGGGAAAAGTTAATTCCATCCCAAGTGGCTTTTACTACTTTTTTAATCAAAATCAGACCCTTAATATTAAAATCTGCTCTACACCTAGTTTAGACTTCCATATTAGCCCAAAGACTTCAAAACTTTAAACAGAAAAAAGTAACTAAGTGTTTACAGTTATCTTTGCTTTCACCAAGGGCGCTGTCGAATCTACTTGCCGCTTAAGTTAAAAATCGCTACTCTCAAACAGGTATGACCAGATTAGTTAAAGAGGATAGCCATGCTAGAACAAGCATTAGAATTAGCGCATGGGCAAATACGAAATCGCCTAGTAATGGGCTCTATGCATACAGGATTAGAAGAAGGGTGGCATAACCGTAAGCGCCTGGCGGCGTTTTATGAGGAGCGTGCTAAAGGTGGTGTGGGCCTGATTATTACCGGCGGTTATAGCCCTAATATTCGCGGCAAGCTGACGCCCATATCCTCATCTTTTAATACCCTGTTCGATGTGCTCAAACATAAAAAGTACACTCAGGCGGTGCACAAGCACGGCGGTAAAATCTGCTTGCAACTGCTGCACGCCGGCCGCTATGGCTATCATCCTTTTAACTGTGCGCCGAGCGCCATTAAATCACCTATTACTCCCTACGCTCCTAAGGCCATGAGTTTGGGCATGATCAAAAGCACCATTAAAGACTTTGCTAACAGCGCCCGTTTGGCTCAGCAGGCTGGCTACGATGGCGTTGAGATCATGGGTTCTGAGGGTTATCTGATCAATGAATTTATGGCGCCTCATACCAATAAGCGCAGCGATGAATATGGCGGCGATAACACAGCTCGTATGCGCTTTGCCAAGGAAATAGTCGAGGCAGTGCGCGCTCAGGTGAGCGATAAATTTATTATCGTTTTTCGTTTGTCGGTGATGGACCTTATTCCTAACGGTTCAACTGCCGAGGAAGTCACCGAGCAGGCCAAGGTATTGGCTGCGGCCGGTGTTGATATCTTTAATACGGGCATCGGCTGGCACGAGGCCAGGGTACCGACCATAGCTTCTATGGTTCCACCTGGCGCTTTTCGTGAGGCTTCGCAGCGTTTAAAAGCGGCCACCGACAAACCTGTAATAGCCGTTAACCGTATAAACACCCCAGATATAGCCAATGAGATCCTAAGAGCTGGTCAGGCTGATATGATCTCCATGGCCCGTCCCTTATTGGCCGACCCGGAGCTTTTCAATAAGTATGTGCAGCAGCGAAGCGAGCAGATCAACATCTGTATTGGTTGTAATCAGGGCTGTTTAGACCATGTATTTAAAGGTCAGCGCGCCACCTGTTTGGTGAACCCTTTGGCGGCATTTGAGCTTGATTTAGCCATTGAAAAGGCAGCGAAAAGTAAAAATGTGCTGGTGGTTGGTGCCGGTCCTGCGGGTCTGGCTGCTAGTATTTATTTGCGCCAGCGCGGCCATCAGGTCACATTAATTGAGCGCTCAGATACGCTAGGCGGCCAGTTTAACCTGGCCATGCGTATTCCCGGCAAAGAAGACTTTCAGTTAGCGCTTAAGTATTTCAGCGAAGAAGTGGTGCGTCAGGGTGTGCAGTTACATATGAACACCGCCTATGACGCCTCAATGCTAAATGATTATGACGATATCGTTTTTGCTTGTGGCGTGTCACCAAGGCAGGCGAGCTTCCCATGTGAGGATGGCAAGCGGGTTTATAGCTATGATGAGGTGATCCGCGGCGAAGTCGAGCTAGGCTCTCGCATTGCCATTTTGGGCGCTGGCGGGATCGGCTTTGACATGGTGGCGTTTTTAACCGAAGAGCATCATCAGAGCATTGCTAACTTTAAGGCGCAGTGGGGCATAGAGCAGCCGGTTGAGTTGCATAAGAGCGATAAGAAACTTTATATGCTCAAACGTAGCAGTGGACGTTTTGGTGCAGGGTTAGGCAAAACCACAGGCTGGATCCATCGTCAGGTGGCCAAAATGCACGGTGTCGAGCAAATTGCTGACTGCCAATATGAGCGCTTCGATGCTCAGGGCCTGCATATCAGTGTGGCCGGTGAAGCTAGAGTGTTGGATGTAGATACAGTGATCGGCTGTATCGGACAAACCTCTAATGACACCGAGCTTCAACAGGCCGAAAAAGGTGCAGGAAAAGCCGATTTACACGTTATTGGCGGCGCCAAGCTGGCGGCAGAAATTGATGCCAAGCGCGCCATTAAGGAAGCGCTTATGCTGGCGCGGGAGATTTAATTTACCCGCTTACACAGCTTTTTTATCAATGCCGCCTAGTTGCGGCATTTTTTATGTCTTAAATATTTTTTGTTCTAAAAGCAGGGGAATGCGGGTCTTTGTGCTATATCAATAGATGTTAACCGATAGACAAGGCCGCTTTATGAACACCCGAGTTCCTCCCACTTCTCGTGTTTCCTCACCTAGATTATTTGAGTCTTTCGATGGCTTAGCGCCCTTGTTAATGCGCTTAATTTTGGCACCTGTGATGATCATCGCCGGATACAGTAAATTAAATTTGGGCAATGGTGACTTGCCTTGGTCACAACGTCTGCTGGCAGACTCGAATGTAGTGGCCTGGTTTGGCAACAGCGATTGGGGTTTAGGTTTACCCTTTGCCGATGTGCTTGCCTTATTAGCCGGTTGGGCCGAATTTGCCGGAGGTTGGTTATTGCTTATCGGCTTGTTTACGCGTTTGGTGGCCATTCCCTTGATGATCACTATGGTGGTGGCGGCCACAACGGTGCATTGGGATAACGGCTGGTTTGCCATTACGCCAACGGATACGCAAACAAGCCCGGCGCGAGTGCTTAATTGGGTTGGCATCGATGGTGCGAAAGAAAGCCTGGAGAATTCAAATGCAGCCAAAGTACGCTTGGAAACCATCAAGGTGCTGGTGGCAGCGAATGGTCAGCCCGAATACCTCTATGAGCGCGGTAATATTGTGATCCTCAATAGTGGCATTGAGTTTGCCGCCATTTATTTTGTTATGTTGTTATCCCTGTTTTTTGTCGGCGGCGGCCGTTATGTGAGTTTGGACTATTATTTGGCGCCGCGACGCAGGCGCACATAATACTTGCTTAGGCGGCTTTTCCCTTATCAGCCTGGGGCGACTATGGTAGCCTTAGGCCCAAGTACTTAATAGAAAGAATCCTTCATAATGAATGCAACCCAGCTGTTATTAAATCGCCAATCCGATAGCCAATTATCTTATCCAGGTCCAACACCACAGCAGATGGAGCTTATTCAACAAGCGGCACTGAGAGTGCCGGATCATGCCAACCTTGCTCCTTGGCAGTTTATTGTTTTAGAAGATGAAAAGCGCGACGCGCTTGGCAGCATCTTTGCCAAGGCTGCACTAGCCGAAGACATGGGCGAGCGTGCTATAGAGCGTGCAGCCAGTTTAGTGGACAGAGCGCCCATGGTGATCGTCTGTATTATGAAATACACCCCACATGACAAGGTGCCAAGGGTGGAGCAAATTGCCAGTGCATCATGCGCCACTTTTGCCATGCAACAGGCGGCTTTCGCTCAGGGTCTGTCGAGTATTTGGCGAACCGGTGCTTTTGCCCAATCGCCCATGGTTAAGAGCGAACTGGGACTGAGCAGCGAGGACGAAATAATCGGCTATTTATATCTGGGCACGCCTACTTTGGACTGCCCGAAAAAGCGCCGTCATCAGGTGGCTGACTTTTTTTCTTACGGTATCTGATCTGACCTAAAACGGCGCATTTAATCGTCCGATTGGGGCGCCGTCATCTTAGATTAATCTTGATTCATTTAGACTGCTTTTTTGCTTAATTAATCACTTTGTGTGGTTTTTTAAACCTGTATTTTTTGTTAGGCTAAGAATTGTACAAAATTATCACTAACAAAATAATAAGAAGATAAGAGTCAATGGGTAACTTATTCTTAAGAGAAAAAGAGCGTTGGGGATTATGGTCATTTTGGGGAGTAATAGGCGCTATGCTGACCACCTATGTGGCCATGGCCACTAAAGCCCCTTTGTATATTACCCTTGCCGCTATGTGCGTGGTCATCTTGGTATCGAGCTGGATGCTCTACAGTAAACGTTATGACTTTCTACGCGCCCTTAAAGTCACCGCCTACATATTGTTTGTCAGCGTGCTGCCGGCTTTAACCTTACTTATCATTCCCGCCGCTAAACAACAACGTGGTGAGCTTATTTTTCAAAGCGTGTTTTTTGCCCTGCTAGCCCTTGTAGGCTGCGTTGTGTGTGCACTTATCGCTAAGCGCCCAAAACAGTATTACTAGGCCAGGGTCACAGTGTTGAACCTGGCTTTACTTTGCTTTTCTGAGTCTTTAGTATGCGCGATCTTAAATACCGTCTAAATTGGCGGTTTTTTTGTGATAGCTTTTCCAATTCTAAACTTATGGAGTGAATACAGTGGCAGCACCAATGCGTGTTTTCTTTTGGCTGGCGTTAGCCTTTTTTTATGCCGTGGGATTGGATGTGGTCAACAAGTTACTTGTTGATGCACAACTGACTATGCTCGCGCAATTGGCAAGTTTTGCCGTTTTCAACGCCTTGGTTGCACATCTGATCGTTAAGTATGAAACACAACTTTCCACCTTATGCGCCTTATTGGTAGGTTGCTTGGGCGTGATCGGCTGTGGCGTTCTTTTATGGCCCTGGTTTATTGATATGCCCTATTGGCTGTGGGCTTATTTAATTGTCTCCTTATTAGTCTTTACCTGGGCTTGGCCGTTTATGGCTAAGAAAATGGCCAATATATCGGCAAACAAATAGCGATCACCGCGGTTTTTAGGCCTAAGCCTGACGTTGCGCTTTGAGTATGTTACCCTGTGCGCGAATTTTATATTTTCAAAAAGATGGACGATTTTATGTCTGATAAATTTACTACTCATGCGGATAAAGCCAGCTATGGTATTGGTCTGCAAATGGGCGAGCAACTTAAAGCAAACCCTTTCGAAGGTCTTAACCTGAACTCAGTATTCGAAGGCATGAAAGATGCTTACACAGGTGAGAGCTTCCAAGTTGAGATCCCTGAGATTCAAGCTGCATTCGAAAAAATCAATGCTGAAATTCAAGCCCGTCGTGAAGAAGAAGCGAAAGTACTTGCCGCTGAGGGCGAATCTTTCCTTGCTGAAAACGCTAAGCGCGCTGAAGTAACGGTAACTGAGTCTGGCCTACAGTTCGAAGTTATCGAAGCTGGCTCTGGTGAGAAGCCAACAGCTGAGTCTACAGTACGCACTCATTACCACGGTACGCTGGTAAACGGCACTGTATTTGACAGCTCATACGAGCGTGGTCAACCTGCTGAATTCCCAGTTGGTGGCGTAATTAAAGGTTGGACCGAAGCATTACAAATGATGCCTACAGGTTCAAAGTGGCGTCTATACATCCCGCACGACCTTGCCTATGGTGAGCGCGGTGCCGGTGCTGCTATAGCTCCTTACTCAACACTTATTTTTGATATCGAACTACTTGATATTCTTTAATTTTAAGTGTGCTAAAAAAACCGCCTAATGGCGGTTTTTTTATATCTGCAAATAGCGCCTTGGGTTATTTGCGCGACTCCCAGGCCTTTTTAACACCGCGGCACCACAAATAGTCGACTAAAATAAACCCTATCAGTGCTGCCAAGGAGCCACAAACCGCAGAGCCGAGTAAGAAGGCCGGGCCTATGCTTGTCAGGCTGTCACTAAGCCATTGCCAACTGGGTTCAAAGTAAAATTCCTGCTGCGGGTGACCGAGGATCCAAGTCCCTACAACATAGGAGCAGTAGAAAATCGGCGGCATGGTTAAGGGGTTAGTGATCCACACCAAAGCGATGGAAAGCGGCAAATTAACGCGCAGAGGAATAGCAACGGCCGCGGCTAAAATCATTTGAAAGGGAACTGGAATGAACGCGAAAAATAAGCCAACGGAAAAGGCGCCGCGCGCCGAACGTCTATTTAGATGCCAGAGATTAGCATCGTGTAATAGCCGCCCAAAAATACGAAGCGATTTAAGCTGCTTGATCTTATTATGATCGGGTAAGAACCGTTGAATGGTTTTCTTCGCCATCGGATGGGGCCCTGTACATCTATTGCGCTGTGCAGTGGGTTTTCTTTCGGCTGTATTCTGTCACTTTTCACCCCGTCACTGCTAGTACTTTTTACAATAATAGCCATATTGCTAGTTATTCGAACAGTAACTGGTTATTTTATCGGCCAGACTCGAGCTTGCCTGTTCGCTCTCCTTTATACCTTAGCCTATTTTCAGCTGTTTTATCATTGGCATGGACCCGAAATTAATAATAGCGTTAGGCATATAGAAGGACAGGTTGTAGCGCTCAGTACATTACCAAGCAGCCAATTCGCCACGCTAAAATTGAATCGCATTGACGAATATAAAGTACCTTTTTATCAGCGGGTTATTATTAACTTACCGCTGACTACTGATATCAGCCTGTCTCCAGGCGCTACCGTCAAAGCATACACCCGAGTGCGGATTAAAAAGTGGCGGGTTAATTTTTCCGTGCGCGATGCGCGTATTTACGGCTTTTTGCATGGGCCGCATCTGCAGGGTTCAAAACCGGCGACCCTGGATTTTGGCGAGGCGCAAGTAACCTTTGCTCAGCATTACCGCCATTGGCTCGATGAAAATCTGCGTGATTATCAGCTTTATGGCGTATATAAGGCGTTATTGAGTGCCGATAGAGGTGCTATACCTGAGCAACATAAGCAATTGTTTCGTGATACCGGCACCATTCACCTGCTGGCTATATCCGGCTTGCATAT
This sequence comes from Pseudoalteromonas qingdaonensis, assembly GCF_038739665.1. Classification (NCBI taxonomy): domain Bacteria; kingdom Pseudomonadati; phylum Pseudomonadota; class Gammaproteobacteria; order Alteromonadales; family Pseudoalteromonadaceae; genus Pseudoalteromonas; species Pseudoalteromonas qingdaonensis. The sequence continues at coordinate 61,766 of NZ_JBCGCU010000006.1, read as the reverse complement.
AGCGCTGCTCTACGGCTTTTGTTTTTATGCAATTAAGCTGCTTCTTTTGGTGCTAGGGCGCTGCTTTTCGAGTGTTTTTCGCCAAGCCCAAAGTATCAATGGTCTTGTTGCGCTTATGGCCTTATTCTTGTGTGCGCTATTTGTGCTGCTGTGCCAGCTGCCTATTAGTGCTCAGCGCGCCTGGCTCATGCTGGCCTTGTTCGTGGCCTTATATTTCAGTCGCTTACACTATCGACTCGGCCCTAGTTTATTGCTGGCCTTAACCTTGGTGCTGGTGATAAATCCTTTTGCGCTTTTAGATGTGGGTATGTGGTTTTCCTTCTTTGCGGTGGCGGTTATTTTTGTTGCCCTTAGGCTTAGCACTGGGCGCCATTGGTTGGTGCGCTACCTCTGGGTGCAGATGAGTTTATGTGTGGGCTTGGCGCCCCTGAGTTTTTTGATATTTGGTGGCTTTTCCTGGTCTGCGGCGCTGTTTAATTTGTTGTTTGTGCCCTTGGTGAGCTTTATTTTGCTGCCACTGTTAATAGTCAGTGCGCTAAGTGGTTTTGCACCTTGGTTGGTGTCTGGGTTAGCGCTTTTCGACTCTTATGCCGGAGCTGGAATTGCTTACTTACTGCCTTTAAGCAGCCAGTTTTGGCTGACTGGCTCTGATTTACCTGGCTCTGAGTTAATAGCTACTCAGTTACATGTGGTTATGGTGCTGGCTTGTTATCTTGCTATTTTAGCCATGTTGCTGCTTCGTACCTGGTGGCCTGCCTTATATACCCTAATACTGCTGAGCACTTTTACTTTAATTGAGCGGGTACAGGCACCGAGCTGGCAACTGGATGTGCTGGATGTCGGCCATGGTCTGAGCATAGTGCTTAGGCGAGGGGAGCATGCCCTGGTATATGACCTAGGCGCCAGCTATTTTGGTCAATATTCCATAGTCGATAATACCTTATTGCCATTTATACAAAGCGAAAAGCTAAGCCCTGAGCTGACCCTTATCTCTCATTGGGATAACGACCATGCTGGCGGCTTGAAGTTTTGGCGCAGTGCAGGCCATGGGCACACCTTAGCGCAGTTTCATCCCGGTGGCATGCGAACCTGTAACCAACAAGCCTTTAATTGGCATGGTTTTAAGTTAACGCCACTGTGGCCTAAGCACATAGGCAGTAATGATAATGCCAACTCCTGTGTGCTACTTATTTCAGATGGTAACTATAGGGTGTTATTAACCGGTGATATCAGCGCCGCAGAGGAAGCTGAACTTCTGACATTAAAGGCTCTGCCTCAGGTGGATGTCTTGGTAAGCCCCCATCATGGCAGCCGTACTTCTTCAAGCCTGGCCTTTATTAATGCCCTAAAACCAAATGAGGTGATCCATTCAAGTAGCGCCCGTAGCAATTGGCAAATGCCTCATCCTGATGTGGTGGCAAGATATCAACTGGCGGGAGCAAGGCAATGGCAAACTAAAACTCAAGGAGGAATTAGGCTTCAGTTTTATCGCGATAAAATACAGGTAGAGGCGGCAAAAGAGCAGAAAAACTATTGGTTTATCACCGATTAAGTTTTGTTTTTCGCCGCGCAAAGCTACAATAGCCGCTAATGCGTGAATTTGAGAGTCTTATGCAACATAGCGCCACCCACACCTATAAGCGCCTTTTAGGCTACGTTAAGAGTTATAAGTCTGCGGCCATTGTCGCCATTATCGGTATGCTTGGTTATTCCGCCATGGATGCCACCTTTGTGTGGTTGATGCAGCCCTTTATCGACGAAGGCCTTACCGAGCGCAATAACACTGTACTAAGTTGGGCGCCCTATGTGGTAATAGCTCTGGTGATCGGCCGTGGTACCTTTAACTTCTTATCCAGCTATTGTTTAGCCTATGTGGGCTCTCAGGTAGTGCGCTCGTTGCGCCAGGATTTGTTTGTGCACATGCTTAACCTGCCGGTGAGCTTCCACGATAATCATTCTAATGGTGAATTGATCTCTAAAATAACCTTTGATACCGAGCAGGTGCAGCAGGCCATTACCAAGGCGCTTCTGGTACTGGTACGAGAAGGAGCTTATGTGGTTTTCCTGCTAATGGTGATGTTTAACGCCAGTTGGAAGCTAAGCCTTATCTTTTTGGTGATCACCCCTATAGTGGCGGTAATAGTCGCTGTGGTGTCAAAGCGCTTTCGTAAAATTTCCCGCAATATTCAAAATGCTATGGGTGATGTAACTCGTTGCTCAGAGCAGATGCTTGCCGGGCATAAGGTGATCCACGGCTTTAACGGCCAGCAGCAAGAAACCGAACGCTTTGGCCGCGTGAATAATATTAACCGTTTGCAACGGGTGAAAATGGATGCCACCAAGGCACTGAGTGTGTCGGTTATTCAGATTCTGGCAGCTTCATCCATGGCGGTGATCCTGGTGTTGATTTCCATGCCGGGAATGATTGACAGCATTACCTCGGGCACCTTTGTTACCCTTATTTCGTCCATGATGTTAATGCTGCGCCCGCTTAAACAGCTTTCCAACGTGAACAGTGAATTGCAGCGTGGTATTGCCGCAGCGCAAAGTATTTTTGCTGTGCTCGATACCGAGATTGAAAAAGACAATGGTACCTTGGAGATAGCCAAGGCAAAGGGGCATATCGAAATTAAGGACTTGTCTTTTGCTTATCCAAATAGCCTAGATCCGGTTATCACAAACCTTAATCTGGACCTTAAACCTGGTACCAATATTGCGCTGGTGGGGCGCTCGGGCTCGGGTAAATCCACCTTGTCGAGCCTGTTGCCACGTTTCTATGATGTTGAGCCAAGTTCGGCCATCACGCTCGATGGCATCCCCCTGTGTGATTACAAGCTACGCAGCTTGCGCCAACAATTCGCTATAGTGTCTCAACAGGTGGTACTCTTTAATGACACCATAGCCAACAACATTATGTATGGTCTGGAAACGCCACTGAGTGACGAGGCGCTGATGGATGTTGCGAAAAAGGCCCATGTATGGGAATTTGTAAAGGACTTGCCACTTGGGTTAAATACTCTGGTTGGAGAAGATGGAGTCATGCTTTCAGGTGGTCAGCGTCAACGTATCGCCATAGCCCGCGCCATAGTTAAAGATGCGCCTATTCTTATTCTCGATGAGGCCACCTCGGCGCTCGATACCGAGTCGGAAAAGCTGATCCAAAATGCCCTGGAATCGCTGATGCGTGATAAAACCGCCATTATTATTGCCCATCGCTTATCTACCATAGAGCAGGTTGACTGTATCTATGTGCTTGATAAGGGGCGTATAATCGAGCAGGGTACGCATCAAGAGTTACTTACTCAGAATGGCACCTATGCGGCGCTGGCCAAAATGCAGCAGGGCGAGAATTAATGGCAGGATTGGAGCACCAATCGACTAACGAGCCTCAAGGATTTGCCCAGCGCTTAGAGCGTGCCTGGTACCGCAAAGGCGACTGGCTGGCGTTCGTTATGCTGCCTTTGAGTACCTTGTTTTGGTTGCTAAGTGCATTTAATCGCTTGTTATTTAGTCTTAAGATTAAAAAAGCCTATCGTGCTCCGGTCCCCGTGCTAGTGGTCGGTAATATCAGTGTGGGCGGCAATGGTAAAACGCCCATGACCCTGTTTCTGGCCGAGCTGCTAAAACAGCAGGGCAAGCGAGTAGGGATCATCTCTCGCGGCTATGGCGCCGAGCCTCCCTATACTCCTTTTATGGTCGATGGCCAGTGCGACACTAAAACCGGCGGCGATGAGCCTGTGCTATTGGCGCAGCGCACCGGGTGCCCTGTGGTGATAGGTGGCGACCGCCGCGCCAGCATTGAAAAATTGATGTCCGAGCATCAGATTGATGTCATTATCAGCGACGATGGTTTGCAACATTACGCCTTAGGGCGAGATATAGAGCTGTGCATAGTCGACGCCGAGCGCCGTTTTGGTAACGGCCTGCTGATGCCTGCTGGACCGCTGCGCGAAGGACAGTGGCGATTAAACACAGTCGATTTGGTTATTTACAATGGTGAAGCTGGGCCTCACGATGCTGCTTATCGGCTGCAACCTAGCGGTATGTTCAGTGTTGCCGATGATACTGGTATCGAGCCGCCTTTCACATCGGGTGTGGCTGTCAGCGCCATAGGTAATCCGCAGCGCTTTGAGCGCAGTTTGACGCAGCTAGGTGTTGAGCTTACCGAGAAACGTCATTTTCGCGACCATCATCAATACCAAGCTGAGGATTTGCCCACTCACAGTGCGGTCTATATGACCGAGAAGGACGCGGTAAAATGTCGCGCCATTGCCCATGGGCAATGTTATTATTTACGCGTTGATGCCAAGGCTAATCAAGTCCTAGAGCAGCAACTGCAAAGCCTACTTAAACGTAAAGGGGTCATTTAACATGGCGTTTGATACCAAGTTGTTAGAAATCATTGCTTGTCCGGTAACCAAGGGCAAGTTGCATTATGATAAAGAAAACCAGGAGCTGATCAGCACGGCTGCTAAATTGGCTTACCCGGTGCGTGATGACATCCCTGTATTGCTTGAGAACGAAGCCAGGGAGTTGAGCAGCGATGAGGTAGAGAAGTGGAATTCGTAGTAATAATTCCAGCTCGCTATGCTTCCACTCGGCTTCCGGCCAAGCCGCTTGCCGATATCTGCGGTAAGCCGATGATCCAACATGTTTATGAACGTGCTCAGGCATCGGGTGCCAGTGCCGTGTATATAGCCACCGATCACCCGGAGGTTGAGCAAGCCTGCTTAGCCTTTGGCGCCGAGGTGGTGATGACCCGTGAAGACCATCAATCCGGTACCGAGCGTTTGGCAGAAGTCGTTACCAAGCTGGGCTTGAGTGATGACACCCTGGTCGTTAACGTACAAGGCGATGAGCCGCTGTTGGCGCCAGAAAATGTGTCGCAAGTGGCGCGACTGCTTGATGGCAATGATGCGCCCATGGCGACCCTGTCAACGCCCATCATTGACGCTGAAGAAGCATTAAACCCTAATGCGGTTAAGGTGGTCAGCAACACCAGCAATAATGCCTTGTACTTCTCCCGTGCACCCATTCCATATCATCGCGATGCCTTGCTGGCGCAGCAATGTGCGCTGGACTTCAGCCATATGCAACGCCACATTGGTATTTATGCGTACCGCGCCGGTTTTATTTCTAAGTACATTGAATTGACGCCGTCGCCCATGGAAAAGCTGGAGTCTTTAGAGCAGCTTAGAGTCTTGTATCATGGCTACATCATTAAAATTGCCGAGGCCGAAGTGGTGCCGGCGGCGGGTGTCGATACCCCGGAAGACTTAGCGCGTGTGATTGCGACCTTACAATGAGCCAATTGCAACTGGTCGCCCAAGAGCGCGACTTTATTGTCGTCAACAAGCCTGCGGGGATGAATTTTCACACAGAAGATGACACCCCAGGCTTGGTAGCCTTGGCCGCTGAGCAATTTGGGCTGCAGCTGTTTCCTGTGCATCGCCTCGATAAGGTGACCTCCGGCCTGGTATTGTTGCCAACAAGCTCGGAGGCAGCCGCACGTTTTACAACGCTTTTTTCCGAGCGCCGAGTCAATAAATTCTATCTTGCTTTGGCCAGTGAGAAGCCCAAGAAAAAGCAGGGCTGGGTAAAGGGTGATATGGTCAAGGCGCGACGCGGTGCCTTTAAGCTACTTAAAAGCCAGGAAAACCCGGCTATTACCCGGTTTTATTCCTACTCTTTGGCACCTAAGGTGCGCGGCTTTGTGCTTAAACCTTACAGTGGTAAAACCCATCAACTCAGGGTGGCGATGAAATCGCTTTCGGCGCCCATTATTGGCGATAAGCTCTATGGCGGGCAGGGATCGGATCGCACCTATTTGCATGCTTATGCCTTACAATTTGAATATCAACAACAGAATTTTCAGTTCTCTGTGCCATCGAGCGAGGGTGAATTGGGCAAGTATATGAGTGCACTTACCCGCGAATTCGCAGAGCAGCCGTGGCAATTAGAATGGTAGATACATGACGCAAGATTACGAACTCAGGTTTGGTGGCATTGGCCGCCTTTATGGTCAGCAACAATTACAATGGTTAAGTGAAGCGCACTTTTGCGTCATTGGCATAGGTGGCGTGGGTAGCTGGGTGGCTGAAGCCCTGGCGCGCACCGGCGTGGGCAAATTGACCCTTATCGACTTGGACGATATTTGTGTGACTAACACCAATCGGCAAATTCACGCCCATCGCAACAGTGTGGGTGAGGCCAAAGTCGATGCCATGAAGGCCCGTTGCGAGCTGATCAACCCAGATATTCAAGTCAATGTTATCGATGACTTTATCACCCTGGATAATTACCGTGAACATATTCAAGGTTTTGATTATGTGATTGATGCCATAGACGCGGTAAAAGAAAAGGCGGCGCTGATAGCCCATTGTAAGCGCAACAAGATCCCCATTATTACCACAGGTGGCGCCGGTGGGCAGACAGATCCGAGCGAGATAAAATTTGGTGATGTGGCCAAAACCACCCACGACCCTTTATTGGCCAAGGTGCGCTATATCCTGCGTAAACAATATAACTTTAGCTCCAACCCCAAGCGTAAGTTTGATGTGGATTGTATCTACTCAACGGAGCAGCTGGTTTACCCCGATGGTCACGGCCAGGTATGTAAGGCCAAGCAGGGAGCGGACTCAAGCATGAATATGGACTGTGCGACCGGTTTTGGCTCGGCAACCATGGTCACAGGCACCTTCGGCTTTTTTGCCGCCGCCAAAGCGGTGCGCAAATACCTTGATAAGCGCGCTCGCCTGCAGAAGCCGTAACTAAAAGGCCGAGTATCGAGGGTCTGTTTATCTTTGAGGTTTACTTTATGTTCAATCTAAACGCATTCTGATGAATATAATCACTAATTTATGTGGTCAAATTCATCCATGAAGCTTGGTTACATCGCGCATCCATGCGCTCACCTCGCTAAGCTGCGAAGCATTGCTTCGGTCTTGCTCGCCTATGTTCATAGCGAGTAACACAGAGCAGGATGCGTTTAGATGAACCCGCAGGGCAGCGTTTGTAGCGCATTTCTACTGTGTTGTTACATGCTTATGTAGAATAACTACACCACACATGTGCCGCCTTGTATAAATACACTACAAACTGCTGCAGAAACGAACAACAAAGGTCAACAGACCCTAAAGATGCTGCTCGGCAAAAGCGTTAATTTGCTGCACGATAGCGCGTATGCCATTGCCTCTTGATGGGCTTAGGTGTTTTAGTAAGCCTAGCTCATCAAATTCCTTTTCCGCATCAATAGCCAGGATTTGAGCTGGCGTCTTGTCTCGGTACATAAGCAAGATCACCGCCAGTAACCCCTTAACGATACGGGTGTCCGAGTCGGCAATGATCAGCAGCTGATCTTCTTGCGGGGTGAAATCTATATACATCCATACATTGCTTTCGCAGCCAGCGACTTTAGCTTCATCCACCTTGAGCTCATTGGCCATCACGGGCAGGGTTTTACCCAGTAACATCAACTCACGATAACGTTGTTGCCAGCTACCCAAGGCGATAAACTGCTGTTTTAATTCATTGAAATTCTCAACCATCAGGCCATCATCTCCAAGGTATTGGTAAGTGCCGTAATAAAGGCGTCGACATCCGCCTTGTTATTATAAAACGCCAGGCTTACCCGCACCGTGCCGTTCACTCCAAGCGCCGACATAAGCGGTTGCGCACAATGATGACCGTGGCGCAGGGCTATGCCTTCCATATCCATCAAGGTCGCTAAATCATAAGGATGTTCACCGCCGACCACAAAACTTATGGTGCCTATGTTGTTATCCATATCACCAAGGATACGTACCTCAGAGAATTGCGCCAATTGCTCACATAGATAGGTAAACAACTGCAACTCATGCTCTCTTAGCTGCGCACTCTCAAGGCCATTAAGGTAGTCGATGGCAGCACTAAAACCCAGCACACCGGCGATATTTGGCGTGCCGGTTTCAAACTTGCTTGGCGGCGGGTTAAATTGCGTTTGCTTTATGCTTACCTTGGTCACCATCTCGCCCCCAGTTTGAAAGACATCCAGAGCTTCCAGGCACTGATAACGGCCATAAAGGGCACCCAGGCCGGTAGGGCCAAGACATTTATGGGCGGAAAACACAAAGAAATCACAGTCGAGGGCTTTTACATCCGGGCGCAAGTGCAGCAGAGATTGGGCGCCATCGACCAAGGTAAAGGCGTTATGTGCCTTAGCTGCCTTGATAAGTGTTTGCACAGGTTGAATATTACCAAGGGCATTAGAGGCATGGCTGATAGCCAAGACCTTAGGTTTTTGCTCTTCAATTAGCGCCAGAGCCTGCTCGGTATGTATTATCCCGTCACTGTCCACCGGGATAGCACGCAAGCTAGCACCGCTGCGTTTGGCTAATTGCTGCCAGGGCACTATGTTAGCGTGGTGTTCAAGCTCGCTTATTAAAATCACATCATTTTTGCCCAACAGATGAGTCAGACCATAGGCCACAAGGTTGATGGCCTCGGTTGCGCCCTTTGTCCAAACCAGCTCTTTAGCCTGGCAATTGATAAACTTTGCTGCCTTTTCGCGTGCCTCTTCGTAGCTTTTTGTAGCAAGTTGACTGAGCCTATGGGCGCCGCGATGTACATTTGCGTTGCCATTTTTATAAAAATCACAGATTGCATCTATCACACACTGGGGTTTTTGACTGGTGGCGGCAGAATCGAGATAGACAACTTCCTGCTGTTGATGGTGAATAAGAGCGGGGAAGTCGCCACGAATGGCATCGATATCGAACATATTGGCTTGGAATAAGAAGGTGGCGCTAAAACAATGGCGGCTATTGTAGAGAGTTGCCTACAAATGGCAAATAAAAAGGCCAGCATAAAGCTGGCCTATATTAATAATCACGCTAGATTATGAGCGCTCTGCCGGGCTTACATAATCACGCTTGGTCGCGCCTTTATAAAGCTGACGTGGGCGGCTGATCTTGTGACCAGGCTGAGATAGCATTTCATCCCAGTGTGAGATCCAACCTACGGTACGGGCCATAGCAAAGATCACTGTGAACATGCTGGTAGGAATACCGATTGCTTTAAGAATGATACCTGAGTAGAAGTCTACGTTCGGGTAGAGTTTCTTCTCAACGAAGTAGGGGTCTTCCAAAGCGATTTGCTCTAGGCGCATAGCTACGTCTAGTAGTGGATCTTGAATGTTTAGCTCTTTCAACACTTCGTGACAGGTTTCACGCATTACAGTCGCACGTGGATCGAAGTTTTTATAAACACGGTGACCGAAGCCCATTAGACGGAATGGGTCGTTCTTATCTTTGGCACGTGCAATATACTCATCGATATTATCTACAGAGCCTATTTGTTGCAGCATGTTCAGACACGCTTCGTTAGCACCACCGTGCGCGGGGCCCCAAAGCGATGCGATACCCGCTGCGATACAAGCGTATGGGTTAGCGCCTGATGAACCAGCAATACGAACGGTAGAAGTTGATGCGTTCTGCTCGTGGTCCGCGTGAAGCATGAAGATACGGTCCATAGCTTTAGCTAAAACTGGGCTTACCTTGTATTCTTCCGACGGCACAGAGAACATCATGTGTAGGAAGTTTTCTGCGTAGCTCAAGTCGTTACGTGGGTAAACGAAAGGCTGACCTATGGTGTATTTATAAGCCATTGCTGCGATTGTAGGCAGCTTGGCTACCAGGCGGATGGCACTGCGTTTACGCTGAATTGGGTCGGCAATGTCCAGGTCCTGGTGATAGAAAGAAGACATAGCACCAACCACGCCACACAACATGGCCATTGGGTGCGCATCAACGCGGAAGCCTTGGAAAAAAGCTGCCACTTTTTCGTGAACCATAGTACTTAAGGTAATTGAGTTTGAGAATTTCTCAAGCTCTGCTTCTGATGGTAGTTCACCGTTCAAAAGCAAGTAGCACAGTTCTACGTAGTTTGAGCTCTCAGCAAGCTGATCAATTGGGTAACCGCGGTGTAATAAAATACCTTTCGCACCGTCGATGTAGGTGATAGATGAGTCACAAGAGCCAGTCGACATAAAACCTGGGTCGTAAGTGAAGTAACCGTGAGAACCCAAGGTACGAACGTCGATAACGTCTTGACCCGCTGTGCCTTCATAAATTGGAAGCTCGATAGGGTCGTGTCCATCGATATGAACTGTGGCTTTCTTATCTGCCATCTATTTATCTCCTAATAAGAATAACAAGCTGATGCTGTTATACGTGATACTAATGTTAAGCAAATTACGATCATTCTAACGTACAAGAGGGGTAGAAAGTCAATTTTAATGCATATTCGTATAATAAATATTCCTCGCAGATTAAATATTATACCAATGGCTAATTCGCAAACCTGCGAGACTAAACAAGAATTGTAATATCCTCTTCAGACTTATATACTGTCTGAGGTTCAATACCGTAACGTCTTTGAGTAAACCGATTATGACAAATCAGTGGAAATTCGCTTTAAAGTCGAACACCTAAGATGAATTTTTCGCATGTCTGCGGTTTATTTCTGTGAGCGCATTTATGCAGTGATGCATAAATGGTTATAAAAACAATGTAGATGGCTCTATTTTTCAATGTGAGCAAGATGGGCAAGTAACTGTGAAAAAGCAAAGACCTGTAAATCTCGATCTAACGACCATCTCTATGCCAGCAACGGCCAAAGCTTCAATTCTTCACCGCGTCACCGGTGTAGCAATGTTCTTTGCCTTGACCTTTGTGATTTGGGCATGGGCTGAGTCTTTATCTTCTCCGGAAGGATTTGAATTTGTCAAAAGCCTGTTAACCGGGTTTGTTGCCAAATTTATCGCCTGGGGTACCCTCACCGTTCTTTCGTATCACTTCATCGCAGGTGTACGCCACTTAATCCAAGATTTGGGTCCGTGGAAAGAATTAGACTCAGCTAACGCGACTGCAAAAGCTGGTTTTGTGTTGTGGGTAATTGTTGCTGTTTTAGCGGGAGTTTGGCTATGGTCTTAAATCAAGCATCTCTTAAGCGCAATGGCGTTCAGGATTTCGTATCTCTTCGCGCAACGGCGCTGGTTATCAGTGCATACGCACTCTTTATTATTGGTTATCTGCTTTGCACTCCAGCACTAACCTATGAAGCATGGTCAGGCCTTTTCGGCAACCTAGCAATGAAAGTGTTCACGCTTGTGGCACTGACTTGCATCATGGTGCATGCACGTATCGGCCTTTGGCAGGTACTGACTGACTACGTAAAGAACGCTCAACTACGTGCGTTTCTTGGCTTCGTACTAAACCTTATGGCGCTTACTTACGTAGTAATCGGCCTATTCGTTCTATGGGGTGTTTAAGTGAAATATTCAGTTCGCGAATTTGATGCGGTAGTAATTGGTGCAGGCGGCGCAGGTATGCGTGCAGCACTGGCTATCACCGAATCGGGCAAGTCTTGTGCTCTTATTTCTAAAGTTTTCCCAACTCGTTCTCATACTGTATCTGCGCAGGGTGGTATCACAGTTGCGCTAGGTAACTCGCACGAGGATAACTGGGAATGGCACATGTACGATACCGTTAAAGGTTCTGATTATATCGGTGACCAAGACGCTATCGAATACATGTGTAAAACAGGCCCGGAAGCTATTACCGAGCTAGAAAACATGGGTCTTCCGTTTTCACGTTTTGAAAATGGCCGTGTTTATCAGCGTCCTTTCGGCGGTCAGTCGAAGAATTTTGGTGGTGAGCAAGCTGCGCGTACAGCGGCTGCAGCCGACCGTACAGGTCACGCGCTTCTTCACTGCCTATACCAGCAGAACGTTAAGAACAAAACAAACGTATATTCTGAGTGGTATGCACTAGACCTAGTTAAGAACGACGACGGTGCCGTTGTGGGTTGTACAGCAATCGACATCGAAACCGGTGAAGTGGTTTACTTCAAGTCTAAAGCCGTTGTGCTTGCAACAGGTGGCGCAGGTCGTATCTTCGCCTCAACTACCAACGCGCACATCAACACAGGTGACGGTGTTGGTATGGCAACGCGTGCCGGCGTTTCAATGCAAGACATGGAAATGTGGCAGTTCCACCCAACCGGTATCGCCGGTGCCGGTGTACTGGTAACGGAAGGTTGTCGTGGTGAAGGTGGTTACCTTCTAAACAAAGACGGCGAGCGTTTCATGGAGCGTTATGCGCCAAATGCTAAAGACTTGGCATCACGTGACGTTGTTGCTCGTTCAATGATGACTGAGATCCGTGAAGGTCGTGGCTGTGAAGGTCCTTGGGGTCCTCACATCAAACTTAAGCTAGACCACCTAGGTGAAGAAACCCTTAACCTACGTCTTCCTGGCGTATGTGATCTGGCGAAAACATTCGCCCACGTTGACCCTGCGAAAGAGCCAATTCCAGTAATCCCAACCTGTCACTATATGATGGGTGGTGTACCGACTAACGTTAATGGTCAGGTTCTGAACATTGATGATGCTGGTAACGAAAAGCTGGTAGAAGGTCTATTCGCGGTAGGTGAGATTGCCTGTGTATCTGTACACGGTGCCAACCGTCTAGGCGGTAACTCACTTCTTGACCTTGTAGTATTCGGCCGTGCAGCGGGTAACTTCCTAGGTACTTACCTAAATGATTACCAAGCGCAGCGTGATGCTTCAACTGACAACATCGATGGTGCACTTGCACGCTTTAACCGTTGGGAAACATCTAAGCCTGGTCAAGGTGAAGACCCAGTTCAAATTAAGAAAGACCTACAGCAGTGCATGCAGCTTAACTTCTCGGTATTCCGTGAAGGCGATGCTATGGCCACTGGTCTTAAAGAGCTTAAAGAAATCCGTGAGCGTCTACAGTTCGCTCGTCTTGATGACAAATCAAGCGACTTCAATACCCAGCGTATCGAATGTCTAGAACTAGACAACCTGATGGAAACTGCTTACTCGACGGCTGTTGCTGCTAACTTCCGTACCGAGAGCCGTGGTGCGCACTCACGCTTTGACTTCCCTGAGCGTGATGATGATAACTGGCTATGTCATAGTGTTTACAACCCTGAGACAGAGCAGATGTCAAAACGTGACGTGAACTACGCGCCTAAGCTGCGTGAAGCGTTCCCACCTAAAGCTCGTACTTACTAGGAGAGATGACGATGGCAACTTTAGAATTATCTGTTTATCGTTACAATCCAGATGTGGATAACGCACCGCGCATGCAAGACTACACCCTAGAGGTGGAAGAAGGCCGCGATATGATGGTGCTTGATGCCTTGATTCTATTAAAAGAACAAGACCCAAGCCTGGCATTCCGCCGCTCTTGCCGTGAAGGTGTATGTGGTTCTGACGGTGTAAACATGAACGGCAAAAACGGCCTTGCATGTATCACGCCTATTTCTGCATTGCAGAAAAACGGCAAGGGTAAGGTAGTTATTCGTCCACTTCCAGGTCTACCTGTAGTGCGCGACCTCGTTATTGATATGACTCAGTTCTATACCCAATACGAGAAAGTGAAGCCGTACCTAATCAATGACACGCCGGCAGCAGGCGAGCGCCTTCAATCAATCGAAGAGCGTGATAAGCTTGACGGCCTATACGAGTGTATCTTGTGTGCCTGTTGTTCGACTTCTTGTCCGAGTTTCTGGTGGAACCCAGACAAATTTATTGGCCCTGCGGGCTTGCTACACGCTTACCGCTTCCTAGCGGACAGCCGTGATACGGCAACCGAAGAACGCTTGGCCGATTTGGACGACGCATTTAGCGTATTCCGTTGTCACAATATCATGAACTGTGTCAACGTGTGCCCGAAAGGCTTGAATCCGACTAAAGCGATTGGTCAAATCAAATCAATGCTTCTTAATCGTTCAGTTTAAGGGCATAATAACGCAAAGAATGGCTGGACATCTGTCTGGCCATTCTTCGATCACTTACTCAATCATTGAGTAGGCTAGACAATGTAAATCTGCGCTAGATAAAAGGGCTTATAAATGCACGATGGTGTGATGAAGGCATGGCTAGAGTCTTCTCATCTATACGGCGGCAACGTTGCTTATGTTGAGGAGCTTTATGAAGCATATCTTGATGATGTGACTTCAGTGCCAGAAGAATGGCGTGTAGTGTTCGAACAACTTCCAAAAGTGGAAGGCGTGGATGTAGAAACCAAACATTCACAAGTTAGAGCCGAATTCGCCGAACTGGCAAAAAATAAACACCGAGAAGTAATTCTTGCAGAAGGGGGTCAAGCTGACCCGAAACAGATCAAAGTTCTGCAACTTATCAATGCTTTTCGTTTCCGTGGTCATCAAAACGCGAACCTTGACCCCCTGGGTCTATGGCAGCGTGAACGCGTACGCGATTTAGACTTAGAATTCCACGGCCTTTCCAAAGAAGATTTTGACACTGAGTTTTATGTAGGTTCATTCGCCGCAGGCGGTGAAATGATGAAACTGGGTGAACTTTATCAAGCACTTAAGACTACTTATTGTGGTTCTATTGGTGCTGAATACATGCACATCACATCGACTGAAGAAAAACGTTGGTTACAACAGCGTTTAGAATCGGTGCAGGCTCGCCCGCAATTCGATAGCGCCACTAAAAAGCGTATCCTTAAAGGTCTGATTGCTGCCGATGGTCTAGAAAAGTACTTGGGTGCGAAGTTCCCAGGCGCTAAGCGTTTCTCACTTGAAGGTGGTGACGCGCTGGTACCTATGTTGAAAGAGCTTATTCACCGTGCCGGTGAAAGCGGTCAACAGGAAGCGGTTATCGGTATGGCCCACCGTGGTCGTCTAAACGTGCTTGTGAATGTACTGGGTAAAAACCCGTCGGCCTTGTTCGATGAGTTTGCCGGTAAGCACGATGACACGCTGGGCTCGGGTGACGTTAAGTACCACATGGGTTATTCGTCTGATTTCGCAACCGCTGGCGGCAGTGTTCATATGGCACTTGCATTTAACCCGTCGCACCTGGAAATCGTTAACCCGGTAGTTATGGGCTCGGTTCGCGCTCGTCTAGACCGTCTAGACTGTGAAAGCGGCTCTAAAGCACTGCCTATCACCATTCACGGTGACTCGGCGATCGCCGGTCAGGGCGTGGTGCAAGAAACCTTCAATATGTCGCAAACCAACGCCTTTAAGGTAGGTGGTAGCGTACGTATCGTTGTTAACAACCAGGTTGGTTTTACCACCTCGAACAAGGATGACGTACGTTCTACAGATTACTGTACCGACATAGCTAAAATGGTTCAGGCGCCGATTTTCCACGTGAATTCGGACGACCCAGAAGCGGTTGCCATGGTTACCCAAATCGCCCTTGATTTCCGTAATCAGTTTAAGCGCGATGTGGTTATCGACCTTGTTTGTTACCGTCGTCACGGTCACAACGAAGCCGACGAGCCAAATGCAACCCAGCCGTTGATGTATCAAAAGATCAAAAAGCACGCGGTACCACGTGAAATCTACGCTCAGCAGTTGATTTCTGAAGGTCTGTTTACAGAAGCTGAAATCAAAGACCTGATCGATACTTACCGTGCTGGTCTTGATGATGGTCACTGTGTGGTTGAAGAAATCGAGCCAGAGACTAAGCACTCTTCAGAGTGGTCTAAGTTCGTAGGTCACGATTGGGATACCCAATACGATGCCAGCGTATCTGTTGAAAAGCTTAAAGAGCTTGGCAACAAGGTAGCGTCTTACCCTGAAAGCCATAAGGCTCAGTCGCGCGTTAAGAAAATTTACGACGACCGTAAAGCCATGGCTGCCGGTGACAAGTTACTGGACTGGGGTATGGCAGAAACACTTGCTTACGCCACCCTGGTAGAAGAGGGCACGGACATCCGCCTAACGGGTCAGGATTCAGGCCGTGGTACCTTCTTCCACCGTCACGCGGTTGTACACAACCAGACTGACGCCTCAACTTACTTGCCGCTACAGCATATCAGCGAAGCGCAAGGTAAGTTTGAAGTATATGACTCAGTCCTTTCTGAAGAAGCGGTACTGGCATTCGAATACGGTTATGCCACGGCAGAGCCAACTTCTCTGGTTATGTGGGAAGCGCAATTTGGCGATTTCGCCAACGGTGCCCAGGTTGTATTCGACCAATTCCTAAGCTCGGGTGAGCAAAAGTGGGGCCGTCTATGCGGTCTAACTTGTTTGCTACCACACGGCTATGAAGGTCAGGGCCCAGAGCACAGCTCGGCACGTCTTGAGCGTTTCCTTCAGCTGTGTGCGGATCACAATATGCAGGTATGTGTGCCTTCGACTCCAGCACAGGTTTACGCCATGCTACGTCGTCAGGCGGTACGTCCTCTTCGCCGTCCGCTTATCGTAATGACGCCGAAATCATTGCTACGTCACCCACTTGCGGTATCGTCTCTGGAAGAGCTTTCTGAAGGCGTATTCCACAATATGATCGACGAGATTGATGATATCGATGCGAAGAAAGTTGAGCGTGTGATTTTCTGTAGCGGTAAGGTTTATTACGAACTACTGCAAGAGCGTCGCAAGCAAGAACTAGACAACATTGCTATTGTGCGCGTTGAGCAATTATACCCATTCCCACATCAGGAAATGGCGGACATTGTTGAGCGTTACAGCCATGTGAAAGACTTTGTATGGTGTCAGGAAGAGCCGCAAAACCAAGGCGCTTGGTATTGCTCGCAGCACAACTTCTGGAATTCAATTCCACAGGGTGCCAACCTAACATACGCAGGTCGTCAAGCCTCTGCAGCACCTGCATGTGGTTATATGGCCGTACATACTAAAGAACAACAAGCGTTAGTCGCTGACGCGCTTACCATTAAAAAATAAGGGATAAGAGATGACCACAGAAATCAAGGTTCCTGTTCTTCCTGAGTCAGTTGCTGACGCTTCGGTCGCAACGTGGCACGTGAGTGTTGGCGACAAAGTAAGTCGCGATCAAAACCTGGTTGACATCGAAACCGACAAGGTTGTTTTAGAAGTTGTTGCACCTGCTGACGGTGTGATCACTGAAATCAAAGAACAAGAAGGTGCAACAGTTTTAGCCGAGCAGGTTATTGCTATTATCGGTGAAGCTGATGCCGCTGACGCTGGTGCTGCACCAGCTCCATCTGAAGACAAAGCCGCTCCAGCTGCAGCTGGCGCACAAGAAGGTAAAGAAGTGGATATTAAAGTTCCTGTACTTCCAGAATCTGTTGCTGATGCAACAATCGCTACATGGCACGTACAACCTGGTGAAGCGGTAAGCCGCGACCAAAACCTGGTTGATATCGAAACTGATAAGGTTGTTCTTGAGGTGGTAGCACCTGAAGATGGCGTAATGGGTGAGCACATCCACGGCGAAGGCGACACCGTACTTGGTGAACAAGTCATTGGTAAGCTAATCGCTGGCGCCACAGCCGGTGCTGCTCCAGCTGCCGCTGCTCCTGCTGCTGAAGCGTCAAGTGACGACAGCGCTGCCGATGCGCTAACGCCTTCTGTACGTCGCCTAATTGCTGAAAAAGGCCTAGATGCTTCGCAAATCAAGGGTTCTGGTAAAAACGGTCGTGTAACTAAAGAAGACGTTGATGCCTTCATCAAGAGCGCGTCAGCTAAGCAAGAAACTGCTGCAGCTGCGACACCTGCTCCTGTTGGTAACCGTACGCAAAAACGTGTTCCTATGACACGTCTACGTAAGACCATTGCTAACCGTCTACTTGAAGCGAAGAACTCAACTGCTATGTTGACTACCTTCAACGAAGTAAACATGAAGCCAATCATGGATCTTCGTAAGCAATACCAAGAAGTATTCGAGAAGCGTCACGGTACGCGTCTAGGTTTCATGTCTTTCTACGTGAAAGCAGTGGTTGAAGCACTTAAGCGCTTCCCAGAAGTAAACGCGTCAATCGACGGCGATGATATCGTTTACCACAACTACTTCGACATCAGCATCGCGGTATCTACTCCGCGTGGTCTAGTGACTCCTGTTCTTCGTGACTGTGACAAGCTGTCTCTTGCTGAAATCGAAAAAGGCATCAAAGAGCTTGCGATCAAAGGCCGCGATGGCAAACTAACTGTTGAAGATATGACAGGTGGTAACTTCACCATCACTAACGGTGGTGTATTCGGTTCACTACTTTCTACGCCTATCATCAACTTGCCGCAGTCTTCAATCCTAGGCATGCACAAGATCCAAGACCGTCCTATGGCGGTTAACGGTAAGGTAGAAATCCTACCTATGATGTACCTAGCACTATCGTATGACCACCGTCAAATCGATGGTAAAGAGTCAGTAGGCTTCTTGGTAACCATCAAAGAGATGTTAGAAGATCCTACGCGTCTTCTATTAGACGTATAATCGTCTAAATTGAATATAAATTAAGCTGTGGCTCTTGCCGCAGCTTTTTTTTTGCCACCTTTAGTCTTACTAGGGTTTTCAAGCATAGCCATGGGATCTATACTAGGTGCGCAATTTGGGATGGTTGAATAAATTGCATATTTATTCAGCTCTTTTAGTATAAAAAATTGGATAAAGCATCATGAATTTGCATGAGTATCAGGCAAAACAACTTTTTGCCGAATATGGTTTACCAGTTTCTGAAGGCTATGCATGTGACACGCCTCAAGAAGCTGCTGAAGCTGCCGATAAAATCGGTGGTGACAAGTGGGTTGTTAAATGTCAGGTTCACGCCGGTGGCCGTGGTAAAGCGGGCGGTGTAAAACTAGCAGACAGCAAACAAGAGATCAAAGACTTCGCTCAAAACTGGTTAGGTAAGAACCTAGTAACTTACCAAACTGACGAAAACGGTCAGCCAGTTGCTAAGATCCTTGTTGAAAGCTGCACAGACATTGCTAACGAACTCTACCTTGGTGCTGTTGTCGACCGCGCTTCACGCAAAGTTGTTTTCATGGCGTCAACTGAAGGCGGTGTTGAAATTGAACAAGTTGCAGAAGAAACGCCTGAACTAATTCACAAAGCTGAGATCGATCCACTAGTAGGTCCTCAAGCTTACCAAGCTCGTGAACTAGGCTTCAAATTGGGTCTTAACCCAACACAAATGAAGCAATTCGTTAAGATCTTCATGGGTCTTGCGAACATGTTCAACGATTTCGATTTCGCTCTACTTGAAATCAACCCTCTAGTAATCACAGAAGAAGGTAACCTTCACTGTCTAGACGGTAAAATCGGTGTTGATGGTAACGCGTTATACCGTCAGCCTAAAATCCGCGCTATGCACGATCCTTCACAAGAAGACGAGCGTGAAGCTCACGCTGCACAGTGGGAACTTAACTATGTTGCACTAGATGGTAACGTAGGTTGTATGGTTAACGGTGCAGGCCTAGCAATGGGTACTATGGACATCGTAAACCTACACGGCGGTAAGCCAGCTAACTTCCTAGACGTTGGTGGCGGCGCGACTAAAGAGCGTGTAGCTGAAGCGTTTAAGATCATCCTTTCTGACGACAACGTTAAAGCTGTTCTAGTTAACATCTTCGGCGGTATCGTACGTTGTGACATGATCGCAGAAGGCATCATTGGTGCTGTTAAAGAAGTTGGCGTAAACGTTCCTGTAGTTGTACGTCTTGAAGGTACTAATGCTGAACTAGGTCGTGACGTTCTTGCGAACTCAGGTCTAGACATCATTGCTGCAGAATCTCTAACAGACGCTGCTGAAAAAGTTGTTGCTGCTGCGGAGGGCAAATAATGTCTGTACTAATTAATAAAGACACTAAAGTAATCTGCCAAGGTTTCACTGGTGGTCAGGGTACTTTCCACTCTGAGCAAGCTCTTGAGTACGGCACGCAGATGGTAGGTGGTGTATCACCTGGTAAAGGCGGTCAAACTCACCTTGGTCTACCTGTGTTCAACACAGTACGTGACGCAGTAGAAGCAACTGGTGCAACTGCATCAGTAATCTACGTACCAGCACCTTTCTGTAAAGATGCAATCCTTGAAGCTATCGATGCAGGCATCGAGCTTATCGTTTGTATCACTGAAGGTATTCCAACGCTAGACATGGTTGACGTTAAAGTTAAGCTTGATGAAACTGGCGTTCGTATGATCGGTCCTAACTGCCCAGGTGTTATCACTCCGGGTGAAACTAAGATCGGTATCATGCCTGGTCACATCCACAAGCCTGGTAAAGTAGGTATCGTATCTCGTTCTGGTACTCTTACTTACGAAGCGGTTAAGCAAACTACTGACGCTGGCTTCGGTCAGTCTACCTGTGTAGGTATCGGTGGTGACCCAATTCCTGGTACTAACTTCATCGACGTACTAGAGATGTTCGAGAAAGATCCGCAAACTGAAGCTATCGTAATGATCGGTGAGATCGGCGGTACAGCTGAAGAAGAAGCGGCGGCTTACATCAAAGAAAACGTCACTAAGCCAGTTGTATCTTACATCGCTGGTGTTACTGCTCCTCCGGGTAAGCGTATGGGCCACGCTGGTGCCATCATCGCCGGTGGTAAAGGTACTGCTGACGAGAAGTTCGCAGCCCTTGAAGCAGCTGGCGTAAAAACTGTACGTTCACTTGCTGATATCGGTAAAGCGCTTAAAGAGAAAACCGGTTGGTAATCTCTGCTAACGCTTAAAAAAAAACCCGCCTTCTGGCGGGTTTTTTGTTTCTATACATGAGCTTAGGTCAGGGCTTTATGACAGCGCTTCATTTCTTCTATCAATGCCTGCGCCAGCGGCGAGGCTGAGTTATTTTTAGAAGTGATCAACACTACCGGTATAGTATAGCGATACACTTCGGGCTCGATAGCCTTAAACATCCCCTTATCAACCCAATGCTTAGCATAATGCTCGGGCAGATAGCCGATAAACTTCCCGGATAAAATCAAATGGGCAATGCCTTCATCATGATAGGCGATAGCACTGTTTTGATAATTTAAACCATCGTTGCGGCTTTCGCGGTCACGCATATAGTTACTGGTGATCACTTCCGCATCGGCTAGCAATTCACTCACGGCAGAGGGTTCACAGTCGAACAGGGGATGGCCCAGCGCACAATACAAGTAGTTGGTTTCATCATGAAGCGGGTAATAATCAAGGCCCCTTAAATGATGGCGACTGACCCCTATGCCCACCAGCGCCCGGCCATTGACCACAGAGGTTTCAACTTCCCGCGCTTCACACACATTGATATCGAACTGAATGTTACTGCCACACTCCTTAAGCTCGGCAATAACATGAGCAACGGCGCAGCGCGGATCGCTGACCAGGGTATCTATGATCGCAAGGCTTACTCGCCCGGATAATTCATTTTTTGATGTCGCCACCGTGCTAGCAAAGGCCTCGCATTGTTGTAACAGTTCTAACGACGCCTGATAGGTGATGCGACCGGGCTCGGTAAGCTCGAAACCGCTGCGCCCGCGTTTACAGAGTTTAATACCCAGGCGTACCTCTAAGTCCGATAAATGTGAACTTATGGTGGAGCGGCCTATGCTCAGGCGCGACTCCGCCGCGGCCAAACCGCCACACTCAACTATGGCCACAAAGATACGCAGCAAGCGTAGGTCTACGTCATGGACTTGCACTTGATCCCCTTAATTCGAGAAGGATGTTTAATTAGATAAGTTTAGTTCGGTAAAACCGGAATGAATTACGATTATTATGTATTTATAAAACATCTCTGGCAAGTTAGCATGGTTTAATTGAGCAAGTATTGCTTCGCACAGACAACAAGTTAGGAGAATAAGATGACGTTTAGATATGGTGTAGACCAGCTAAATCTTGATACTGTGAACGGCATCGCTGATGGCAGCATTAAAGCCGAGCTTTGCCAACAAGCCATAGATAAAATTAATAAAAGCCGTCAGAATGTAGATGTGATGGCCGCTTCAGATAAGGCCGTTTACGGTATCAATACCGGATTTGGCCCTTTGTGCGATACGCAAATCTCACCAGAAGAAACCCATCTTTTACAAAAGAACCTGTTGATCACTCATGCCGTAGGTGTGGGTGAGCCTATCGCCAAAGCAATTTCTAAATTGATGCTGATCACTAAGGTACACGCCCTAAGCCAAGGCTTCTCGGGTATTCGCCTTGAAGTGGTAGAGCGCATGTTGGCTTTCCTTGAGCTTGATCTTATTCCCGTGGTACCAGAGCAAGGTTCGGTCGGTGCGTCGGGCGACCTGGCACCGCTTTCACACTTATTCCTGCCACTGATTGGCGAAGGTGAGTTCTGGCAAGACGGCAAACCCGTACCTGCGGCCCATTTGCTAGAAGCCAATGGCCTAGCGCCGCTTGAGCTGCATGCCAAAGAAGGTCTGGCTCTTATCAATGGTACCCAGTTTATTCTTTCGCACGGTATCACGGCGCTGACCAAGATGCGTTACCTCCTTGATCTTGCCGACTTAGCCGGTGCCATGAGCATCGAAGGCATGCAGGGCAGTGGCTCACCCTTTAGGGAAGAGCTGCATGCAACTCGTCCGTTTGAAGGTAACATTGAAGTCGCTAAGCGTATGCGTATGTTCTTCAACGGCTCACAAAATATGGCTGCACACACTGACTGCGATCGCGTGCAAGACCCTTACTCGCTGCGTTGTATTCCACAGGTACACGGCGCATCACGTAACGCCTTTAACCACCTTAAGGAGCTGGTAGAAATCGAGATGAACTCGGTGACCGATAACCCAATCGTGATCAGTGCAGAAGAAGCAATTTCTGGTGGTAGCTTCCACGGTCAGCCTTTGGCCATGGTATTGGATTATGCGTCGATTGCAGCTGCCGAGCTTGGCAATATCTCCGACCGCCGTTGTTATTTAATGCTTGAAGGCCTGCACGGTCTGCCGCGTTTATTGACCACCTCCGGTGGCCTTAACTCGGGCATGATGATCCCTCAGTATGCCACTGCGGCCTTGGTAACAGAGAACAAATCACTATGCTTCCCACCATCAGCGGACAGCGTACCTACCTCTATGGGTCAGGAAGATCACGTATCCATGGGCAGCATCTCGGGTCGAAAACTAAATCAAATCCTTGGCAACCTGGAAAAGATCTTTGCTATCGAATTAATGTATGCGGCGCAGGCCATTGAATTCCGTCGTCCGAACAAGTGCTCTGACATCATCGAAGAGAACTTCGCCATCATCCGCGACAAGGTAGCCAAGCTTGAAGAAGACCGTCTACTTAAGCCGGATATCGATGCCATGATTGAACTAGTTAAAGCACAAGCGTTTAGCGTCAACTAAGGGAGCCAATAACAATGACTTTCCAAGAACAAATTAAGCAAGGTATTCCCAGCGTTTTACCTGAGCCTAAGCCATACCCAGCGGGTGTAAACCGCGCGCCAAAGCGCAAAGACATTCTTAGCCCAGAGGAAAAGCAACTGGCGGTACGTAACGCCTTGCGTTATTTCCCTAAAGAATGGCACCAGGAGCTGGCCGCTGAATTTGCCGAGGAACTGAAGCAATTTGGCCGTATTTACATGTACCGCTTTAAGCCTAGCTATGACATGAAGGCGCGCTCGGTCTCTGACTACCCGGCAAAATGCGAGCAGGCTGCCGCGATCATGCTGATGGTTGATAACAACCTTGACCCAGCCGTTGCTCAGCACCCAGAGGAGCTGATCACTTACGGTGGTAACGGTGCGGTATTCCAAAACTGGGCGCAGTACCTGTTAACCATGAAGTACCTGAGCGAGATGGAAAAAGACCAGACCTTGCACATTTACTCGGGTCACCCAATGGGACTGTTCCCCTCATCAGAAGATGCGCCGCGCGTGGTGGTGACTAACGGTATGATGATCCCGAACTACTCTAAGCCGGATGACTGGGAGAAGTTTAATGCTCTGGGTGTAACTCAGTACGGGCAAATGACTGCCGGTTCATTTATGTATATCGGTCCCCAGGGTATAGTACACGGCACCACGATTACGGTGATGAATGCCTTCCGTAAGGTGCTTGAGAAAGGCCAAAGCCCGCAAGGTAAGATCTTCTTGACCGCAGGTCTCGGCGGCATGAGTGGTGCACAGCCAAAAGCGGGTAACATCGCCAACTGTATTACCGTGTGTGCCGAAGTGAACGCCAAGGCCGCCACTAAGCGCCACCAGCAGGGCTGGGTTGATGAGCTGATCGACAACATGGATGCGCTGATTGAGCGTGTTCGCCAGGCACAAGCCAATGAAGAAGTGGTCTCTATTGCCTACGTGGGTAACATTGTAGATGTGTGGGAAAGCTTCTACGAGCAAGACATTTTTGTTCACCTGGGTTCAGACCAAACGTCACTGCATAACCCTTGGTCGGGCGGTTATTACCCGGTTGATATTTCGTTTGAAGAGTCAAATCGACTGATCCGTGAAGAGCCAGAAGTATTCAAGGTGAAGGTACAAGAGACCTTGAAGCGTCATGCCGATGCGGTAAACAAGCACACCGCTCGTGGTACCTATTTCTTTGACTATGGTAATGCCTTCTTATTGGAAGCGTCGCGCGCCGGTGGCGATGTGATGGCCGAAAACGGCATCGACTTTAAATATCCGTCGTACGTGCAGGATATTCTTGGTCCTATGTGTTTTGACTATGGTTTTGGTCCATTCCGTTGGGTATGTGCCTCAGGCAAGCCAGACGATCTGGATAAAACCGATGCCATCGCCGCAGAAGTACTGAACAAGATCATGGCCGAATCGCCAGAAGAAATTCAGCAGCAGATGCAGGACAACATCACCTGGATCAAAGACGCCAAGCAAAACAAGCTGGTTGTGGGTTCACAAGCGCGTATTCTTTACGCCGACGCCCAAGGTCGTATTGAAATCGCGAAAGCCTTTAACGATGCCATTAATCGCGGTGAAATTGGCCCGGTCGTACTAGGTCGTGACCACCATGACGTGAGCGGCACCGACTCACCGTTCCGTGAAACATCAAACATCTATGATGGCAGTCGTTTCACCGCGGATATGGCGATTCACAACGTGATCGGCGACAGTTTCCGTGGCGCAACCTGGGTCTCTATCCACAATGGTGGCGGTGTAGGTTGGGGCGAAGTAACCAACGGTGGTTTCGGTATGCTGCTTGATGGCAGCGAAGGTGCCGAGCGTCGCTTGAAATCCATGCTCTTGTTCGATGTAAATAATGGTATTGCCCGCCGTAGCTGGGCTCGTAACGAAGAAGCCAACTTCGCGATTAAACGCGAAATGGAACGTACGCCTAAGCTTAAGGTAACCCTGGCAAATCGGGTTGATGACGAGATCCTAACAAACTTGTCATTCTAATTTGCCAAGCAAGTCAAATTACAAAGGAGGCCTAAGTGCTTCCTTTTTTTTATGGCTGTTATTCAACTAATTGCCTAGGGAGATTTATCTGCCATAAGGTATGCTAAACGAGTCTATTAACGTGTAGGATGTACTATGAAAAAGTTTTTACTCTTAACCTTGTTATACCTGCCTTGGGCAAGTGCTGAACAAGGCGAGCAGGCTAAAGAACTTGAATTGAAAGCACGGCAGATCACCGGTGACTTTGCTGCCGAGCTTAAATCAGCCTTGCTTGGAGCAGTGCAACAAGGGGGCTTTGCTGCGGCCATAGATGTGTGTCATACAAAAGCCCCTGAGATAGCCGATGCCTACTCAAGCCACGGCTGGCAAGTGCGCAGGACCAGCCTTAAAACACGTAACAAGGCTAATGAGCCAACATTCGAGGAACTAGCGGTACTGCAAGGCTTTGCACAAAAGTTGGCCGAGGGTGAAGCAATAAAAAGCCTAACTTATTCCAATTACGACCCAGAAAAAAATCAATATCGCTATATGAAACCTATACCTACCGGCCAGCTGTGTCTGGCCTGTCATGGTGAAAAGATCAGCCCACAACTGATTGAAAAGCTCGATAGCCTCTATGTTGGCGATGAGGCGAGGGGGTTTAAGTTGGGTGATATGCGTGGCGCCTTCAGCCTTAGCTATAGTGGTGATGGAAAATAAAGAAGAGTTTAAGTATATAAAACGCCACCGCTTAAGCTGTGGCGTGTCCCTGTACCAGATTTAGTGCTATGTGTCGCCGGGTTAGGCTTTTTTAACAAACTTGGCGGTGATCATCATCTCGCCAACGCCATCGACCTTACAGTCCAGCTCGTGATCTTTGCTGTCCTTGATGCTGCGGATCTGCGCCTTGGTGCCTATTTTCATCACCATGGAGCTGCCTTTGACCTTTAAATCTTTGGCAAGTGTCACTTTATCGCCGGCATTAAGTTCGGTGCCGTTAGCATCTTTGGCGGTGATCAGCTCTTCTTCGGCCAGTTGCGCCGGGTCCCATTCATAGCCACACTCGGGGCAAATAAGCAGATTTTGAACTTGATACACATAGGGAGAAGTACAATTTAAACAAGGTGGGGGGGCCATAATGCAGGAGCTCTTTAGTTACTGTGCACCAATAATAAAACTTCTCGGTAACGGGATCGAGCGCGCAAGTGAAAATAAGCGCTGAATTAAGGCCGCAGGAATAATTACATAGTAGGCCGGCCTTTGCCGCCATGGGTGGCGGTAGTTGAGCAATGCAGGAGCACATTGCCGAAAGGCCGGCTTAGAGGGCAACAAAACCTGAGATCGAAAGCGAATCTAAACGGGAAGGGGCGATCCCTGTAGGTCAGGTTTCAACCTGACAACCCGCAACCAACAAATTGCATAGCAGGCCAATAAAGGCTTCTTCGGCTTACTTCTTGATTGCGTGTGAGAAAAACACCTGATTACTTGTTATTATTATTAAATAAAATCTTTATTAGTGAGAGTTACTCCTGCTGTGGATAACTTCCTTAACCGGGAATTCGCACTAATAAGCTGT
The DNA here is from genome assembly GCF_038739665.1 of Pseudoalteromonas qingdaonensis. Taxonomy (NCBI): domain Bacteria; kingdom Pseudomonadati; phylum Pseudomonadota; class Gammaproteobacteria; order Alteromonadales; family Pseudoalteromonadaceae; genus Pseudoalteromonas; species Pseudoalteromonas qingdaonensis. Next base: position 35,111 of record NZ_JBCGCU010000006.1, on the reverse strand, counting down.
TATGAATACAAAGAGGTATAGAGTGAACGTATGAATATTTTATTAATGTCAGGTAGCTTTCACTCCAAAAGCAAAAGCATCGCAGTACTGAAGATGATTCAGGAATACTTCCCTAGCGATAACTTCCACTTTCCAAAATTAGATGATCTTCCTTTTTATAGTGAAGATTTAGCAGTTAATAAACCTGATTCTATTTTGAGGTTGCTGGATCAAGTCGGAGAGTGCGAAGGAATTATCGTATGCTCACCGGAGTACAATCATAGTGTTCCTGCTGTATTAAAAAATGCCATAGATTGGGTGTCACGACCAGCCTTTAACTCTGTATTAAAGGATAAGCCTGTAACTATAATTACTCAGGCAAATAGCCCTGTGGGTGGGGCAAGAGCTTAAGCTCATTTAAAGTTAATTTTTGACTCAACATTATCGTTAATATATCCGGCGCATGAAATGATGATCACTGGAATAGATCAGTTAGTAAATGATGACGGCGCTATCAACGATGATAGATTCAGAAATCGTTTAGAACGACATTTTTCGGGCTTTGTAGAATTTGCCGCGAGGCATTCATAACAAAGTGGTCAAGTTCACTCCGGCCCTGCGGGCCTGCGCGGGACAAATTAAGCTTCGCTCAATTTGCCCCTTACCACGGCGTTATACGTTTCTGGAGAATTCAGTTTCTTGAACATGATTCAATTAGCTCGATATGTCATTGGACTGACATGGATATATCACGGTCTATTTCCCAAGTTATTGCAAATTGCTCCGCTTGAGCAGGCAATGACTGGAAGTTTAGGGTTTTCCGAAGATATCACTTATCAATTGATTAAAAGTGCTGGCGTTGGTGAAGTTTTTTTTGGGTTAGTCTTTATCTTGTTATACAGGAGCAAAGTCGTGCAGCTGCTTAACCTGGCAGGTTTAGCTGGATTATTGGTCTTTGCTGCAGTTATGACTCCGCATTTTTTATTGGAAGCATTTAATCCTGTTACAACAAATATTCCGCTTATGGTTCTTGGGTATTTTTTATTGCAGCAAACTGGTTCAGGTCATGCAAAAAACGTATAACAATCGCCATCAAAAACGCGCCCCTTGGGCGCTCGACTCGTAACACGTTGCTCGCGTTTGTGGCGGGCGTTCCACCACTCAATCTTAGCCCACAGCCCGCTCTGAGTATCATTTTCTATAAACAACCCACAAAAAAGCCCCAGCATACGCTGGGGCTTAGTTTTTTCTAAGATTAAACTCGGTGCTTAATCCAGGTAAGTTACTTCACCTAGATTTAGACTTTCGATTTGCTCTTTGATCTTGGCGACGTCACCGACGATCACCCAGGTCAGTTGCTCAGGTTTAATTACCTTCTTGGCCTCGGCGGCCAGGGTTTTGGTGTCTGGCTTACGAACCAGCTCGGCGTAATTTTCAAGATAGGTGACGTCACGGTCTTTACTGTAGGCATCCGCCAGTGAGTTAAGCAGTGACCACTTCTTCTCATAACGACCGGGTAGCTTAGCAGTTTTATTCGATACCACCTTGGCCAGCTCTTCATCGGTTGCCGGTTTATTGCCGATATAACCATTGAGTTCTTTTAGGATTTCCTGAATCGACTCTTTGGTTTTATCGGTTTGTACCGGGGCGTAAACAAAGAAGGGGCTTTGCGCCTTGGTATCCATTAAAATGGTGCGCGCGCCATATGACCAACCCTTGTCTTCACGCAGGTTCATATTCATACGCGAGGTGAAGCTGCCGCCTATGATGGTGTTCATCATATCTAGGGTTACTTCATCCTGAGCGCTTAATGATTGGCTGTTTGGACCCAATAGGCCAGAGATGATCAAAGACTGCGGCGACTCAGGCTTGTCCAATACAAATACCCGCGCTTTTTCAGGAATAGCCACATCGGCGATATCAAGCTTCGGTGCCGCTGTCTGAGGTTTTTCCCAGCTTGCCAGTGCTGTTTCCAAAGATGTTTGTAGCTCGGCTTTATCGATATCACCAACCACTACTAAACGGCCCAGATCTGGACGTAACCAGGTCGAAGTAAAGGCTAATAGGTCATCACGACTGATCTGCGCGACCGATTGCTCCGTGCCTGAACCGGTTAGCGGCTTACCATAAGGGTGGTTTTCGCCGTATAGCAGCGGCGGTAACACGCGCAGGGCATTGGAGGTTGGGCTTGCTTTTTCTTGCTTAATACCTTGAAGCAGTAGCTTACGCACACGCTCTATATCGCTGTCGGCGAAGCGTGGCTTTTGCAATACATCGGCAAACAGTGCCAGGCTTGGCTGCCAGTTGGTCGCCATGGCTGACATCATCACCGAGGTTTTATCCAAACCAGCACTGGCAGAGATAGACGCACCCAGAGATTCAAGTTCGGCGGCCAGTTGCAGTGCATCGCGCGAGCCTGCGCCTTCATCAAGCATGTTGGCGGCAAAGTTGGCAACGCCAGGCTTATCGTTGGCATCGGTGGCGGTACCGCCGGCAAAGTCTAAACGTATGTTAATAACCGGGGTGTCGCTGCGTTTCGCCAGTACCACTTCTAAGCCATTGCTTAGGGTAAAGCTGTCAACGCTTGGCAAATCAAGGGCAGGGACCTCGCCGGCGCTAGGCACGCCCGTGCTGCGATCCACACCTTGCTCGCTGGCGCTGAGCTCAGCAAAGGGGTGAACGGTCAGCACAAAGTCACCACTGCTTAACCATTTGCTTGCCACCATTTGGAGATCGCTCGGTGTGGCATTGGCGGTAATGGCAAAGGCCTCTTTATAATAGGTAGGGTTGTTGTGGTAAACGGCGCCCGAGGCCAATACATCTGACTTACCGCCAAAGCCACCCACACCTTCCACATTCTTCACCCAGCCGGCGGCATTGGCAAATTTAATGCGGCTTAGCTCTGCGGCCGTTGGGCCCTCGTCGATTATACGAGCAACCTCTTCATCGATAATGCGTTCAATTTTGTCGATATTGTTTTTATCCAGGGCATCGACACCGATCATCAGCTGACCGGCCAGGGTGCGCTGATAGTTAAAGGCAAAGACGCTTGAAGCCAGTTGCTCCTTATACACCAGGCGCTGGTAAAGGCGTGAGTTCTTGCCACCGGCGAGTACATCGCTCAGTAGCGACAAGTATTCACCTTCCACACTGCCTTTTTCCGCGGTATTCCACACTTTAACGATACGAGATGCAGGCACGCGGTCTTGCATTACTAAACGGGTTTGCTCGTCACGCTTGGCAATCCACTTTTGCAGCTTGGCTACCGGTTTACCGGGTTTAATATCGCCAAAGTATTTGCCCACTTTTTGTTTTGCCGTCTCAACATCGATATCACCGGCAAGCACTAACACAGCATTGTTCGGGCCGTAGTAGTCTTTAAACCACTGGTGTACGTCCTCTAGTGACGCCGCGTTTAAGTCTTCCATTGAGCCGATTACAGACCAGGAGTAGGGGTGACCTTGAGGGAAGGTATTGCTCCAGATGTTATCCCACATGGTGCCGTAAGGCTGGCTTTCGCCCTGGCGTTTTTCATTTTGTACTACGCCGCGTTGCTCATCGAGCTTATCCTGCGTGATGGCGCCAAGTAAGTGGCCCATACGCTCTGACTCCATCCACAAGGCCATATCCAACGCCGGGGTTGGTACGTTTTGGAAATAGTTGGTTCTGTCCGAGTTGGTGGTACCGTTTTGCTCGGTGGCACCGGCGCGCTCGAAGGGGCCGAAATACTCGTCGTCGTAGTTTTCGGTGCCATTAAACATCAGGTGTTCAAACAAATGGGCAAAACCGGTTTTGCCAACGTTTTCATTTTTAGCACCCACGTCATACCAAACATTAACCGCAACAATAGGGGCTTTGCGATCGGTGTGGACGATAACCTTAAGGCCGTTATCCAGGGTAAATGAATCATATTTGATATCAACGAAAGGCAAATTCGCGGCATTTTGCGCAACTTGTTGTTGCTGCGCCGTAGTTTGTGTATCGCTGGTGGCCGAGCAGCCACCAAGGGAGATCATCACTGCCACGCTAAGGGCACTTAGGGTCATCTTATTCATGGAGATCCTTATTAAAATTGTTGGTGTCCTATGTATCCACACTAATCTACCACTATATTCGGAACGGGGAAATTGAACAGATCAAACTAGCGCAACAAAGATGTAAGCAAATGTTTAATGGCTGAATTATGCGTAATAGAGACGAAAAAAAACCCCTCAAAAGAGGGGTTTTGGGTAACACAGTGCCAACTAGCACTGGGAATGAGGACGGTACATTTACGGGTATGCTATGGGAGGGCTCCCAAGCTATCCGTTAGTCAAAGCTCATTTCTGGTACATCGCCTTCGACGATGAGTTTACCCGCTGTTTTACTGATGATTTCATCAACACTAACACCCGGGGCGCGCTCTAGCAAATGGAAAGCGCCGTCTTTGACTTCTAACACGGCCAAGTCGGTTACTATTTTCTTTACACAATTCACGCCGGTTAGAGGCAGTGAACATTCTTTTAGTAACTTAGATTCGCCGTGTTTACTGGCATGGGTCATGGTAACAATTATGTTCTTTGCGCCGGCAACTAAGTCCATTGCGCCGCCCATGCCTTTAATTAACTTCTTCGGGATCATCCACGAGGCAATATTGCCGTGCTGATCAACTTCAAATGCACCTAAGACTGTCAAGTCTACATGACCACCACGGATCATGGCAAAGCTATCGGCACTATTAAAAATTGCTGCACCTTTAGCTGCTGTAACGGTTTCTTTACCCGCATTGATCATGTCTGCATCAAGCTCGTCTTCGGTTGGGTAAGGACCCATACCCAGCAGGCCGTTTTCCGACTGCAGCATAACTTCAATGCCTTCTGGTACATAGTTGGCAACCAGGGTAGGGATACCAATACCCAGATTCACGTAATAGCCGTCAGCCAATTCTTTGGCAACACGTTGAGCAATTTGTTCACGGTTTAATGACATTTTAATCTCCTTAGGCTTTACGTGTGGTAACGCGTTCAATGCGTTTTTCAAAGTTGCCCTTGATAACGCGGTTTACATAAATGCCCGGGGTGTGAATTTGGCTTGGCTCAAGTTCACCCGGCTCAACTATTTCTTCTACCTCGGCTACGGTGATCTTACCGGCAGTGGCGGCCATAGGGTTGAAGTTCATCGCCGTGTGGCGGAACACCAGGTTACCGTAACGGTCTGCTTTCCATGCTTTCACAATGGCAAATTCACCGGTAACGGATTCTTCAAGAATATAGGGACGACCGTCAAATTCTTTTACTTCTTTACCTTCGGCAACCGGCGTACCGTAGCCTGTGGCGGTGTAAAATGCTGGGATACCAGCGCCGCCGGCGCGCATTTTCTCTGCCAGTGTGCCCTGAGGCGTAAGCTCTACTTCCAGCTCACCGTCAAGCAACTGCTTTTCAAATAATGCGTTTTCACCCACATAAGAGGCGATGACCTTCTTGATTTGTTTGTCTTGAAGCAGCACGCCTAAACCGAAATCATCCACACCACAGTTGTTTGAAACTACAGTTAAATCTGTGGTACCCATGCGCTTAATCTCGGCAATTAGGCCTTCGGGGATACCGCACAGGCCAAAACCACCGGCAATAATGGTATCGCCGTCTTTTAGTCCTGCCATGGCATCGGCATAACTTGTTACTACTTTATCGAATCCGGACATGTCTAAGCACTCCTAGGTTTATTGTTCTTGGTCACAATCGGCAAGTATGGCGTTGGCCACCTTGCTCTGTGGATGCTTGTTTAGCGCCTTGCAAATGGTCGCGCCTGCTTGGGCCAGTGTTTTTAAATCAATTCCTGTGTCTATGCCAAGCTTTTGCAGTAGATAGACCACATCTTCGGTGGCAACATTTCCTGACGCACCCTTGGCATAAGGGCAGCCACCTAGGCCTGCAACCGCACTGTCTACCGTGCTAATGCCCATTTTTAAGGCAGCATAGATGTTACTGATGGCCTGGCCATAGGTATCGTGGAAATGCACCGCCAACTGGCTGGCATCCAGGTGTTTAAGCAGCAGGTCAAGCAATTGCTCCACCTCATTGGCCGTACCCACGCCTATGGTATCGCCGAGACTGACTTCGTAGCAGCCCAAAGCCAACAATTGTTTACACACCTCAAGCACTTGCTCAGGCGCCACCGCGCCCTGGTAAGGGCAACCCAGAGCGCAGCTGACATAACCACGTACCTTGATGTTGTTTGCCTTGGCAAGCTCTACCACAGGGCGGAAGCGCTCAATGCTTTCACTGATTGAACAATTGATATTCTTTTGCGTAAAGGCCTCGCTGGCAGCGGTGAAAATAGCAAACTCGCCAACGTCGGCTGCCAATGCCAATTCCGCGCCTTTTAAGTTTGGCGTCAAGGCACTGAGCAACACATCATCATGGCGCTCAATAGCAGCAAAAACGGCGCTTGAGTCCGCCATTTGTGGCACCCATTTAGGCGATACAAAAGCACCGCCCTCAATATGCTTTAATCCCGCCTTGGCCAGGCTGTTGATCAAGACCACCTTGTCTTCAAGGCTGACATTGACCTCGTTTTGCAGGCCATCACGAGGACCTACCTCAACGACACGTACCTGTTTTGGAAAGGCCATTATGCTTGCTCCTCAACGATAGCAAGCAGGGCACCATGGCTGACCAATTCGCCCTCGCCATAGCAATAACTGCTAAGCACGCCATCAAATGGCGCATTAAGGGTGTATTCCATCTTCATGGCTTCCATCACCACTATGGCATCGCCTTGTTTTACCTCGGTGCCAATATCCAGCAGGTGTTTTACCACAGTGCCGTTCATTGGTGCCGCCAAGGCATCGCCACCGCTTTGCTCGGCGCCGACATAATGCTTAGAAGTCAGGGCAAAGTCATACTGGGCACCTTGATACATGATACTCAGTGCTTCGTCATCGATTCGTGCATCGGCACTTAGGCGCTGACCATCGACCACGGCAACATAGTGGCCATGACCTTGATACTCACCACTTAAACTATGCCCTTGGCCGTCGATATCGACCTTGATACCGGTTGACGTTACATGTAACACCAGCTGATGATCCGCCAGCGGCACCTTGATCTCATTGATGGAATTCAGTTTAAAGCCAGATAGGCTCTGCCACGGCGAAGTTGCAGCCGGGGCCTTGCAGGTACCCTGTAAATGACAATAGTACACCCAGGCGGCCATGGCTAAGGTATGAACATCGGCCTGTGGCGCCTGAGTTAGGCTGTCACAGTTATTGTCGATAAAGTGGGTGTCCATGGTGGCTTCTTGCAGCGGCTGCGACTCACACAGGGCTACCAAGAAGCCGGTATTGGCTTTAACGCCGCCAACATAGGTATGACGCAATGAGCGCTCTAACAGTGACAGTGCCTGCGCACGGTTATCGCCTTTAACGATCAGTTTGGCAACCATGGGGTCGTAGAAGGAGCTGATTTCATCGCCACAGGTAACGCCAGTATCAATACGCACGTTTGCATTTTGCTCCGGGAAGCGTAAATGCGTCAGACGTCCGCTTGAAGGCATAAACTGCTCACTTGGGTCTTCGGCATATAAACGGGCTTCAAAGCTGTGACCTGTGATTGTTACCTGCTCTTGGGTCAGAGGCAGGGTATCACCACCGGCTGCGGCGATTTGCCATTGCACCAGGTCCACGCCTGTAACCATTTCGGTAACCGGGTGTTCTACCTGCAAGCGGGTATTCATTTCCATAAAGAAGAATTCCTCGCCACACAGCAGGAACTCGACCGTACCAGCACCCACATAATCGATGGCTTGAGCACAGCGTACCGCCGCTTCACCCATGTTTTTACGCATGGCGTCACTCAGACCGGGAGCAGGGGCTTCTTCAATTACTTTTTGGTGGCGGCGCTGCAATGAGCAGTCGCGGTCGCCCAAGTACACGCAGTTGCCGTGTTTATCGGCAAATACTTGCACTTCCACGTGACGCGGATTATCGACATAACGCTCAATCAACACCAGGTCATTACCAAAGCTGCTAATAGCTTCACGCTTGGCACCCTCCAGGGCACTGATAAAGTCTTTTTTATCCCGTACCACACGCATGCCCTTACCACCACCGCCATAAGCGGCCTTGATAAGCACAGGATAACCGATTTTATCGGCCTCATCGCTTAGGAAAGTCGGGTCTTGGTTGTCACCGTAATAGCCGGGTACCAAGGGCACGTTGGCGCCTGCCATAATCTCTTTGGCGCGGGTTTTTGAACCCATGGCTTCGATGCTTTTGGCGTAGGGACCAATAAAGGTAATGCCTTTTTGCTCGCACTGTGCGGCAAAGGCTTCGTTTTCAGAGAGGAAACCATAACCCGGGTGAATGCAGTCGGCGCCGGCCTGCTCGGCAACGGCAAACAGCTTGTCCATATCCAAGTAAGACGACTTACTCGGTGCCGGGCCTATGTGGTAGGCGCTGTCCGCCATTTGTACGTGCTGAGCATTGGCATCGGCGTCCGAATAGACGGCAATGGTGTGCATGCCCAGCATTTTGGCGCTGCGAATTACGCGACAGGCTATTTCACCTCGGTTGGCAATAAGAATTCGTTTTAGCATGAGTTATCCTTGTTGTTGCCAAGCCGGCGCTTGCTTATTGAAAAACGCGTTTAAGCCCGCTTGCCCTTCGTCGCTTACGCGAATGGCGGCAATGCGCTCGGCGGTTAAATGGCGCAGGTCGGCATCAATGTCTTTACCAGCAACGTCATTAATTAAGTTCTTCGCTGCTTTAACGGCCATGGGGCCATTGTCGGTAATGATATCGAGGAATTTGTCACATTGGGCTTGCAGGTCTTCACACACCTCGTGAATTAACCCCATGGCGTGCGCTTCGTCGGCGTTAAAGACCTCTGCGGTTAAGAAGTAACGTCTGGCATTGCGCTCACCTATGGCTTTGATCACATAGGGGCTGATCACAGCCGGGATCAGGCCAAGTTTTACCTCTGACAAACAGAATTTGGCAGTCGGGTTGGCAAGGGCAATGTCACAACTGGCGATAAGGCCCAGGGCACCACCAAAGGCTGCGCCTTGCACCAAACAAATGGTTGGGTGCGGGCAGGTGTGCAGCACATGCATGAGTTTGGCAAGCTCCAGCGAGTCGGCGACGTTGTCCTCGAAGGAGTTGTCTTTCATGGATTTCATCCAATTAAGATCGGCACCCGCGGAGAAGTGTTTGCCTTCGCTATTTAGCACCAAGGCACGAATATCCAATGTGCTTGCATGCTCGATTAAGCGGATCATTTCGCTGATTAGCGCATCGTCAAAGGCATTGTGCTTTTCGACGCGCTGCAGAGTAAGCGTGGCGATACGGCTTTTACTAATATTGAGTGTAACTGACATAGCGCCTCCTACATTCTAAACACACCGAACTCGGTGTCTTTTTGTGGTGCGTTGGCAGCCGCCTCAAGGGCTAAACCGAGAACAGAGCGGGTGTCCGCTGGGTCGATTATGCCGTCATCCCACAGGCGCGCACTGGCGTAGTAGGGGTGACCCTGACGCTCATACTGCTCAACAATGGGCTTTTTAAACTCGGCCACTTGCTCATCGCTCATGGATTGACCCTGACGGGCAAGACCATCTTGTTTCACCTGAGCCAATACGCCGGCGGCTTGCTCACCACCCATGACCGAGATACGGGCGTTAGGCCACATCCACATCATGGTAGGGTCGTAGGCGCGACCACACATACCGTAGTTACCGGCGCCGTATGAGCCACCGATCAACACTGTAAATTTAGGCACTTCGGCACAAGAAACCGCGGTCACCATTTTCGCGCCGTGCTTGGCAATGCCTTCGGCTTCATATTTCTGACCAACCATAAAGCCGGTGATGTTCTGTAAGAAAATCAGTGGGATGTTACGCTTGGCACAGAGCTGGATAAAGTGGGCGCCTTTTTGCGCCGACTCGCTGAATAACACGCCATTGTTGGCAACAATACCAACCGGGTGACCGTAGATATGAGCAAAGCCGGTGACCAGGGTCTCACCAAAGTAACGTTTAAATTCATCAAAGGATGAATCGTCGACGATACGGGCGATAACTTCGCGCACATCAAAGCTCTTTTTCAGGTCGCTGCCGACAATGCCGTAAAGCTCATGAATATCGTAGCGTGGTGCTTTTACCTCGTTTAACACGGGCGCAAGTGGGCGCACATGGTTTAAACGGGCAATACACTGACGGGCGATAGACAAGGCATGCTCGTCGTTATCGGCGTAGTGATCCGCCACGCCAGATACCTTACAGTGCACATCCGCACCGCCTAGGTCTTCGGCGCTTACTTCTTCACCTGTGGCCGCTTTAACCAGCGGTGGGCCGGCCAGGAAAATGGTGCCTTGCTCTTTAACGATGATGCTTTCATCGGCCATGGCCGGTACATAGGCACCGCCTGCGGTACACAGACCCATTACCACGGCGATTTGCGCTATGCCTTTGGCCGACATGCGCGCCTGGTTAAAGAAGATGCGACCGAAGTGCAGCTTGTCCGGGAAGACCTCGTCCTGCTCCGGCAGGTTCGCACCGCCCGAGTCGACAAGATAAATACAGGGCAGGTGGCAGCGCTCGGCAATTTCCTGAGCGCGCAGGTGTTTTTTCACCGTTAGTGGGAAGTAGGTACCGCCCTTAACCGTGGCGTCGTTGGCTACTATCATGCACTCAACGCCTTGAACGCGGCCGATACCGGCGACCACGCCGGCACAAGGAATGTCTTGCTCATACACGCCATAGGCGGCGAACTGACCGATCTCTAAAAACGGCGAGCCTTCATCGAGCAGGTGTTCGATACGGTCGCGCACAAATAACTTGCCGCGACTTTGGTGACGTTCTACATATTTAGGGCCGCCGCCACCGCGCAGGGTGGCCGCCTTGTTATGCAGGTCTTGAACCAGGGCACGCATCGCTTCATCATTGACGGCGAACTGCGGGTCCTTAGGGTTTATGCTTGAAGATAGAATGGTCATACAACACCTTAGCGGCTTTCGCTGAACAGTTCGCGGCCGATCAACATACGACGAATTTCAGATGTACCGGCACCGATTTCATACAACTTGGCATCACGTAATAGACGGCCAGTAGGGTATTCGTTGATATATCCGTTACCGCCTAGGATTTGAATTGCATCCAGGGCCATCTTAGTCGCCAGCTCGGCAGCGTAAAGGATAACCGCAGCGGCATCCTTACGTGTGGTTTCACCGCGGTCACAGGCGCGGGCTACGGTGTACACGTATGAACGCGCCGCATTCATTTGCGTGTACATATCGGCAACCTTACCTTGGATCAGCTGGAACTGACCGATAGGGGTGTCGAATTGCTTACGCTCATGGATATAAGGCACAACCACATCCATACAGGCCTGCATAATGCCCAGTGAACCGCCAGAGAGAACCACGCGCTCGTAATCAAGGCCGCTCATTAGCACCTTAACGCCTTCGTTTAGGTTACCTAGGATGTTTTCTTCTGGTACTGCACAGTTTTCGAATACCAGTTCACAGGTGTTTGAACCGCGCATACCTAGTTTGTCTAGCTTTTGCGCTTGGGTGAATCCCGGGGTGTCACGTTCAACGATAAAGGCGGTGATGCCTTTAGGGCCGGCGTTCGCGTCGGTTTTCGCGTAAATTACATAGGTGTGGGCGTCTGGACCGTTAGTGATCCACATTTTATTGCCGTTAAGGATATAGTGGTCGCCTTTTTTCTCTGCTTTTAAGCGCATAGAAACCACGTCAGAGCCCGCACCTGGCTCACTCATGGCCAGGGCACCAATGTGCTCACCGCTGATCAGCTTAGGCAGGTATTTTGCTTTTTGCTCTTCATTACCGTTACGGAAAATTTGGTTTACACACAGGTTAGAGTGGGCACCATAGCTTAGGCCGATAGAGGCACTGGCACGGCTTATCTCTTCCATGGCAATTACGTGCTCAAGGTAGCCAAGGCCAGCACCGCCAAATTCTTCGCTAACCGTCATGCCCAACAGGCCCATATCACCAAACTTGGTCCACAACTGGTTAGGAAACATATTCTGTTCATCGGTTTGCTCAGCTAAAGGCGCAATCTCGGCGCTGGCAAAGCTATTAACGTGGGCGCGGATCATATCGGCGGTTTCGCCTAGGCCAAAGTTAAGCTCTTTATATAGAGAGATAGTACTCATGATGATTAATCCTGTTGTAAATGTGAAAGAGTTTCACGGCAGCGTTTTTCGGCCGTTACGAGTTCCATTAGTACGACTTTAATGTCGTCCATTTGCTGTATTAGGTGTGCTTTCTTCTCTTCGATAAGGTCTAACATAGTGACTAACTGTTTGGCGCTGGATTTGTCGGCGTCGTAAAGCTCGAACAAGCGGCCGGTTTCCGCCAGGCTAAAGCCCAGGCGTTTGCCACGTAAAATCAGCTTTAGACGGACCTTATCGCGCTTTGAGTAAATGCGGGTTTGGCCGTTACGACGTGGCGTGATCAGCCCTTGGTCTTCGTAGAAACGAATACTGCGGGTGGTGATATCGAATTCTTTTGCCAGATCGCTGATGGAGAAAGTTTGTTCCATTTGCTCATTCGGGCTTTGGCTTTGCTCAGTCATCGTTATTTAGTCTTATCTACTACAAAATATTAACACCAATATAAGTGAAGTTTACGTAAAGGTAAAGCTGGATTTCAACTCTCTTTAGAAGGGGTAAGAAAACATAAATTTGTGCGTAAAAGCTTGCATTTATTGGTGTTGGGAGAAAAGCTAGGATTTTTAAATAGCTTGCTTTGGGCTGGTTAGATAAGTTTACAGCTTAGAAAATGTACATTTTAAACTTATCTAATTGACGTTGGCGTAAACGTAAATTTTATGTATGCTCAAGTGAAATTGATTATGGAGACCCGAATATGAGCTCACAGTTAAACGATAATGACATTGTAATTGTCAGTGCAAAGCGTACCGCCATGGGCGGTTTTATGGGCGCCTTGAGCGGCGCAAGTGCCACCGAACTTGGTGCCACTGCTATTAAGGGCGCGCTCGAGAGTGTGAATATTAACCCCAGTGAGATCGATGAAGTCATTATGGGCTGTGTTCTGCCTGCGGGTCTAGGTCAGGCGCCGGCGCGTCAGGCTATGCTTAAGGCGGGTATGGATAAGCACACAGGTGCGACCACCATTAATAAGGTGTGTGGCTCTGGTCTTAAAGCCGTTATGTTGGCCCATGACCTTATTAAGGCCGGCAGCGTAAACAGCGTAGTGGCTGGTGGCATGGAAAGCATGTCTAACTCGCCTTATATGCTACCTAAGGCTCGTGGCGGCATGCGCATGGGTCACGGTGAAGTAAAAGACCATATGATGATGGACGGTCTTGAAGACGCATACGATAACCTGGCCATGGGTTGTTTTGCCCAGGCTACGGCTGATCAATATGATATTACCCGTGAGCAAATGGACGAATTTGCCGTCGCTTCATTGGAAAAAGCCAACAAGGCTATCGGCAGCGGTGCATTTACTAACGAAGTTGTGGCGCACACCATCAGTACGCGTAAAGGCGACCTGGTAGTTGATACCGACGAGCAACCTGGTAATGCTCGCCCAGATAAAATTCCTTCGCTACGTCCAGCATTTAAAAAAGACGGCACCATTACCGCGGCAAACTCATCGTCTATTTCTGATGGTGCCTCGGCCTTAGTAGTAATGAGCTATGCGCAGGCACAGAAATTAGGTCTTGCACCTATCGCACGTATCAGCGGTCATAGCACGCATTCGCGTTTACCTGCGGAATTCACCATTGCCCCAGTGGGCGCCATGGAGAAACTGCTGGCCAAGCTAGAGTGGAGCACGGATGACGTGGATCTGTGGGAAATCAACGAAGCTTTTGCCATGGTGACCATGTTGGCCATTAATGAAATGGGTCTGAATAAAGACAAGGTAAACGTTAACGGCGGCGCCTGTGCCCTAGGTCACCCAATCGGTGCCAGCGGTGCGCGTATTCTGACTACACTTGTTCACGCATTGCGTAACCAGGGCAAACGCCGTGGTGTTGCTTCTTTATGTATCGGTGGCGGCGAAGCCGTAGCCTTGGCAGTCGAAGCACTTTAATTTTTTCAGCGCCCGTATAACGATAACTTCCGGGCGCGCAGTCAATTTGGGGAGACCTGTATTATGCACAAGGTGCCATTATATATCGGCGGCGAAATGCGCCAATCTGAAACATCTCAGTGGTTAGACGTAGTAAACCCGGCTAACCAGGAAGTACTTGCACAAGTGCCTATGGCCACCGAAGCAGAAGTAACTGAAGCCATTGCTTCGGCCAAAGAAGCCTTCCAAACCTGGAAAGAAGTACCGGTAAGTGAGCGTGCGCGTATCATGATGCGTTACGCCCAGTTACTAAAAGACCATCACGACGAGCTGGCCACCATTATTTGCCATGAGCTTGGTAAAACCTTTGAAGATGCCAAGGGCGACGTATGGCGTGGTATCGAAGTGGTTGAGCAAGCGGCTAATGCACCATCGAACATGATGGGTGAAACCGTGTCTAACGTTGCTCGTAATATCGACACCTATTCACTTATCCAGCCATTAGGCGTGTGTGCCGGTGTAACACCCTTTAACTTCCCGGCGATGATCCCATTGTGGATGTTCCCGCTGGCAATAGTATGCGGTAACACCTTCGTATTGAAACCGTCTGAGCAAGACCCGCTTACGCCAATGCGTTTGGTTGAGCTGTTCGAAGAAGCCGGTGCACCTAAGGGCGTACTGCAAGTAGTACATGGCACCAAGGGCCAGGTTGATCAGCTACTAGAGCACCCGGATATCCGTGCTATCTCATTCGTAGGCTCGTGTGGTGTTGGTCAGTACATTTACGACAAGGGCACGGCGAACCTTAAACGCGTGCAATGCTGCGTGGGTGCGAAAAACCACATGGTCGTGATGCCAGATGCGCATAAACAAAACGTGATCAATAATCTGGTTGGTTCATCGGTCGGTGCTGCCGGTCAGCGTTGTATGGGTATTTCGGTCGCCGTATTCGTTGGCAGTGCGAAAGACTGGGTTGATGAGCTTAAAGATGCTCTAAGTGTCGTTAAGCCAGGTCCATGGGATCAAGCTGACTCAGCCTACGGTCCGCAAACAACCATAGCCGCGAAGCAACGTATCTTGTCGCTCATTGCCCAAGGTAAGCAAGAAGGCGCCGACTGTCTGCTTGATGGCTCTGACTTCACCGTCGAAGGCTATGAAGAAGGTAACTGGGTTGGACCTACGCTGTTCACCAATGTAACGCCAGAGATGGCCATTTACCGCGAAGAAATCTTCGGCCCGGTATTGTGTTGTGTGTTTGTAGACACCTTGGACGAAGCCATTGCCCTTATCAATGACAACCCATACGGTAACGGTACTTCTATCTTTACCGCCAGCGGCGCTGCGGCACGTAAGTTCCAGCACCACATTGAGGTGGGTCAGGTTGGTGTTAACGTGCCAATCCCTGTGCCATTGCCATTCTTCTCGTTCACAGGTTGGAAAGGCTCTTTCTACGGCGACCAGCATACCTATGGTAAGCAGGGTGTCCGTTTCTATACCGAGACCAAGACCATTACCGCGCGTTGGTTTGAAGACGATGTGGTAAGTGGACCAAACATGAGTATTGACCTTAAATAATTTCTTTTCGGGTCGCCTCTGTGCGGCCCGTAAACATGTAGTACAAGAGAGTGTGTTATGGATTTTAATCTTAGCGAAGATCAACTGGCCTTTGCCGATATGGCCGAACGTTTTGCCAGTCAGGAACTAGCCCCATTTGCAGCAAAGTGGGATCAGGAACATATTTTCCCCAAAGAAACCATTCAAAAAGCCGGTGAGCTTGGCTTTTGTTCACTTTACACCCCGGAAGAAGCCGGTGGTTTAGGCCTTTCTCGACTAGACTCTAGCATTATTTTTGAGCAGCTGGCCAAAGGCTGTACCGCCACCACCGCAATGTTGACCATTCACAATATGGCGACCTGGATGGTAGCAAGTTTCGGTACCCAAGCGGCCAAAGACACCTATTGCCCTGAGTTGGTAACAGGTGAAAAACTGGCTTCTTACTGTTTGACTGAGCCGGGCAGCGGTTCTGATGCGGCCTCACTTAAAACCAAGGCCGTACGTGATGGCGACCATTACTACATCACGGGTTCAAAAATGTTTATCTCCGGCGCCGGCAGCACAGAAGTGCTGGTGGTCATGGCCCGTACTGGTGAAGATGGCCCCAAAGGCATTAGCGCCTTTGTAGTTCCAGCGGACGCGGAAGGGATCAGCTATGGTAAAGCGGAAGAGAAAATGGGCTGGAACGCCCAGCCGACTCGTCTGGTTACCTTTGAAAACGTACGTATCCCGGCGGATCACCTGTTAGGTAACGAAGGCGAAGGCTTTAAGTTTGCCATGCAGGGCCTAGATGGCGGTCGTATTAATATCGCTACCTGTTCAATCGGTACTGCACAACAAGCCTTGAACACGGCAAAAGCCTATCTTAAAGAGCGTGAGCAGTTCGGTAAGCCGCTGGCGGCATTCCAGGCATTGCAATTTAAATTGGCGGATATGAACACCGACTTGGTGGCAGCACGTCAAATGGTTCGCCTGGCGGCCTTTAAACTGGACAGTGGCGATAGCGAAAAAACCGCTTATTGCGCTATGGCCAAGCGTTTTGCTACCGATGTGGGCGTAAAGGTGTGTGATGATGCACTGCAGATCCACGGTGGTTACGGTTACATCAAAGAATACCCGCTTGAGCGTCATCTGCGCGATGTACGTGTTCACCAAATTCTCGAAGGTACGAACGAAATCATGCGCTTGATCGTTGCTAGACGTATTCTGGCCGATGAAGTGAACGAAATTCTTTAGGAGGAAGTTATGTCAGCACAAATTCAACTAGAAAAAAAAGGGCACATTGCCGTGCTTACCATGAGTAATCCGCCGGCAAACACCTGGACTGAACAAACGCTAATCAGCCTTAAAGAGCAGGTTGAAGCCCTTAACGCCGATAAAGACATCTTTGCCCTGGTACTGACAGGCGAAGGTGAGAAGTTTTTCTCTGCCGGCGCCGACTTAAATGTATTCGCCAGTGGTGACAAGGGCGTAGCTGCGCAGATGTCACAAGTATTTGGTGCCGCCTTTGAAGCGCTAAGCAATTTCCGCGGCGTGTCGATTGCCGCAATCAACGGCTATGCCATGGGCGGTGGTCTGGAAGTGGCCCTGGCCTGTGATATCCGTATTGCTGAAGAGCAAGCGCAAATGGCACTGCCGGAAGCCAAGGTGGGTCTGCTTCCTTGTGCCGGTGGTACTCAGAACCTGGCATGGCTGGTGGGCGAAGGCTGGGCGAAGCGCATGATCCTGTGTGGTGAGCGCATTAAAGCCGACAAGGCCAAAGAGATCGGTCTGGTAGAAGAAGTGGTAGCCACAGGTGGCGCCCTTGATAAAGCCATGGCCCTTGCCGAGCAAGTGGGCGAGCAAAGCCCAGTGGCGGTGAGCTTCTGTAAAGAGCTTATCCAGAAAGGTCGTCACGGCGATATCACCAGTGCATTGCCGCTTGAGCGCGAGCTGTTTGTGAAATTGTTCGACACCCAAGACCAAAAAGAAGGTGTAAACGCCTTCTTAGAAAAACGCAAAGCGAACTGGGTGAACGGCTAATGGATACACTGATCCCTCTCAATAACCCAGAATCTGAGGTGGTGTTTGAGCTGGCTCAGTGTAGCAATGGCGCAAAAATCGCCCTTGCTACCTTAAATGTGCCCAAAGCACTCAATGCCTTAAATCTTAATATGATCCGCCTGCTTGATGAGCAGCTGACCAAGTGGCAAAGCGATGACGAGGTTGCTCTCGTTATTATCAAGGGCGCTGGGGAAAAAGCCTTTTGCGCCGGCGGTGATGTGGTTAGCCTGCATCGCGCCATGGCCACGGGTGAGCCCAAAGACTATGTTAAGACCTTCTTTAGCGAAGAATACCGTCTGGACTATGCCATTCATTGTTATGACAAGCCTATAGTCGTCTGGGGTGATGGTTTTATCATGGGCGGCGGCATGGGCCTGATGGCTGGTGCCAGTCACCGCGTGGTCACCGAGCGCTCTAAGCTCGCCATGCCGGAAATCACCATAGGCTTATACCCGGATGTGGGCGGCAGCTATTTCTTACAAAAAGCGCCGGATCAGGTGGGTTTGTTCCTCGGTCTAACTGGGGCGCTAATGAATGCCGATGATGCTCGTTTTGCCAGTTTGGCGGATCACAGCATCGACAGTGAGCGCTTTGTAGATCTGCTAAGCACCTTGTGTGAGCAAAGCTGGGGCCAGGTTTCCGCCCTTAATCACGATAAGCTGACTCAGCTTCTGAAGAAATTCGAAAGCGAGTCTAAGGCGATGGAAAAAGGTGGCCTGCGTAAGCATCAGGCAGTGATCACCAAGCTTGCCGAGTTTGACACGCTAGAAGCCAAGGTGGATTACCTGAGCGCCCTAGAGACCGACGATAAGTGGCTCGCCAAGGCCATTAAAACTCTGAAACACGGTTGTCCGCTTAGCGCGCATTTAGTGTTCGAACAGCTTAAACGCGCTCAGGGTTTATCCCTTAAAGCCTGTTTCCAAATGGAACTGGGCATGTCGGTAACCTGCTGTGAGGTGGGTGAATTCCAAGAGGGCGTACGTGCACTCTTGATAGATAAAGACATGGCACCCAAGTGGCAATACCCCACTTTAGAAAGTGTGCCTGCGGATGTAATTGAACGATTTTTTGCACCCATGGGTGAGAGCCACCCGTTGTCAAGCTTAGCTTAGGAGAAAGGCATGGCTAAAATAGGATTTATCGGCCTGGGTAATATGGGCGCGCCAATGGCGCGTAACCTGATTGCCGCCGGCCACCAAGTGCAAGTATTTGACTTAAACCAGCATGTGGTCAGCCAATTGGCAGAAGAAGGGGCAAGGGCCTGTAAAAACGCCAATGATGTCGCCGAGGGTGCGAATTTTGTGATCAGCATGCTGCCAGCGGCCAAGCATGTGCAATCACTGTATTTAGGCGATGATGGCTTAATTAACCACCTTGGTGACGATACCATAGTGATTGACTGCTCAACTATAGATGCGGCCAGTGCCAAGAGCCTTGGCGAAGCGCTAATGGACAAGGGCATTGCCTTTGTTGACGCACCGGTTTCAGGCGGTGTAGCAGGTGCCGCGGCGGGTACCTTGACCTTTATCGTCGGTGGTGCGCAGGAGCACTTTGAAGCGGTTGAACCGATTTTGCAAAACATGGGTAAAAACATTTTCCATGCCGGTGCAATCGGCGCCGGACAAGTAGCGAAAATCTGTAACAACATGCTGCTGAGCATCTTGATGGCAGGTACCAGTGAAGCGCTGCAAATGGGGATCAACCACGGCCTTGATCCTAAGATTCTGTCTGAGATCATGCTTAACAGTTCAGGCCGTAACTGGACGCTAGAGCTTTATAACCCATGTCCGGGTGTGATTGATTCCGTGCCTTCAAGCAACCAGTATCAGCCAGGCTTTATGGTTGATTTGATGGCCAAAGACTTAGGTTTGGCGTTGGAAGCGGCGCAAAACTCAGGCTCGGCAACCCCGCTTGGTGCGCTTAGCAAAAACCTCTACACCCTGTTGCAAAACCAAGGGGCGGGAGCGAAAGACTTCAGCGCTATTTTTACCCTATTTGAGAAGAAATAAGCATGGATTTAAATAATAAAACCATAGTTGTCACCGGTGGTGCCCAGGGCTTGGGTCTAGCCATGGCGCAAATGGCCGCCGAACAAGGCGCCCACTTGGCCCTGATCGATATGGACAGTGCTCTGTTGGATGAAGCTGTGACGCATTTACGTCAGGCCAGTACCAATGCGGATGCAAAAATTAAAGCCTATGTGGCCAATGTCAGTGTTGAGCAGGAAGTGGAGACGACCTTTGCCGCTATCGCCAGCGACTTTGGTGCCATTCATGGTCTTATCAATAACGCTGGTATTTTGCGCGATGGTCTGTTTATCAAGGCCAAAGAAGGCAAGGTGGTTGATAAGATGTCGCTGGCGCAGTTCCAGTCTGTTATTGACGTTAACCTTACCGGTGTTTTCCTATGTGGCCGTGAAGCTGCGGTACACATGGTTGAAAGCGGCGAGGGCGGCGTTATCATCAATATGAGCAGTGTGGCTCGTGCTGGTAACATGGGTCAGACCAATTATTCTGCGGCGAAATCTGGCGTGGTCGCCATGACGACCAGTTGGGCCAAAGAGTTAGGTCGTTTTGGTATTCGCGTGGGCGCTATTGCTCCGGGCGTTATTCGTACCAAAATGACGGATGCCATGAAGCCAGAAGCCAAAGAGCGCTTAGTTAAGATGAAGCCTGTAGGCCGCCTTGGTGAAGCCGAGGAAATCGCCCATACTGCCAAGTATATCTTTGAAAACGATTTCTTCACCGGCCGAGTGGTAGAAATCGACGGCGGCATTCGCTTGTAATACCAATTCTGTTATATATGTGATCAGAGATAGCGCTGGATAAATGATATGAACACAAGGCGGGATTTTTCTTATGTAGTAATTCTACATATAAAAATTCCAACACAGTGAGCATGATATTTAGCCCGCTAGAATGATTAGCTATTTAAGTGAATTGGTATTGTACGTAAATTTGGCGTAAAAAAAGGCGGTCACTGTGAAGTGACCGCCTTTTTTGTGTTTGCTTGTTATTCGTTAATTCTTGCGAATATGCGAGCTTGAACTTAGTTGTAAACCATGACCATTGATGTCTGTGGTCATAGAGGTAGAAATGTCCTGCTCGGCCAGGGCCTTAAGTTCAGGGGGCGTTTCTTGACCACTCGCCTCGTTGGCGGCAACGACAATCTTCATTAATGGTGCCAGTTTTACTGTCATACCAAGCAGACCATTGGCTTCAAGCGCTTCGTTTTGCAAGGCGCCGGCCTGTTGCTCGGCTTGCTCACCCGTATATAGCGTAATGTGATTGCCCTTTACGGCCAATTTAACGTCTAAATCGTGCTTCATGCCCATTTCCAGCAGTTCGTTAACCGAGACTGGGCTGCCATCGCTTGGTACATTTACACCTGCCATATGAGGTACCAGAGATTTAGCGGTATTGATAAGCGTCATAGGATCGTCGGCGCTGAGAGTGAACAGGCCGCTAAATTGCTTGATATCAGGGGCGTGCGGGTTCGTTAAATCCAAGTCCAGGTCGTTAATGGTCACACTGACACCTTTTACGCCAGCAAACATACCTGTGGCCATGGCGATAGCCATAGGGTTTGCGCCTTGTGCTTGCTCTTGGGCCATTAATAATGGCTCACATTCAAACTCGGCTTGAGTGAAGGAGGTCCATAGGGTGTTGGTTAGAGAACCCACCTTTGATACGTCAATGCCATAACCTAGGCTCAAAATGGCGTCGTCGGCATCGGTAACATGTTTGGGAATAAAGCCGCGCAGAGTTGCTAATGCACCAAGCAGGTCGCTATCACTGCTTTCAAAAATCATATCTATATCGAAGTTAGCATGGCTGCTGGTCACTTCCAGATCTGATGTGCCCCAGACCAGGCCCGGGAACTTAGTTGCTATGGCAGGCAGGTCTTTTTTACAGCCTGGAGTACGTACTGCATCCAAGGCGTTGGTCTTACCGGCCTTGCTCATAAAGGTGTCTAACATGGTACCTAGGCGCGAAGGTTTTTCTGCAACTAGGGCCGAAACCAAGGCCTTATTATCGATAAAATTGACCGAGCTGCCATCCCAGCCATATTTGTCGGCGTAAGCTTGTAAACGTCCTGTGCTTGCCAGTGAGCTGGTCGGCTTTTTAGCCGCCAGTGCCAAGGCGAGATCGTCTTCACTGCTTACCATATCGCTGTTTAGAGTTAAGGTTAACCATTGCCCCTGAACGCTGAGAACTAGCTCAAGAGACTGACCTTGCTCTGCTTCTAGAATAAAACGAGTATAGGCGGTGTTATTCAGTGTTTTTTCTTCGTGGCTGATCCCCGCCTTGTCTGCGGCTTCTTTCACCGTATTGACAAAGATGTCTGGCTCGGCCAGCTCGATACGGGCTACGGGCATAAGGCCAACCGCATAGGTCAGGTAACGCAGTTCGCTGCCAAAGCCCCATATCTTATCGGCGCTTTGCGTGGCTATGGCTTGCTCATATTTTTCTAATAACTCGGCGATAAATACAGCAATGTTATCGCCATCTTGTTTTAGTGCTTCTGTGATCTCACTAAACTGACCGCGTTGCTCTTCGCTAAGCTGAGTTGCGGGTAGCAGTTTTGCATATTGCTCATAAGGAAAGGGGGTGAGCTGAGAGGCAAAAAAGACAGTGTCTGCGGGTACATAGTCCAATTGTGCAAGTTCTATTTTGGCACTGGATTGATTGCTTTGCTGGTAATAAACACCGACACCTAGGGCGGCAACGACCGCAGCACCAATGAGGACTTTCTTCATGAGAACTCCATTTCTAGTTGATAATTATTTCGAGCAAAAAGAATACTTTAATGTGCGGTTCTTCACAAGCGCAGGGGAATGATGAATTTGTTTCCTGTTATTTCGAATGGTTAAAAAAAAGCGTAAACTGAGCAGATAGTTAGCACTTTTACAAACCTTGAGGCGGCGGTGGCGCAACGACCGATCACGAACTTTTACATCAACGAAGAGCAGTCTATTTATCTGCTCTCACACCGTGATGCAAAAAAACACAAGCAATGGCTAAATATCTGTATTAAACAGCTGACCATGCTGGGTTATCGGGATGTTGAGCTAATTGGCTCCGGTGCTTATGGCTTTGTGTTTGCCGGTGTGGATGACAAAGCGCAGCAGTGGGTATTTAAGTTTTCCCGTATTACCTTGGCGCAATCTGTGCGTGATCGCCTTGAAGACGAAGCCTATATGCTATCTCGCTTCGACCATCCGATGATCCCTAAGTTTTATGCCTTTGAGCGCATAAAAAAGCAGGGAATACTCATGATGGAGCGCTCTCAAGGCCACGACCTTGAGCATTTTTCTCTGCGTTTAGGGAAGATATCCGCAAAACAAATCTTGGCTCTTGGGTTGCAATTACACCAGTTACTCTTGCTGCTGCGCCAACATAGAAACGGCCTTGCACCCACGCCCGTGGTTCATGGCGATATTAAACCCTCCAATCTGGTGTGGGACCCCAATAGCAGCGCCTTATCTTTGGTCGATTGGGGCAGCTCCGTTTATGCTCAGCTTGATGCCGAGGGGCATCCTGTTGGCGCCAATGTGATGGATTTAATGTCGGCGGATATTACCAATACCAATGCCCGCATGGGGGATGTGTACTTTATCGGTGATGAGCAGATGTCTGGTGCTAAATCGTCGCCGCGTTTTGACGAGCAAGGTGTGGCCTCAACGCTCTATGCGCTCGCTTCCGCTCAGTCCTGTCGCTTTGGTGCTCAGGTTATTCCCGCCAGCTCTTTGGGTTTGCCTGTGGAGTTTGCCAAGGTGATTGATGGCATGCTCAGTAAAGATAAGGCGACGCGGGACAGTGCTGGGGATTATTTTATTCGTAATATGCCAGCCATGGCGCGAGCTTATGTGCCTGTGCAGCAGCGCGTTGCGTCCAAGTCGATGATCCCGTTTTGGAGCTCTGTTGCCGATATTTTGCCCGACACTGTAGTATATAGCTCGCGCAAACAATTTTTACGTCAGGCCGACAGCGATCAGCGCTTAAGCGATGTAAATGATGCTCAGTTAGAGCGTTATTATCGGGAGTTTCTGTTCGATACCGGCGATACGGAAAAAGCCTTTCTTGCCGCCATTAGCCGCCTGGCTAAATACCCTGTGGTGGGCGGTCTGAGTTTTCACTGGAAACAGGACAGCCTGTTTGTCGAGTCCAGCTTGGTACTTTATGACGAGTCCCTGCAATTGGCGTTTCAGGATGCGGTGGACAACACGGTGAAACTGGCTCAGGGCATTGAGCAAAAGGGCTTGTTTAAGTGTTGTCTGTTCGATGCCAGGCAAACGATTCAGCTAGAGCGAGACGACACAGGCGCCTTTGCGTTTGAGCAGCTGCCTGAGCTCAGTTATGACGTCACGGATATTCCCACTAAGGAAATGCTAAGGCCGCACTCCTACTTTGAAGATGGCAAGGATCCGGACGAGCAGTTGCAACTGCCAAAAAAGATCATCCAATGCGTTTTCGAGCTCAACAAAATTCACCATACCGGCTGTATTATTTTTGAGTCATTAGCGCAACGTTTGAAAATACACCATTATTATCGCCTGCTTGATGCCAGTCAGGAAGCGCGATTTGCCCAGTTATTAAATGAAATTATGCAGTATGCCATGAGCATAGACGGGGTAGGTGTGGCGGGCTTTATGAAGCTGCCTTATAAGAATACTCGTGAGTTTTCATTGTGCGCAAAACAGCCGGATTATTTTTTATCAAAGAACCCAAAAAAACATAGTTGATGCAAAAATTAACATAAGAATGGGGTTCGTCAGCGCAGTTTCACAAAGAACTGCGCCACTTTTCTTTTCTACCAAATGCCCGCACATATTATATCTAGTCAGATAAAAAAATAAGACTTGAAAACTGCTTCAAGAGACGGCAGATTGAGCTTAGGGACAGCGGAACTTATTAAGTGTTTTGGCTGTCAGTAGTTGTAAGCATTGTCCGTTTTGTGCAAAAAAACATTACCGCTAATTACACGGGGTTTTAGCACAACCGACTATGCGCTTATTACGGAGTCCACGTAATCGGTCGAAGAAACAGAGGTACGGCCACTTTTTTTCGCAGTCAATAACTGCTCATTTAGCCGCAATAGCCCAAGTTGGTTTAATTATGGCTTTGAAAAGTGACAGTTCTATTAATTATCCATTACTTGTAGATGATAAAAACACTACAAATGACGAAACTACAATGGTGAGGACTTTACCTATGAAGAGACAAAAACGTGATCGTTTAGAACGCGCCCATTCTCAAGGATATAAAGCAGGCATGGCAGGCCGCTCAAAAGAAAACTGCCCCTACCAGCAACTCGACCCGCGATCACAATGGCTTGGCGGGTGGCGAGAAGCCATCGAAGAACGAGCTCAATTTAAAGTCTAAATTATCAATTAAAACGCCGCTATAAAGCGGCGTTTTTTGTGGTCTTTGGTTACCAGGGGCGATTAAAACGCGCTGGTATCTTGGAAAAGACCCACTTTTAAATCTTTTGCTTCGTAGATAACGCGGCCATCTACTTCTACAGTACCATCGGCCATACCCATAAATAATTTACGCTTAATAACGCGCTTCATATCGATGCGATAGGTTACTTTTTTCGCCGTAGGTAGGATTTGACCTGTGAATTTCACTTCACCCACACCGAGAGCGCGACCTAGGCCTGGGCCACCTGACCAACCTAAGAAAAAGCCGACGATTTGCCACATAGCATCAAGGCCAAGACAACCAGGCATAACCGGATCGCCCTTGAAGTGACAGTCAAAGAACCACAGTGATGGGTCAATATCCAGCTCGGCTATGATCTGGCCTTTACCGTGCTCACCACCGTCTTCGGTAATAGAAACGATACGGTCCATCATTAACATATTATCGCTAGGCAGACGACAGTTGTTCTCACCGAACATTTTGCCTTCACCACACAACACCAAGTCTTCTTTCGAGTAGCTATTCTTACGTTCCATATCACACTTATTGTTTGAAAATTTGCAGCTACTTTAGCGTACACATGTACGCTAAACAACTCTGAGCAGTCAATTTATACCTTAGTTTTACCCCTTGTTTATGTAATTTATGTGAACCTGTCGTTGTGTCACTGTTATAGGGCCTGAAAAAATCAATAAATCGCCAAAGGGGCAGCAATTTAACCCTTTCCCCTGTATAATTTGGGCAAAATTATCAATTGCTTGTTAGGCTGACCTATGACTTTGTTTGTCAACGATCTTACCGTTATCGATTTTTCATATTTTTGTCCCGACCGTGGACCGGTAGGAGAAAGTTGGATTGTTGATTTGACCCTGGATGGGGCTTTAAATGATGAGTCCATGGTGCTGGATTTTGGCTTGGTAAAAAAGCAGATAAAGCGCATTATCGATGACAGCGTCGACCATACCTTGGCGGTGCCAATGCAGGCGGATATAAGCCTGACTGAGCGTGACGACTTAGTGATTCTTGATGCGCACTTTGGTGCCAAGCACCACCTGGCTATGAGTGCACCGCTGCAGGCGGTAAGCAAAATCGATGCGCCGCGCATTGATGAGCAGGCCTTAATCACGCATCTTATTGCCTTGATCACACCGCAATTACCGGTCAATGTTACCGGCATGGGTTTGCATTTACGCCCTGAGCCAAGTAACAGCTTCTATTATCATTATTCTCACGGCTTGAAAAAGCACGATGGCAATTGTCAGCGTATTATTCATGGTCATCGCAGCACACTAGGTATAGAGCTTGATGGTATGGCAATGCCGCGCCTGCAAAAACAGTGGGCTGACCGCTGGGAAGATATCTACCTGCTTAGTGCAGAAGATCAGGTTGAAGCAACGCAACTGCAACATATTCAAGCCAAAGAGGGCGACCTTTGCAGCCGCTATCGCTCGACTCAAGGTGAGTTTGAGCTGGCTATTAGTGCCGAGCGTGTTGAAGTACTCCCTTGCGATACCACGGTTGAATGTATTGCCGACTTTATGGCGCAAGAATTAAAACGTGAATACCCGGATAAGCAGGTTAAGGTAACGGCTTATGAAGGGGTAGGGAAAGGGTCCATCAGTTATGCTTAAACGCCTTATTAGCTCAGGCCTGTTTACGCTTGCCTGCCTTAGCAGTTCGCTCGTTGCCGCCAAAGCGGCGCAATTGCCCCAGCCCTTGGTTAAGGGCACCCTAACGCAAGGCGCCATGCTTATTGGTCAATTGCTGAATGCGCAAAAAGTCGTGTTTGCTGAGCGTGAACTTAAACGCAGTGCCGAAGGTTACTTTGTCTTTGGTATAGACCGTGATGCCGAGCTACAGCAGCAGCTAAAATGGCTTGATAAGCAGGGTAACTGGCAGCAGCTCGATTTTAACGTCACCCAGCGTCAGTACAAGATAGATAAAATCGAAGGGGTGGAGCAAAAGTACGTAGAACCACCTAAAGAGGTGTTGGCACGTATCAGTAGCGATGCCGCCATGGTTCGTGAGGCCCGCGCCAATGAGTCTGACCTGACAGATTTTATCGCGCCCGTGTATCGCCCAGCCAAAGGTCGTATTTCTGGTGTGTATGGCAGTCAAAGGTATTTTAACGGTACGCCTAAACGCCCTCATTTCGGTTTGGATATCGCCAATAAGACGGGCACACCCATCTATGCACCTTTACCAGGACGCGTAGTGTTTGCTCATCCGGATTTATATTACTCAGGTGGTACTGTGATTATCGATCATGGCCACGGTATCAGTTCAACCTATATCCATATGCACAAGGTGTTGGTGGAAAAAGGTGAAATGATAAAAACAGGCGAGCGCATCGGCCAAATTGGTGCCACAGGGCGGGTGACAGGCCCGCATTTAGACTGGCGTTTTAACTGGTTTAACACCCGATTAGACCCGCAACTTATGATGATAGATACTTTAGCGAGCGAAGCTAACACGAATGACTAATACCCTAGATAAAGAAGCCGTTGTTGCACAGCGTATTCAAGACTCAATTACCCATGTAACTAAAACCGTGTTTCCTGGGCGTACCAACCACCACAACACCTTGTTCGGTGGCGATGCCTTGGCCTGGATGGACGAGGTTGCTTTTATTGCTGCAACCCGTTTTTGTCGCAAGCCCTTGGTAACCATTTCATCAGACCGCGTTGACTTTAAAGAAGCGATCCCTGCTGGCACCTTTGCCGAGTTAGTGTCTAAGGTTGTACACGTAGGTAACACCAGTTTAAAAGTGGACGTGGAAATCTTCCTTGAAACCATGCACAAGGACAACAAGCATTTAGCTATTCGTGGTAGCTTCACCTTTGTTGCCGTTGATGAAAACCACAGACCAACTCCTGTAGTCTGTGAGCGAATGATAAACGGGTTTCAAGACTAAGCATTTATATAATGCACTGATATAAGAATGGGAGCTAAGGCTCCCTTTTTTATTCTCCCTGTCAACAATGAACACATCATACTATTTATTTGTTCTAATTAATCTCAGCTAACCTAACTTGTGGTTATTGCTTGTTTTTCAAGGGAATGGCGGATAGTGGTGTTAGTAGTATTAAAAAAGATAAAAAGCCGCGATGCGGCTCTTTTTGAATCTAGCTTTTTTGTCTAAAGCACCATTGCTGCTATCCAGCCGAACAGGACTAAAGGAATATTAAAGTGGATAAAGGTTGGCACCACTGAATCCCAGATATGATCATGTTGGCCATCGACATTTAAGCCCGAAGTTGGCCCCAAGGTTGAGTCCGAAGCAGGGGAGCCGGCATCCCCTAACGCACCTGCGGTACCAACCAGGGCTACGGTGGCCATGGGAGAAAAACCCAGTTGCAAACACAAGGGCACAAAAAGGGCGGCGATAATGGGCACGGTAGAAAACGAACTGCCTATGCCCATGGTGATCATCAGGCCAACCAATAAAATAAGCAGGGCAGCCAAAGGCTTATTACCGGCTATCATATCCGCTGCGCCGCTGACTAAAGTATCGATATGGCCGGTGGTTTTCATTACCTCGGCAAAGCCTTGAGCTGAGATCATAATAAAACCTATCATCGCCATCATGGCCACGCCTTTAGAAAACACATCCTGGTTTTCATGCCATTTAACGATACCAAAAAGGGTAAAAACCATAACCCCAACCAAGCCACCGAGGATCATAGATTGACTCATAAACTGGGCTATCAGGGATAAAACAATGGCTAAGGTGCCAACCAATAACACCTTGCCTGGGTTTTCAACTGCTAAGGACTTGGCCTCAGTCACTATGCTGTGATTATATTCACGCTTGCGACGATAGCTGATAAACACAGCCACCAATAAACCCACAAACATGCCAATGGCGGGGATGATCATGGCCTGTGGCACCAGGTTTTTGTCGATAACCAAAGCATTTTCAACCAGGTTAAGGTGCAAAATATTGTACAGATAAATACCGCCAAAACCGTAGGGCAGTACCATATAAGCGGTGGCTAAACCAAAGGTAAGAATACAGGCAATGGCGCGGCGGTCCAGCTGCAAGCGGTTAAAAATTCCCAAAAGCGGCGGTATTAAAATAGGAATAAAGGCGATATGCACGGGGATCAGGTTTTGCGAGCTTAAGGCGCAAAACAGCACCACAGTCATAATCGCGAAGGATAAAAAACGCTCTGAGGTTTGCTCTTTTCCCATTAACGCCAATAAGCGCGCTGCCAATAAATTGGTCAGTCCAGATTTGGCGATGGCCACGGCAAAGGCACCAAGCATGGCATAACTTAAGGCTATTTCGGCGCCTCCGGAGAGGCCGTTATTAAAAGCCGTAACCGTATCGGTAAGGGAAAGCCCGCCAACCAAGCCGCTGACAAGCGCCGCGACCGTCATGGCGACAATGACATTGACCCGAAAAAGGGTCAATAACAGCATAAGAAATACGCCGACAATGACTGAATTCATTTTTAACCTATTATTTTTATTGATTTATTTACTGCTTTTTTAAGCTCTGAACACTGTTTTTTTGTGAGCGGCTTCTGCTCATAGGTGGTCTGAACATACAAACGTGAAATGTGTTCCATCTGGGTTTTAAGTTGCGGCGTATGCATCGCCAAGTAGTTCAATTGCGCCACCGGCGTCAGTTGCTCTGGTGATAAAAGGGCAGAAGTGTCAGCCGCATTAAAAAGTTTGTTCAGCTGCTTAGCACTGAAGCTCAATTGCACCTTGCGATGGCGCGAACTGAGGAGCAAAACAACAAACAATACCAGGGCAATGCCTATAACCACAAGGGCCATACTGTATTGTGCGAGCTGACTCCCTAGCAAGTCTTTTAGGAAGTTATTTTGTTTTTCCTGATCAAACCCCAGCACCCATTTGGTCCAGCGGTAATCGATTTTCTCTAATTGAATCCGCAGCCAGTTTAATGATTTGAAGCCACTTAGCTGTAATAGCCCAAGATTCAAATTATCGCGAAACTCCTGCTGCAGCTCATCGACCTGAGATAAAGAGCCATTCAAGCGCTCCGGCGCTACCACTGAGGTGGCATCAAAACGTTGCCATTGTTCACCATTGTGATATTCCACCCAGGCATGAGCATCGTATTGATATACAGAAAGATAATTACTGTCGCCGACATTTTCTCCACCCAGATAACCAGACACCAAACGAGCCGGAATGCCGATGCTGCGCATCATAAAAGCACTGACACTGGCGTAATGACCGCAAAAGCCACGTTGAGTCTGAGTGAGAAAGATATCCAAGCTGTTAGTGCTGGTAATGGGAGTTGGCGTCAGAGTATAAGTAAAACCTTGAGTGCGGTAATAATCATAGAGCTCACTGACAAATACGTCAGCATTGTCGCTTTTTGCACCAAGACGTTTGGCCAGAGCACGGGCCTGCGGATTGCCTTGCCCTGGCAATTGGGTGTAGTACTGATACTCGGATTGGCTTAGCGCCGCGGACAATTGTGGACGATAACGCAAAGGGTATTTAAAGTTCGACGCCGATGGGTCCTGGCGCAGCAATAAACCATCATTGATGTTTCTGACATCGGCAGCACGGCTAACCCCATCGCCCAAGGTATATAGCCAAGGATTGGCGCTTTTTTCTAGGTATATTTGCGCCGAATTCGTATAGGCAGCCCAATCTATATTTTTACGCTCATGGGTTGGGGCTTTTTCTTTTACCCAGGCCTTACCATCAAAACTGGTATGTAACATGGCACGCCAGTAATAGGGCGGAGCTGCTTGTTCATCATTAAACTCGGCGCGAAATACCAGTTCATCGGATTTTGCCAAACTGGCGATATCAAAGGGGTCGACGCGTTCATTCAAGCCTGTTTTAGCGGTATTAGCGCCGGGTAGCTGCCAAAACGCCGGCATTTTCGGCACAAACACCAGCATTAAGGCTGCTAAAGGTACGGCAATACAGAGCGAATAAATGCTCTTGCGCACGGCCAAACGTGTGGTGGGCAAGCCGTTTAGGCTAGCCAGAGCTATGGTTAAGGTGACGAAAAAAATGGCTACAAGTACAGTGCTATAAAGTGATTGTTGATAAAGAAACACGGTTGAGATAGAGAAAAACGTCAGCACTATCACGGTTTGTTGTTGTTTCGCACTCTTTGCCTGCAACAGTTTCAAAATACTGGCCTGTAGCAGCATGATCACAAATAACAAGACACTTTGTTTTAGGTTTACGGTAATAAAGAGGACCGCCAATAAGGCTGCGGCAAGAATATTGGTCACCAGCATGGCTGGGCGTTTGAGCCCCTTGTTTGCTAATAACAGGTTCCAAAGGCACAGCAGTAGCAGCAGGCTTAACAGCATGGTCGGCAACTCGGCCGCCAACATCATCAGGATGCCGATATAAATAAAGCTAAGGGCAGTGCTGGCAAAATTACTCATGGTGTGAGCCCGACTTTTGATAAAGGGCGAGGGCACGCAGCGCCTTGAGATAATGCTCATCGCTGTTATCACAGGCAAGCGTAAGGCCAGGCAGTTTGATGGCTATGGGAGTGTGTTGGATTTGCGCCTGCTCAATACTATAAGCCATTAGGCTTAAGCGGTTTTCAACATCGCCAGGAAACTGCTCAAAATCAACCACGTAGGCGCTGTCGGCCTCGGTAATAAACTCTTTGACTAAAAGCTGCTCACGCTTGGCAAAGTGTTTCCAGGAAACACGGCGGTAATCGGCGAGTTGTTTATGCTCTTTAAGACCATCGAACTCATCATTACCGGACTGGCTTAAAGTACCGGAAGTTTGTTGCGGCGCGTCATCAAGCGCTTGTTTACTTAAACCATGATTATGGGGCAGAGGAGCCGGATAAACATAATAATCGGCGTTTGCTTCGAGGTAGCTCCATACCTTGGCTAAGCCAAATGGATAGGTGGAAAACACCTTTAATCTCGGTACCTTATAATAACCACGGGCTTGTTTAGCGCATTGGATGGAGACATCCTGGCTGCTATTTTCGACCTTCTCAACTAAAGCCGTATTGCCTTGCCACTGTAATTGAATGGCATAGCTGTTGCGCTGCTGATTCGCCAGACTCAGGCGATAAGTGCGTCCTTGATTGGCATAACCATTGGCCACTTCTTTGAATTGCAACTGCAGCCCTTTGATATTGGCGTAGGACTGGATCAAAGACATAAGCACCAGCACCAGCATTAAATAGGAGCTCAGTTGCACCAGATTATTTTGATAGTTTGCGGCAAGTATAAAATTCAGAGCGGCCACCAGGATAAAACCAAACCCCAGCTTTGAGGGCAGCACATAAACTGTGCTGTGACCTAAAGTGAGCGACGTGGTTTTATGTTTATCTCTTAGCAGCCAATCTTGTAAGCGATAGTGAAGTGGGGCGAATGCCTTGCGCAGCAGGGCGGTCATGCTAAAGCGGCACCTTAACCCGGCGTAAGATATCGTCGCAAACACTGGCCTGACTGTAATTGTCATGTGGATTGATACGATGTTCACAGATGCTGGCAAATACTGCCTGCACATCCTCGGGCATCACATAATCCCGGCCTTCCAAAAACGCCCAGGCTTTAGCGCCTTGGGCCAGAGCAATACTGGCTCGCGGTGATAAAGGATGGGTAATATTACGGTCATGACGAGTCAGAGTCACCAAGGCGAGAATATAATCAACCACGGTATTGGCGATACTGATATTATCCACCTGATTTTGCATTTGTTGCAGTTCGGCGCAGCTGATAATAGGTTCTATGGTTTTGTGCCTTTGCGGGCCTTGGCCTTTTATCAGCAGTTTTTCTGCGTCTGCCGGTGGAAAGCCTAGGCTAAGGCGCATAAAAAAGCGATCCAGCTGGGATTCCGGGAGAGGAAAAGTCCCGGATTGATGCTGGGGGTTTTGCGTGGCAATTACGAAAAAAGGCTCGGGTAAGGTGTAGCGCTCGGAGTCAATACTGACACAGCCTTCTTCCATGGCCTCAAGTAAGGCACTTTGAGTTTTAGGGCCGGCACGGTTGATTTCATCCGCCAACACAATTTGGCTGAAAATAGGGCCTTTGTGAAACGTGAATTTATGCTCTTTGGTATTAAAAATACTGGCGCCGAGAATATCAGCGGGCAATAAGTCACTGGTAAATTGAATCCGTTGATAACTCATGCCCAGGGTTTGCGCTAGACCGTGAGACAAAGTTGTTTTACCCATGCCTGGCAGGTCTTCAAGCAATAAATGGCCGCGAGCCAGCATGGCGCATAAAGCGAGTTTTATTTGTTGCTCTTTGCCATAGATGACATCCGCTAAGCCCAGCGTCAGTTGTTTTAATTTTTCTTGCATAGGGATTAATTAAGCTCTAAACGCTTCATAACCATGTCGACCTTATTGGCATTAAAGGGTTTACTTATGTATTCCTCGGCGCCAAATTCCCAGTTGTGCTCAACATTCTCGTAAGAGTTATGGTCAGCACAAAGAATGATTTTACTGTGCGGATGCAGCTCCGACAGGTAGCTGATAATGTCACAACCGTCGCAGTCGGGTAAGGCAATATCAACAAAGATAACCTTGGGATCGAGTTGAGCGAGTAAAGGCTTAGCGTCGTTAATATCCGCGCTACCGGTGATCTGGTCATAACCTAGGTCGGTGAGAATCGCGGCTAAAGAACTGCGCATGGACTGATCATGGTCGATGATCAGAATTGGCTCCAGCGGGCGAACAAACTCCATAATGCATCTTTTTTATTGCTGTTTTAAACAATACTATGCGATAAGGCGCATTTGCTCAATACAACCAAGGCATGATTGAACACTTATAGTGAATTTAATCGAAATTTAATGTGAAGCTATAGCCGCTGTATCAGATCATTGTTAGTGCTATAGAAAAGAGCTGAATAAGATTTATAGAAACCATTAAAATGTCCGATACCGTCTAGTATTGGACATATATAGGCGCGTAGATCTGTGCTGCTGGACATAAACCTAAACAACCTATAATTTATGTTATGTTAAATAGGGTGTTTAAAAAGATTAATAAGGTAAAGTCCTTTGTTATTTGGCTCATACTAAATCTTTTAATTCCGGCGCGTATTGCTGCATATAGTCTTTCACTAGCTTCACGTACTCATCATTGTCCTGAAACGGCAAGTTGGCATCAAAGCCCTCGTCGGTTACCCGCATCATTTTCTTATCATAGGAATCGAACTTGGAAATGATATCTGCTGCCTGTTCGCTGTTTATGCCAAGCGCTTCATAAGCGGCGCGCCCTATACGCAATGAGCTGTCGTAGGTTTCTCGGATAATGTCACGGCAACCCAGTGCCCATAACTGATAAACATGATGTCTGTCTATGGCTCTTGCTAACACATGAACATGGGGATATTTCTGCAAAACGTACTGAGTTAAGGTGGTGATTTGCTTTTTATCGTCCAGGGCTATCACCAATAATTTCGCTTTATCTATTCCGGCACTATTTAATAGATCAGGCCGTGTCGCAGCCCCATAAAACTAATGCACACCGATACGTGCCATGGCTTCCAAATGTTGATAATTAAGGTCAATAACCGTGGCACATTTGCAAGAACTACCCCGGCGATAAAGGTACCTAAAGCCGGCGATAATCCAACTAATGTCATCATTAAGGCTATGCCTATCACCAGGAATAAATTACCGGCTATCAGATAACCAAGTACGGAGCCTAAACCAAAGCGCGTGGCAATGGGAACGGCCACTATACCGGAGATAAGATAAATACAGGCGACAATACTTCAATTTGCCCTTGAGCTAGGAATACCAATTCACGCTTAAGGGCAAGTTTAGACGACTATTTATACTAAGGCTTTGATTTTGCCTAGGGCCTGTTGATCTTTGCTGTACATATTTTACTCAGCAATACATCGGCAGCCACATCATTGAAAATGCCAGTGACACCATACTGGCATAATTCCTCGCGAGTTTTTCATATCTAGTTGATATTGAACGATAATGTTTTATTCGTGCGAATGCATTTTCAACTAAGTGCCTATATTTATAAAGACACCAATCGACACTCTCTTTGTCCATATCTTGGCCATAATTTCGTTTGGGTATGACAGAAGCGCCTCCTTTGGCTTCAATATATTTT